>CAZKHU010000049.1:0-21370 GCA_964552725.1 uncultured Syntrophus sp.
GACTACCTCTCCGAGTGCTGGACGAAGCTGCGCGAAGGGACGCGAATATCGACGCTGCAAGGCCGGGCGCATTGGGGAGGCGCGTTGAGCGGCAGGGATATAGAGGCGGTCAACAAAACCATCAGCGGTCTGCTCAAACTGCTCTTTCCAGACCCGGAGGCAACGATCCCAGATGAGGAGTTTGAGTTTATCATCCGGATTGCTCTGGAGTCGCGACGTCGCGTCAAGGAGCAACAGAAACGCTGCCTGAAGACAGAGTTCCGCAATACTCACTTTAGTTACTTCATGGGCGTGGACGGTGTAGAACAATTTGTTTCGACACCCGAGCTTCACAGTGATGAAGCAATCGAAGTGGATCCACTGCCTCCCGGACAGGTATGGGCGATAAGTCCGGGCGGACAGGATGCGGCGCCGTCTCTCTATCGCATTGAAGCGACGTGCGGCCCGGGTAATGGTGTGAAGATACTGAATGCACCTGTTCCGCCGGCGTTTCGAGAAAGCGTCCGTTTTGGAGAGCAAAATCTTTACACGCAGGCAAAGTCCCTCGTTGGGGATCGCGATCCCCGCAATCATGAGTTTTCGGTGCAGTTGCGGGCAATGGACACGGACAGATCGGGCCACGGTCTGGGACTGCCGGTTTTGGTGGCGCTGTGCGGATGCCTGATGGAGAGGAGCACGAAGGGAGGACTTATCATTGTGGGCTCGCTCAACTTGGGAGGGTCAGTGGAGATGATCCCCAACCCGGTTGCCGTCGCCGGGTTGGGAGTCGAAAAAGGTGCCGCCCAGCTTCTCATGCCAGTTTCTGCGCGCCGGCAACTTTTGGAGCTGCCGGATGAAATGGCGACAAAGGTGAACATTGTCTTCTACGCGGATCCGGCGGACGCCTTTATGAAGGCGATCCTGGAATGAAGGCATAGTTGCAACATACGTGGCAAAAATTACAGGCTCCGTAGAAAAGTCGGAAAGTAGGGTGTGGAAGTGGGCCAGTCAAGAAGACAGGGCTGTTCACTTTTTACGACCGAAGATGGCTCACTTCGAAAAGAACTTCGGCTCCGGTGAAATCGTGGGGCTGGACATCCTCGCTCGCCCGACAATTATGCCGTTAGAAATTCCTGCGCCTTGGCAACCTCGAAGCGGCTGCCGATGTAAATAGGGCAACGCTGGTCGAGGTCATCGATCCGGAGCGAGAGGATATCCTCATGGCCGTTGGTGGCGCTCCCGCCCGCCTGTTCAACGATGAAGGCCAGCGGCTGCAGTTCGAAGAGCATTCTCAGCTTGCCGCGGGGATTATTTTTCAGGGCCGGGTAGGTGAACACCCCGCCCCTCTTTATCAGTATCTGATTGATGTCAGGGACAAAACCGCCGCTGTAGCGCAGCTTGTACCCTGCGGCTTCCAGATACTCCAGATATTTGAGGTGCCCATCTTCGCAATCGCGCCGGATCCCGCCGGGGCTGTAGATGGAGCCCCGTTCCTTCATCATGATGTTTGCCTGGGACAGGACGTATTCGCCTTCCCGGTTGAGAACAAACTCGTGGGTTCCATTTCCGGCGGAATATACCATCGTGATGAGCGGTCCGTAGGTTATGTAAAGCGCCGCCACCATCGTATCCTTGCCGCAGGCGAACATCGATTCCCTGTGAATGCCGATGACGGTGCCGATCGCGAGGTTGGTATCGACGAGCGAGGATCCGTCCAGCGGATCGGCCGTGACAAAATACTGCTCCGTCCCCTTGCCGCCTATCTGAATCACGGTGTCCTGTTCCTCGGATGCGTACTCCCGGACAAAGCCTGAGTACTGGAGCTGGGTCTTGAGAATTTCATCCGCGCTCCTGTCCAGGGAAAGCTGGTCCTCTCCATAGAGGTTCTGGAAGCCGGCCAGTTTTCTGTTGGACTCATGGATTTTCGCGGATATGTACTTTCCGGTAACGGCAATCTGCCAGATAAGACGGCGCAGTTCCGTTTCAACGCCTTCCATCCACATGTGACGCCGCAAATCGACAATAAACCTTGTGTAATCACATATTCCTTCGCCCATTTAATCCCTCCCCGCATAAGAAGTGCAGAAACTTCCCAACGTCTCTTATCCCGGGAAAGCCGGCTGACGCGCCTCTCCCATATATTGTCGCGCTTTATAAAACCTTATGAATCAAGAAGTCAAGTTTCCTGAAGAAACGCGCGCGGCCGTTGTCCGCTTTCTCCCCAGTTGGCCCTCAGGGTTTCCCGGCGCAGCGAATCATGCAGCAGACGGCAGAATTCTTCACGGGCAATGAAGCAGGCGCCCAGGCTCCTCAGATGTCCGGTCTCCACCTGACAATCGATGAGGTCAAATCCCCGCTCGCACAGAAAAGAAACAAGCGCGATCAAGGCTGCCTTGGAGGCGTTCGGAATTGCCGAAAACATCGATTCGCCGAAAAACACGCGTCCCAGCGACACCCCGTAGAGACCTCCGACCATTGTCCCGTCTTGCCAGACCTCAACGGAATGCGCAAAACCGAGTTCGTGCAGCTTGCTGTAAGAATCAACCATTTCCAGGGTGATCCAGGTTCCGTCCTGCCCGGGACGCGGGCGGCTGCCGCAGGCGGAGATCACCGCAGGAAACGCCCTGTCGAAGGTTGTCTCGACTATTCCCTTCTTGAGAAACTGCCTCATGCTCCGGGAGACGCGCAGCTCCGCCGGGAAAAGGACAAAACGCGGATCCGGCGCCCACCAGAGGAGCGGCTCGCCTTCGCTGTACCAGGGAAAAATGCCGGCGCTATAAGCGGCAAGGAGCCGCCGGGACGACAAATCGCCGCCTATGGCCAGAAGTCCGTCCGGTTCCGCTAATTCTACCGGGGGAAAGAGAATCTCGTCAGTCAGTCGATATGCCGGCATGGGTTACCCTGATTACGACATCATCTTTTTCAATGGCAGCAACGGCTTCGCCGCCCTCGCGCAGGCGGCCGAAAAGCACCTCGTCCACAAAGAACCCCTTGATCTTTTCCTGAACAAGGCGGGCAATTTCTCTCGCCCCGAACTCTGCGGAATAACCCCGGCGGGCGAGCCAGGCACAGCATTCGTCGCTGACCGTGAAGAGCACCTTTTTGGCGACAAGCTGCCCGGAAAATTCGGCGATGGCCTTCTTGACTATCCGCAGAACAATTTCATCATTCAGGGCATTGAAATTGACGACGGCATCCAGGCGATTGCGGAATTCCGGTGAAAAGGTTCGCTCCAGCTCCTTGTAAACGGCATTGCGCTGGATCGGCTGCCCCTCGAAGCCGATCGTCGGCCGGCCGATCTCCCGCGCGCCGGCATTCGAGGTCATCAACAGAACGACATTGCGAAAATCGGCCTTTTTGCCGTTGTTGTCGGTGAGCGTCGCATAATCCATGATCGAAAGCAGCGAGTTGAAGACGTCCTGATGCGCCTTCTCGATTTCGTCGAGCAGCAGGACGGCGTGCGGGTTCTTGCGGATGGATTCGGTAAGCAGCCCCCCCTCTTCATAGCCGACATATCCGGGAGGCGCCCCGACGAATTTCGCGACGGCATGTTTTTCCTGATACTCGCCCATGTCGAAGCGCAACAGCGGCAAGCCGAGGATCAAGGCAAGCTGGCGGGCCAGTTCGGTCTTGCCTACCCCCGTGGGGCCGACAAAGAGCAGCGAGGCAACCGGCTTGTCCGGCTCGCGGAAACCCGCCCGCGCCCGCTTGATGGCATCCACAACCCGGGTCACCGCCTCATCCTGCCCGAAAACCCGGGCTTTCAGTTCGCCTTCGAGATCGCGGAGTTTTTCCACCTCTGTCGAAGACACCGTCCGCTCGGGAATTCTGGCGATGCGGGCCACAACCTTCTCTATCTCACCGGCGCCGATTGCCGCGGCTTCAACCGCTTTTTCGGTCTCCTGAAGATTCATCGAAATCAGGGCGCCCGCCTCGTCGATCACGTCGATCGCCTTGTCCGGCAGGCGGCGGTCGCTGACGTACCGGGCGGAAAGTTCGGCGGCCATCCGCAGGGCATCCTCCGAATAGGCAACCTGGTGGTATTCCTCATAGCGCTGCCGGATTCCCTCCAGGATACACACCGTCTCCTCAACGGAAGGTTCCGGAACCTCGACCTTCTGGAAACGCCGCGACAGGGCGCCGTCCTTTTCGAAATATTTCCGGTATTCGTCATAGGTGGTCGAACCGATGCAGCGCAGTTTCCCGGAAACGAGGGCCGGCTTCAGGATGTTGGAGGCGTCGAGCGAACCGCTGGAAACCGCCCCGGCGCCGATAATGTTATGAATCTCATCGATAAAGAGGACGGCGTTTTCCTTTTTTTGCAGCTCCGCGAGAATGCGTTTCAGGCGCTCTTCAAAATCGCCCCGGAAACGGGTGCCCGCCAGCACTGATCCCATATCCAGCGAATATATCTCCACATTTTTAAGTTTTTGGGGAACCATTCCCCTGGCGACAAGCTGGGCCAGACCTTCGGTGATCGCCGTTTTGCCGACTCCCGCCTCGCCGACGTGCACCGGATTGTTCTTGAAGCGCCGGCAGAGCACCTGGATCGTCCGCTGCAGGACCTCTTCGCGCCCGATCAGCGGATCCATCTCGCCGGCCCGGGCCTTTGCCACCAGTTCCGTCGTGAAAGAGCGGAGAAACTTGTTCTGCTTTTCCCTGTCTTCCTGGGCATAGTCGCCGGACTGCGGCCCGCCCCCCCCTCGCCGCGTCTCCTCCGCTCCCGGAGGGGAGGCAATTCCGTGGGAGATATATTCGAGAATGGAAAGGCGGGTGATCCCCTCCCGCTGCAGAAAATAGGAGGCGTGGGATTCCCTTTCCTCAAGAATGGAAACCAGCACGTCTCCCAGTTCCAGCATCTCTTTCTGGGCGGATGTTGTATGCCAGGCGGCCCTCTCCAGGACGCTCTGAAAACCGGCGGACTGGGCCGCCCGGTTCATCGCCCCCGCGACGGAAGCGGTTTCCTCGAGGTGCTTTTCGACCAGCTTGCGCAAGCGGGACGGATCCCCGCCGCAGCCGGCGATGATCTCCTTCCCCTCGTCAAAAAAAAGAGAGGCGTAGAGAAGGTGCTCCGGCGTTATAAAATCATGCCTTCTGACGTTCGCCTCGGCGTAGGCGGCCATGATTATCCGGTTGAGGCTTTCACTTATCTTCATCTAAGAATGCTCCTTGCACCTAAAAATGCATGCATAATTTGTTGATTTATGATGGTTTCCCCTTCAGACAACCGCCCCGGACGCGGCGGAGCGCGTCCCGCCAATTTCCATAAAAACGCTCAGACCTCATCAAGGGAACACTTCAGCGGAAACTCCCGCTTTCTGGCCAACTTATGAACCATTGCCACCCGCGTTCTGGCTATATCGTAGGTATAAACGCCGCAGACGCCCGTCCCTTTCTTATGAACGTCGAGCATGATCCGGGTCGCCTCGGCCGCCGGCTTATGGAAAACGGCAATGAGAATCTCCACCACAAAATCCATCGTCGTATAATCGTCGTTGTGGAGGAGCACCCGGTACATTCTGGGTTCCTGCACCTCCTGCCCGGTTTCCACATCTTCCTCGGGCCGACCAAAAGTCTCTTCCGGCATCCTCTTCCCCTCAGCGTTTAAATCATGTGTAGTATATTCAGTACAGGCGGTTGTGTCAATTGAAGTTGAAGAAATATTTGACGGTGTACCCCGTATGTGCTGAATCTCTGCCGCAGGGGGAAATAAAATCATGAATAAAACAGCGGCTAAAATAAAAAGCGCTATGGTTCGCGCCCGTATTGAACCGGGATTAAAGACAAGCGCGGAGAAAAATTGGATTCAATATATCGGGACCATAAATGGCAGGAAGAACCGGGACACATTCAGACTTATTTAAGTAACGTGTTGCGAGGATATATGCCAGGATTTCTCAGACGAGCGCTGCGGCAATCTGAACGGCATCCACGGTTTTAAGATCGGGATATTTTTCCGCAACCATGAAAATATATCTTGATTTTCTTTCGCATGTATGAAATTTTATCGCCATGGAACGTTTGGTGGCGAGATACCTGTTCGATCCCGAAATGACGGCGGACAAGATGATCTTCCTGACCGGTCCCCGGCAGGTAGGCAAGACGACCTTTGCCCGAAACTGGCTCAGCTCCGCCGGATGCAGTGATATGTATTTCAACTGGGATGATCCTGCCACCATTGCGGAATACCGTAGAAATCCGCTCTTTTTCAAAAACATCGTCGAGGAACGATACAAAGGCGAACCCGTTCCGATTGTGTTCGACGAAATCCACAAGCAGAAAAACTGGCGGGATATTCTCAAAGGATTTTACGATTCCAACAGGGAGAAGATCCAGCTTCTGGTCACCGGAAGTTCGCGTCTGGGAATGTATCGAAAGTCGGGAGATTCGCTGGTGGGCCGATACTTTTCGTACCGGATGTTCCCTTTGGGGCTGGCCGAGGCGACGGCAGATTTTTCCTTCGTTCTGACCGACGATCTGCTCCTTGGAAATGGCGACGGTCTGCTGCGGGAGGTCAGAAAGGTCGTTACAGACAAACCCCGGGAGGCCTTGGGTGGATTGATCCGTTGGGGCGGTTTTCCGGAACCTTTCCTGAAGGCGTCGCCGAAATTTCACCGCCGCTGGCAGACCGATTACAAGACTCTTCTGACCAAGGAGGATGTCCGCGACCTGACTCGCATCGCCGATATCCGGGGACTCGAACATCTGGTCGAGCTCCTCCCCTCAAAGATCGGGGCGCCCCTGAGTGTCAATTCCCTGCGGGAGGATTTGAATTGCCACCACAGCACGGTCCTCAATTGGATCGAGATTCTAAAGGAGGTGTATCTGGCATTCACGATCAGGCCCTGGCACAGGCAGATCCAGCGCTCGCTGAAGAAGGAGCCCAAACTATACTTCTACGACTGGTCAATGCTGCAGGAGGCGGGACCCCGTTTTGAGAACTTCCTGGCGGTCAGTCTCATGAGAATGACTGCACGCTTCACGGAAACGGGCCTCGGAATTTTCGAGGTCATGTACATCCGCGACACGGCGAAACGGGAAGTCGATTTCGTGCTGGTTAAGGACAACAAGCCACTGGCCCTTTTCGAGGCAACAGAAGGCGGGCGGGAGATCACCCCGGCTATCCGGCATTTTGGTCGGCTGCTGAACCTCCCCTGCTATCAAATCGTCCGCGATCTGGACAGAGCAGAAGCATTCCCTGACAACTGTTTTCTGATTCCCGCCGCAGAGTTTTTGATGCTGACCGGATAATTACGAAGATGAAACCGCTGACCGATAAATCTGGGGAAGTTCGGGAATTGACCAGGGAAGATATGAAGTTTTTTCGACCTGCTGCTGAGGTGTTGCCGCAGGATCTTTTGGCGGTATTTCCGAAACGAAGGCCGGGGCAGCGGGGGGCTCAAGAGAGACCGGCGAAAGAACCCGTCACCGTTCGTTACAGCCGTGATGTCTTGGAGTATTTTCGCACTGCCGGCCCCGGCTGGCAGGCGCGCATTGATGCCGCGCTGAAAGAGCGGGTTGCCCAGCGCCGCCAAAGCAGCGAAAGGTAGCTTTGGTTTTTCTTTCCTTTACTTTGTCGGTCACTTATGGCATAGGCCGCCCGAGGTTTTGATGAAAATACCGGGAAAATCGGCCATCCGGATGCTAAATGATTATTTTTTCTCGACCAATGCTGCAATCTGCGGACGTAGCGAATTGATTATCGTATCGAAAGATGGCAATCCCGGCACGAGGGGCCCCAACCATTGCTCCCAGGTCTTCTCGACGTAGGAAAGCATCTTTACATCAAAAAAGTCGTCAGGTCCCCTGAAGGTAACGCCACGGACTGCACACTTTTCCTGCAAAAATGACTCAAAGCCGGAGAGATTCATGCGGACCCTGAAGACGTCCAGAACTCGCCACAGATCATAGTAGTCGCGGGAGCGGGAGCGGCTCCATCCCCTTGTATTCAGTTTTTCAACGTGCTGTAGTATCGCCCGCAACTTCTCCGCAATAATCTCCTCTAAAGCATAGACGCGCAAACAAGCGTCCAGCAGCTCTCCGTATTCGTGGATTATCTTGCGGTTCTCCGGGAGTCGGAGAATCTTTTCATCCATCGTTACCTCGATCATCAGACGCGTTTGCGGCGTTCTCTGCCAGGGAAAGCGGGCTCGGATGATGAACGCCTCCTGGCCGCCGGGGTGCGGGTCATTTTCCGTATATCGCTCGCAGACAATTTCTACTGGAGCATACACATCAAGGAGTTTGGCCGCCATATTGCCGGCATCGCGCATCGCCCGCTCCATCTCGTTGCCCCTGGGCGCATTCCCCAAAGAGGAGAAATCCAGATCCTCCGAAAAGCGATAGTCTCCGAAATAGCATTTCTTCAGAGCAGTGCCTCCCTTGAAAACAAGGGTTTCGCGGAGCGCATCAATATGACTGATCCCCGCCAGAATCCAGGAGATAAGATAATCCCTTTCCAGGACATCCCAGGGAATGCCCAGACGTTTACGCTCTTCTTCGAGACGCAGGCGCAGTGGTTTCATGGTAAAAGCCTTCCGGGGAGGTTTTCCTGGATCATCCAACGCCGGTTGCATGTGCCTTGGCGCGGCCCCGTGGAATCGAGGGTCCGGTAACCCTTGATGGGAATTTCAGCCAGGCGGCGGAGGCGTGTCTCAGCGACGCCATTCCTCTCCATGATCCAACCCAACCGCTTTGCTGCCGCCGCATCAAGCTTGAGTGCATATCCGGTGATGCGTTCAACATCCAGTTGGTCGCCCCTCGTTTCAAAGGCGTGCATAACCTCAGCGAAGTCCCCGCAGAGTTGGGGCATGGCGAGACCGTCGAGGAGAGTTCGCTCTGGGTCAGTCATGGTAATCCGGGCATCCCCACACCAGACATTCTCCATGCCGAAAAACCTTGCCGGCTTGACCTGAACGAAGCGGTAGCAAACATCGCCGACCGAATAGCCGGCTTTCGCCGTCTCTTTCTTTGCTCCGCGCAAGCGGGGAATGGAGGGCGATGATGTTGTGATATAAACATTCCGCGGGATTTGCTTAGTTAAACCATGATATTGCAGTGCCGACCAGTGGCTGACAGCGGCGGGATTGACCAGATGCATGGCTATCTCAAACTCATGGATTGGGGACACGCCGGGGACAGTGGACGAAATGGAATAGAGACCATGCCGCAGGCGGATGATCCATCCCGAATTCGTCAAATGATGAAGCGCCTGGCGCAAATAGCTTTCCGAAAGGCCCACAGACGGAGCAAGCTCCCGGGCACGATCATTTGTGAAGATACGGTCTCCTGCCGCCGTTAATTTCCTGATCAATTCAACGCCGAGGGCGGTGTGTATGAGATGATTTCCGGACATCATCTTCCTCTATCGAACAAACGAAAGAAATAATCAATTGAACTTTCGTAGAAATATTATGGCAATTGTACGCCTTTGTCAACCATAATTCATATCATAATTCATATCATATCTACCATAAGGGGACAGATTTATTGCGAGTGCCCAGAAGACCGAGAAAAGCGGGTCCAAGCTTACGACTCTCCCCGACGAGCTCATGGAAAAGGTGGACATGGCGCTGAAGAACAGCCTGTCACTATAATAAGGAGCCTGCCCTTTTTTTCTCTTCGTCACCGTTCGTTACAGCCGTGATGTCTTGGAGTATTTTCGCACTGCCGGCCCCGGCTGGCAGGCGCGCATTGATGCCGCGCTGAAAGAGCGGGTTGCCCAGCGCCGCCAAAGCAGCGAAAGGTAGCTTTGGTTTTTCTTTCCTTTACTTTGTCGGTCACTTATGGCATAGGCCGCCCGAGGTTTTGATGAAAATACCGGGAGGTTGAAAAGAAATGGAAAATTTGGAATGTCCCCACTGCGGCAGCGCCCTGGCAAACGGGATGGCGGTCTGCGGAGCATGCGGCAAGGAAGTCAAAGACAACGAAGTGAAAAACGAGGAAACGGCGCCTCCTCCTCTGGAGCAGAAGGAACCGGGCCGAAAAAATCTCTATGCGATTCTGGTCGTTGTGCTGGTGGTTTTGGGGGGCGCGGCCCTGCTGATTTTTACGGGCCTGCTGCCGAACCCGCTCTCAGGCGGCGGGGCAACGGTCGCCATCGTCAACGGGGAAAAGATTACAACCGCGGAACTTGATAAGAAATTTGCCGTCTATAAAAAGATGTCCGGGAAAAGCGGCCAACTGGATTCCACCCCCGAGGCCCGGGCGACCGCGGCGAATATGAGAAAACAGATACTCGATGGGCTGATTCAGGACAAAATCATGACAACCGAGGCAGCCAGGGAAAAGATCGCCGTAACCCCGCAGGAGCTTGCCGACAGGATCGCCGCCGTCAAGCAGACCCTCAAGCTCTCCGACAAGGATTTTGAGGAGTTTCTGCAAAATCATGGGATGACCGGGGGCGCTTTCGAAAAAAGGCTCGAAAGGGATATCCTGATCTCCAAACTCGTCGCCAGGGGGGTGCAGGAAAAGGGAATGACCCAGGATGCCTGGCTCGGCGAACTCAGAAAAAGGGCAAAGGTCGAGATCGTTACGAAATAAAGGGCTTGTTCGAGGCTAATTCCGGCAGAAGAGTACTATTATGCTTAACCAGCTAATTGCCATAATGAGAAAGTGCTTTATCCTGCTTTGTTTAGGCCTGCTGGCGGCTGATTTTACAATGCCCCCTTGCTGGGGAGCGGATAAAACAGCGGTGCGGACGACAATTACCATGGATATAAATAATGAGCCGCTGCGCAGCGTACTGGGCAAAATTGCCAAAACAACCAGATGGAAGATAAAAGCCCCGGACAAATGGCTGGACAAGCCGGTCACGCAAACCCTGCACAAGGTTACAATGGAAGAGGGGCTAAAATCCGTTTTAAGCAGCGCCGGCGTTGAAAATCAGCTGCTGATGTATGATGAAAAATTGAAAGTGGTTACCGTTTTTGACACAACCCTTCCTTCTCAGGGATTAGCCGCCCACCTTCCGGCTCAAGCATCATCCGCGGGGCAACCGCCCAATGTTCATATCACCGGGGCATCAACCCCCAAACTGCAAAGCCCGAAAAATGAATCATTGCCCATTCCTTTGCGAGCGTTCAGAAGATTTGGAAGCCAGCGCCCTCCCGATAATGATTAATGTAACGCGGGATGACGCCCGCAACCCAAATAACCAGAAAATCAACGTTGCCGCAAATAACTGCACCAAGGCAAACTGTAAAAGATTTTCACCCTGCCGGAAAATTTTCTTGTCATTTGGAATAGGATTTCGGAATTAAGTCACTAATCCCGCCCGAAATAAAACACCTCTGGCGTTAATCCCTCGTTCATTTTCCCACTTCGCCCTGGATTGCGTACTCCTCAGAACACCTTAATGCCTTTCGGCAAATATTATGCCCATTACAAATCCGAAAAGGTTCCCCTTTTTTAATAGAATTGTGGAAAAAGAATACCTCTCTGACCCTCAGCGGACAGATGAACGGTGGTGATATTACCGAGTGTGGGTGGTGATATCACCACCTGCCTGCTCCCAGGCATTCGCCTTAAATCGGCAATTGTATAATATTACTAATTAATTTTTTATTTGAGAAATGGCATATTCGTTGCACTATAGAGTATAGCTCTAATTGGCGAAGAGCAAGATGAAGAGCAATAATTAGCCTCTTCTTAAACAATTTAAATCGAAAAGGAGGATTCTTATGAAAAAGAGCGTTCCGTTATTTGTTTTATTTATCGTTTTAAGCGTCTTTGCCCTGTCCGGCTGCAGCGGCGACGATGGCAGTGCTGGTCCTGCGGGGCCTGCGGGTCCTGCTGGTCCTGCGGGTACTGCGGCTCCAGTTGACGCCGCGGCGTTAGCAGCGTCCGCCAGCCAATATGCAACCGCGCAAGCTGCCGGCTTCACCGGCACTCAGGCGCAGTTGCTGTCGTCTCCTTACTCAACCGCCGCCGCCCTGGGCTATACCGGGACTGAGGCCCAATGGTCGGCACTGCAGACGGCCGCCAATGCCGCAGCATCTGTTGCAGCGTCGGTTAAACCGGAGACATGCTCTGTGTGCCATAAAACCGCCGGCTCTGACCATCAGGCATATTATGACCAACTAAACAAAATTGATGCTGCAGGCATCCAGGTTTCAAATGTAACCTACGCATACGCCGCAGGCACAACCACGGTCAGCTTCAAAATGACCAAATTTGGCACCGACTTTACTTGCAAGGATGCCGACAACTTAAATATTTACTGGTCGGGCTATGATGGTACGACTTTCCCCAAAAATACAACTGCGGGATTATCCGAGGGACGTACGAGCCTGAAAGGCACGCTGACCTATGATGGCGCCGGCAAATGCACGAGTACGTACAACGCCATCGACTTGGGCAATTTAGCATCGAGTAACGGCATGATCGCCGTGTATGGCTACGACGAGAAGGTTGCCAGTGTTCCCGGCGGGCGCGTCACCCAGGCCAAATACCCATTCGCCTCGGTAAAGAAAATGGAACTTGCTGTGGGCGCTGTTGATTACACGTCTGCCGCAAATGTCGCCGGCTGCGAAAAGTGCCATACCATACCCTACGGCAAGCACGGTACCATCCTGGGTGCTACGAAAGCGGCAGGTGGTGATGCCACGGAATTTTATACCTGCAAGCCTTGCCACAAGGACGATGGCGAAGGCGGGCATTTTGAATGGCCGCTTGCAGTTAACGATCCGGCCCTGGCCGCGTCCTATAACGCAGGCGCGGGAACAGCACTGAGCGATGCGGATAAAACAAAGTACGCCTACAAGACAACGCTCATGAATGACGTGCACATGTCTCATGCGATGGAATTCCTCTATCCGCAGTCCATGTCAAACTGCGTCGTCTGCCACGAAGGCAAAATCGCCGCCATTACGGCAGATGCCCAGTTTAAGATTGAAACATGCAAAAGCTGCCATCCGTTCTCCGGCACATCCAAATTGTCTTTGCCCACGCTGGCCGGCCACGCAATGCCTTCTAACGGGGTATGCAATAACTGCCATAACAGCGTCAGCGGCATTGCTCCGGCATTGAGCGCGATCCACTCCGGCTATGACAAGGTTATCTATGCCGCGGCCGGTAAAGCGTACAAAGATATCTTCGCCATCTCCATCGACAGCGCAACTTTGAGCGGCACCGATCTTACCGTCAAATTCAAGGCGACCAAGGATGCGACGCTCGGCGCGGCCACGACACTGGCAGTAACAGACATTAAGCCAACTCTGAGTATCGGCTTGTATGGCTACAATACCAAAGATTTCATAGTTGACGCGCACGGCTCACAGACAATAAATGGCGTCAGCGTAAGAAATCTGGAATATGTTGTCGGCGCCACGCATCCGCGCTTTACGACCGTCTCCGCAGCCGGCGGCGCCTGGGAAGTCAAGGTAAGTTTGGCTGACTGGGCCGCGAAGATAACCGACGGCACGGTAAAGCGTCTGGAAGTTGTTGTTTTGCCGACGCTTGCCAAGGTTGTAGGAGCGGTGGATGATGCAACAAACAAAGAAACAAATGATTATCGCGTCCCGGTAAGTGCCCCTTCCAGGACCTTTGACCTCACTACCAAGGCTTTTGTCAATTACTTCAGCCCCATCGTCAAGGTGGGAGGAGCAACAACAGCGGCAGCAGGCTGCGACAACTGCCATGGCGCCTTAGGCAGAACCTTCCATACACCCGCCTATGGCGGTGGTGGTGCGACTGCTTGCCGGGTGTGCCATACCACCCGTCCCGGCGGTTCGCATCTGGAAATGCAGGGGCGTTCCATCGATTCCTATGTGCACGCGATCCATTCCAACCAGCCTTTCGATATTCAGAATGTCGACTTCGCTGATCCGTTCACATTGATGGAGTACAAACTCGAAACAGGCGACATGGGAGCCAGCTCGTACTTCTCTTATCCCACGTTCACTACGAGAAACTGTAAGTCCTGCCACGTGGCCGGTACGTTTGATGTGCCAGATCAGTCCAAATCACTGGGCGGCACCCTTTCGGCATCGCGAGATACTCTTAAGGGCAGAACCAGAAGCATAACCGGCGTGCCGAGCTATGTAACCGGCCCTGCTGCCAGAGCCTGCGGTTCCTGCCACAGAACCAACATGATCAACAGAGATGACATCGGCGGACTGGTATCTTTAAGCCAGCACACCGCGGACAATGGTTATCGCGCTGTCGCAATCGACAGTACGGTATTTGACACGGTAATTACCAAAATCATGTCAGCCTTCAAATAGCAGGATCAGAGAGGTGGGCCGCGGCCCACCTCTCTTCCCAATGAAGGTGATAAACAGATGAATGGAATAAAGAAGGTGGGCTGTGGCCCGCCTTTTTTATGTTTTGGCGATGGAAAAAACTTGCATTATTTATTCCCATTATCTATAGTCCGCTACCGCGCTGCAGAGAACTGCGGAGGTACATGGTCGCAAGCTGGCAACAACCAAAGATGATGAACTCGTCAAAAGTCGGAAAATGACCCTTTTTCGAAATTGACAGCCAATAATAACAGTATGTTACAAATGTAAATTCAGCAAATTTTGATTTTGACGAGAGCATCAATATTGCTTGGTAATTTTGCATTTAGAACACTCGCGATCGTTGTCTGCGTTTTTTCGCCAGAAGATAATTGCGCAGGCGCATTTAAACAGTATAGCGGAATTGAGAAATAAACTGACTGCCGGCATCCAGCTCGGCGAATTCTAATCAAGGAGGCTATGTCTCGATGATCCCCGATGAAAAGAAAAGATGTACAATCATTTTTACTTTGTGCATCGGCATTTCATTATTGCTCCCCCTCTTTCTGCCGGATAGCGGGCAGGCCGTTTCCGTAAGCGGCGAATCACAGACTATTTTGCGCATGGAACGGGCGGTGGATGACCGCGAGCTTTTGCCCTTCTATGAGTATTTGAGCCTCGGGATCGAAAGCGAATTGAAGGAAGGCGCCCTGTCCGGCGATTTCGGCGGCTGGGGCCGTCTGGACGGCCGTGACCGGAGACCCGGCGGCCGGTCTGAGGGGGCGCTTCAGTACGGGAGCGTAAGTTATCGGGGCAATAATAACAACCTCCGGTTTACCGCCGGCCGGCAGTTTGTGGTGGAAGGTCTCGCGGCCGAAAGACTTGACGGCCTTTATCTCCGCAATGATTTTGCCGGAGGATTCGGCGCTGCGGCCTATGTAGGGTCGCCTGTCGTCACGGAGCCAAATTTCAAGGGCGGCGATGTAACTTACGGAGGCCGCCTTTCCCACAGCGTTCCCAAGTACTATTCGCTCGGATTAAGCATTCTGCAAACGAATTACGACGGCAACCGAATCAGGGAGGAAGCCGGCCTTGACCTTTGGCTGCATCCGCTTCCGAAGCTCGATTTTGTCGGCCGGTCTTCCTACAATTCCGTTACCTCGGGATGGATGGAACATGCCTACGCCCTTACCTTCAACCCTTCAGGAAATTTGCGGATCAGCGCGGATATGGCAAGCACGAGCTATCGCGACTATTTCCAGCAGATGACCACCAGCGTCTTCAGCTTTAAGACCGGCATCATTGATCCCAACGAGAAGCAGTTTTCCCTGGGAGGAGGCGTGGAAGCAAGCCCCGTAGAGTGGTTGACTCTGGTGGCGGACTACAGGAACTACGACTATAAAATTGCCGGGGAGGCAAAATACTTCGGCGGCAGGGCAACCATTAATGCCTCCGAATCACTGGCAGTCGGCATCTCCGTACATCGCATGGACGGGGAAACTGGCAGGCTGACCTATGACGAATATCGCCTGTTTGCCTCGAAAAAATTGGGCAAAGTGTCCCTGATGGGCGACTTTTACGATGTAAAGTACGACAGCGCCGTCAGCGGGGTAAAAAACACCTATTCCGCGACGGTTGGGGTTGGGTATGAAATTTCAGAGAAATTGCAATTGGCAGTCGATGTCGACTATTCAAAAAGCATTGATTTCGATCGCAATCTAACGGGGCTGATAAAGCTCACCTATTCTTTCGACAGGGAGTTCGGGGCAGAAGGGGGGACCAAGTGAAGAAAAAACTGTTTGCCTTTACAGGAATGATTATAATGGGGCTGGTTGTTTATGCTTGCGCCAATGGCGCCAGTGTCGCCAGAAAGCACCCGCAGGAAGTCAAGGGGCTTGTCAATTGCGGCGAGTGCCACGAAAATCAGTTTGGCGCCCTGAATCACAAGGCTGATGATTTCTACCGCAAGCACAAGTACTACGCCGGAAGCCAGAGAGCTGTCTGCGCCTCGTG
Source organism: uncultured Syntrophus sp. (assembly GCA_964552725.1). Taxonomy (GTDB): domain Bacteria; phylum Desulfobacterota; class Syntrophia; order Syntrophales; family UBA5619; genus DYTH01. Next base: position 16,215 of record CAZKHU010000049.1, read on the forward strand.
CCATCGCGAATCCTTCTGCGCGGATTGCCATGCCTACAAGGAAGAGCTTAAGCCCAGCGATAAATATAAGACGTCCCCGGAGCGCAACCTGCCTCACCGCGGCGATTACCTGAGCCGCCACCGCATCGAAGGCAGGATCAACCCGGCTTCCTGCGCGAAATGCCACGGAAGACAAAACAATGAGAGGTGCAAAACATGCCACAAATAAACAGGACCTCTTTGCCGCTTGCTTTGCTGCTGTTTGTTTTCGTCTTGATGCTGTCAGGATGCGGAAGCTCCAGTTCCCAGTCCAATTTTGATTCCGCTACGGGACATCCTGCCGGCTGGCTGCTTACGGGCCATAAGACGGAGGCCAGCGCCCATATGGAGACCTGCGCCGAATGTCATGGTCTGGATTACCAGGGCGGCATTGCCAAGACATCCTGCACTGCCTGCCACATCGGCAGCCGGGATTCTTACCATCCCACCCAGTGGGGGACCTATGCCTATGCCCTGCACGGCGGCTATGCCAAGGCCAACGGCACCGCCGGCTGCGCGACCGCCAGTTGCCACGGCGCGAATCTGGACGGGGTTTTTAAAAGCGGACCTTCCTGCACATCTTGCCACATAGGCGGCCAGAATGCTTACCATCCCCCGGAGTGGACGACCCTGCCCGGCGCCTCGCACGGGAGCTATGTCAAGGCCAACGGCACCGCCGGCTGCGCGACCGTCAGTTGCCACGGCGCAAATCTGGACGGGGTTTTTAAAAGCGGACGTTCCTGCACCGCCTGTCATATCGGCGGGCCAACATCCAAACATCCGCTCGAATGGTCTGACAATCCCAAACTGCATGAAGGATACGTTGCGGTCAACGGCATCTCGTCGTGCAGCACCTCTGCGTGTCACGGTTCACAGATTATCGCCGGCAGTTCCGGTTGCAACGCCTGCCACTGATTGATTTTATGAGGGTTTAATCGTAAGCACCCATAAGGAAGCGTTTATAAATTACAGCGTACCCAAGGAGAAATGATGAAAAGAAAGTTGTTGATAGCAGCGGCAATATTGGCGCTTGCCGCCGCGGGCTGCAAAGACAAGCCTAAAGAAGAAACGCCTTCGCCTGCTGTCCCGCAGGCAGCGGCGCCGGCGCAAAATGGCGCTGCCGCTGCGCCTCAGTCCCAACCGGCGGCTGTCGGCCATAAAGGCAGGGTCGTAGCCACCCTGAACGGGGGGACTTACACCTTCATTCAGGTGGAGGAAAATGGCAGAAAAATCTGGCTGGGCGCCCGGCAGGCCAAAATCAATGTCGGCGATGAAATCGAGTATCCCGAATCACCGTTTGTGGAAAAATTCAAGAGCAAAACCTTGAAGCGCACCTTCGACAAGGTATATTTTGTAGAGAAATTCAAGGTGAATGGCAAATGACATCGCTTCAACCGGCTGAACCGGCGGGGAGTGTCAGCATCCAGGACAGACACAATAAAGCCGGAGGGTTCCCCCTCCGGCTTTATCAAAAGCCCGGCTATTCAGCCCGGACGGTTATCTTCCTTACCGCGGCCTCCGGCTCCTTGTGAAGAACGAGCTTGAGAACCCCGTTTTTTACCAGCGCCTCCACCTTCTCCCGATCGATGTCGTCGGAGATCGTAAAGGAGCGATCATAATCGCCGATACCGTACTCGGCGTAGGCCATGCTCATACCCTTGAATTCAGGCGGCTTGACAACCCCTGAAATATTCAGGACGTTCTTGTCGATCGTTACGTCCACCGAACCTTCATCGACCCCGGGCATGTCGGCGTACAGGATAACGGACTCTTTCGTGTCAATTATATCAACCTTCGGGACATAAACCCGCCGGTTCTGGGTGCGCTCCACCCCGGCCGCCTCCTGAACAGGTTTCTTCTCATATTCAACAATATTCTTCATGATCTCACCCCCTATTGATTCTTGACCGAAATTTTTCTCGGCTTTTCCGCCTCGGAACGGGGCAGGGTTATCCCGATTATTCCCTTTTCGTACTTCGCCTCAACCTTATCCGCATCGACATGAAAAGGGAGCTGCAAACTGCGGCTGAAGCCGCCGACTCCTCGTTCCTGACGGTGGTAGCTCTCCCCCTCCTTAAGCGGCGTCGCCTCGCGCGAGCCGCTGATGGTCAGCGTATCTCCTACCACCGATACCTCGACGGCGCTCGGATCGATGCCGGGCAACTCAGCCGTAACAACGGCCTCCGCCTCGCCAATCCAGGCGTTTACCGCCGGAAATTCCCGGGAAACCGGCTGGCCAAAGTCGGAAAAGATCCTGTCCATCTCCTGCCGCAGACGCCGCACGTCCCGGTAGGGATCCGCAAAACCGCCAAATCTCCATAATCCTGTTTCAAACATATCGTCACCTCCATAAGAGTTTTTTTAATACCGGCCCGGCCCGCCAATAAATTCCGGGCAGACAACCATTTTAAAAGCTAACATATTGTTATCGTTTATCTTAGCTTCTTTGTGCGTAATATAAGCATCGCCAAAGGCTTGTCAAGGGGCCCGGTTTTGTAAGAAACAAACCAATGATCCACAGGTTTGTTGCAGAAAAATCTTTTTATTTTCAATATTTTACATAAATATCCGTTCGGCAATCGCAGCTTGACATAAAATGCGCCTTCTGTTATCCCTCGCCGACCACTTGAAAAATTGCCTTTCTGAACCAAAAAGGAGGAAGATCATGAAAGCCATCAGGATCGATCACATCGGCATTGCGGTAAAAAGTATCGAAACATCTCTGAAGTTCTATTCCGAATTGCTCGGCCTCAAACTGGAAGGGGAAGAGACGGTTGCCGAGCAAAAGGTAAAAACCGCCTTCCTCCCCCTGGGCGAGGTGGAGATCGAACTTCTGGAATCCACCGCACCGGACGGCCCCATTGCCAAATTCATTGAAGCCAGGGGCGAAGGAATCCAGCATATCGCCTTCGCAGTGGACAATCTCGAAGAAGCTCTCCAGGAACTGGAGGCAAAAAACTTTCGGCTGATTGACCATAAACCAAGGGCGGGGGCCGGCGGCAAGAAGATTGCATTTCTGCATCCCAGGGACAGCGGCGGGGTTCTGGTGGAACTCTGCGAAAAAATACACCCTTAGTGAAATCAGGAGAGACGATAATGAGCGAAAAACCTTTGAAACTTCAAGAGTTGGAAGCAAGAAAAGCCCGAGCGGAGGGCATGGGAGGAGAAGAGGGCGTCAAAAAACAGCACGAGGCAGGGAAACTGACGGCCCGCGAACGGATCGAGCTGCTGTTCGATCCCGGAACATTCCAGGAGCTGGACCTCTTTGTCCGCCATCGCGGCAGCCGCTTCGGGATGGCCGACGTCGAAATACCCGCCGAGGGGGTGATCACCGGCTTCGGCAAGGTAGACGGCCGCACTGTCTTTGCCTATTCACAGGACTTCACCTCCCGGGCCGGCAGTCTGGGCGAAATGCACGCAAAAAAGATCTGCAAGGTCATGGACGCGGCGCTGAAAACCGGGGCGCCCCTGGTCGGCATCAACGACTCGGGCGGGGCGCGCATTCAGGAAGGGGTGGATGCCCTCTCCGGATACGGAAATATCTTCTTCCGGAACTCCAGCGCCTCCGGGGTAATCCCGCAGATTTCGGCGATCATGGGACCGACCGCCGGCGGGGCGGTCTATTCGCCGGCGATGACCGACTGGATATTCATGACCAAAAAGACCTCCTACATGTTTATCACCGGTCCCGAGGTGATAAAAGAGGTGACCGGAGAAAAGATCGACTTTGAAAGCCTCGGCGGGGCGATGACCCACAACGCCAAAAGCGGGGTCGCCCACTTTGCCTGTGAGAGCGACGCGGAGACCATCAGCGAAATCCGGAAACTGCTGGGTTATCTCCCTTCCAACAATACCGGGACGCCACCTTTTGTCGAAACACATGACCCATCTGACCGAATGGATGAACACCTCGATACCATTGTCCCGGAAAATCCCCGCCGGATGTACGATATGAAGCAGGTAATCCACGCGCTCGTCGACAACGGCGAGATCATTGAACCGCACCAGTACTACGCCCGCAATATCATCATCGCCTTCGCCCGGATGGGCGGGCGGGCGATCGGAATCATCGCCAATCAGCCGAAATACCTTGCCGGCTGCCTCGATGTGGACGCCTCCGACAAGGCCACCAGGTTCATCCGGTTCTGCGACGCCTTCAATATTCCGCTCCTGACGATCGCCGACGTCCCCGGCTACCTGCCGGGCAGCGATCAGGAGTGGAAAGGGATCATCCGTCATGGCGCGAAGCTTCTCTGGTGCTATTCCGAGGCCACCGTGCCGAAAATCACCCTGATCACCCGGAAGGATTACGGCGGCTCGTATCTGGCGATGTGCAGCAAGGACCTCGGGGCCGATTTCGTCGTTGCCTGGCCGACGGCGGAGATCGCCGTGATGGGCGCGGAAGGGGCGGCGAACATCATTTTCCGCAAGGAGATCAACGCGGCCGCAGACCCGCAGGCGAAAAAGGCTGAAAAGATACAGGAATACAGGGAGCTCTTCTCCAACCCCTACATCGCGGCCGAGCGGGGCTACGTCGATGCGATCATCGCCCCCCGCGAAACCCGGCCGACGCTTATCCGGGCATTCGACATGCTGAGTTCCAAAAAGGAATTGCGACCTTACAAGAAGCACGGGAACATTCCCGTTTAACAAGGCGGCATCTTATTCGCAACTTCAACGGAGACAGTGATGATTGCAGGCCTGCGGCGTAAACTGTCCGGCAAACACCCCCGGCAGGCGGGTCTCAAAACCCGCCTGATCATCATGGTGCTGGCAATAGCCGTGCTGATCCTCGTCACGTCGGCCATTTTTATCAGCACCCGCGCCCTCTCCATCATGGAGGAGAACGCCCAGACTCAATTGCTGAACGCCAACCGGCAATTGGGGCTCTCGGTATCTTTATGGCTGGATACCCAGATAAAAACTTTCCAATACTTCATCTCCCAGGATGACGTGATCGGGATGAGCCAGGCCCGGCAAAAACCGCTGCTGAAAAAGATGGCCGCCGCCTACCCTTACATGTATCTTTTGAGCACAACCGACCTGCGCGGGATCAATGTCGCCCGCAGCGACAACATGAGGCCGATCGATTATCGCGACCGTTTCTGGTTTCAGCAGGCAAGAAAAGGTCCTCAAAT
>CAZKHU010000050.1:0-21360 GCA_964552725.1 uncultured Syntrophus sp.
TTTTTTTACATTATATTTTATGACACGCCACTGAATGTTCTCCTGCGCGCTCCTGAAGAAGAGGGGGTGTTTTTTCACAAATACTTTCTCCGTAACGACAACGGGGGAAATATGCGCAACCTCTGAAACCGGCATCGACTGGTTTAGTGGAATCATTTGCCCTCGATCTTTTTTCGACAGTTTTCGAGGGGTAAAGTTCAGGGACTGCAGCAATAAGGGCCTGCGTATATGGATGAACCGGAGCGGCGCATACCTGGGCTGTTTCTCCCAGTTCAACAATCTTGCCGAGATACATTACGGCAATCCGGTCGCTCATATGACGAACCACCCCAAAATCATGGGTAATAAACAGATAAGCAAGCTTTAATTCATTTTGCAGGCTTTTCAAAAGATTGAGTATCTGCGCCTGCACGGACAAATCGAGGGCGGAAACCGGTTCGTCGGCTATGAGGAGTCGCGGACGGAGAATAAGGGCGCGCGCGATCCCGATTCTTTGTCTCTGGCCGCCGCTGAACTCATGAGGATACAGGTTTAACTGCTCCTCATTGAGACCGACAAGTTCGGAAATTTCCAGCAGTTTTCCTTCTCCCTCCCCCGGAGCTGCAGGAGTGTGGATTTTCAGAGGCTCCGCGATAATGTCTCCCGCCGTCCTACGGGGATTCAAAGAGGAATATGGATCCTGAAAGATCATCTGTACGCTGCGGCGGTACCCCTTCAGCCTTTCCCCGGTTAATTTAAAGATATCGTCGTTATCGAATAATATCGTGCCTGCCGAAGGCCTCTCCAGGCGGACGATCAGGCGGGCCAGCGTTGATTTTCCGCATCCGGATTCTCCGACCAGTCCCAGTGTTTCAGCGCGCCTTATCCCGAGAGAGACGCCATCCACTGCATGAATAACGCTATTACTATTTCGGAGAAATCCATTGCGGACTTCAAAACTCTTTTTTAATTCAATTATCTCAAGAAGTGTCTGGTCCATCGGCATTAATTTTTCCAGCAACGGCAATAGTGTCCGGGGGCAACTTCCATGAGGGGTGGCTCCTCCTCAAGGCAAATCGGAAGCGCCTCATGACAGCGTTCCTGAAATCGGCAACCGGGAGGAAGATTATAAAGAGGCGGCACCATCCCCGGGATGGCATCGAGAAAAACGCCCCTGCCAAAAGCAGCTTTTCTGCCGGGGAGAGAATTTATCAGACCGTTTGTGTAGGGATGCCGAGGGGAAATTAGGAGATCTTTTGCAGCAGATCCCTCAACTATCCGGCCCGCGTACATGACAAACGCAAAATCGGCGGCTTCCGAGACAACCCCCAAGTCGTGGGTTATAAGAAGTACGGCGGTTCCAGTTTTCCGTTGCAGAGAGAGAATAAGATCGATTATCTGGGCCTGAATGGTCACATCGAGGGCGGTTGTCGGTTCATCGGCCAGCATAACCTGCGGGCTGCACGCCATTGCAATGGCGATCATCACCCGCTGTCTCATCCCGCCGCTCATCTGGTGAGGATATTCTTTAGCCCTCTTTTCAGGGGAGGGAATCCCGACCATCCGCAGCATATCGACACTTTTAATCCGGGCATCGCTTCTGCTGGCTGCCTGATGGAGTCTGAACACCTCGGCAATCTGCTCGCCTATCTGGAAAACCGGGTTGAGCGAGGTCATCGGTTCCTGAAAGATCATCGAAATATCGCGTCCCCGGACCTTTCTCATCTCCGCCTCAGAAAGATTCAAAAGGTTCATCCCCTTCAAAAGAATCTCTCCGCCGATAATGCGCCCCGGAGGCGACAAAAGCCTCAGGATGGAAAGGGCCAGCACAGTTTTTCCGCAACCCGACTCCCCGACTACCGCTACAGTCTGCCCTGCCGCTATTTTCAGGCTGACCCCGTCAACGGCCCGGACAATTCCCCTTGCGGTCTCAAAATGTGAGGAAAGATTCGTTATTTCCAGGATTGATGCGGTTTCAGTCATAAATAAGACAGATCATTAATGTTTTTCAGCAGTCATATTTCTCAGAAACTGCAACAACAGACGAACGCCAACGCCCGAAGCGCCTTTGGGAATGTACGGTCTGGCCTTTTCAAACCAGGAAGGACCGGCGATATCAAGATGAACCCATTTGCATCCGCCGACAAACTTGCCTAAAAATGAAGCGGCGGTTATCGCGCCTCCCGCTCTGCCGCCGGTGTTTTTATAATCGGCCACATCGCTTTTGATCAGTTCGTCGTAGTGTTCGCCAAGGGGCAATTCCCACACCTTTTCCCCTGTTATTTCAGCCGCTTCCCGGAGTTGGGATTTCAGGGCGTCGTCAGTTCCCAGCATCCCGATGACTTCATCCCCCAAGGCTACGATGCAGGCCCCGGTAAGGGTTGCCAAATCAATAATCGCCATCGGCTTGAAGCGACAGGCATAGGTAAGCGCATCTGCAAGAATAACCCTCCCCTCGGCATCGGTATTTACCACTTCAATAGTCTGCCCTGAAAGAGAGCGAAGAATATCTCCCGGTTTGTAGGCATTTCCGCCCGGCAGGTTCTCCGTGGCCGGGACAATGCCAATGAGGTTAACAGGCAGTGAAAGTTCGGACGCAGCGCGAATGGCTGCTATTACCGCGGCGCCGCCGGCCATGTCCGTTTTCATTCGATCCATATTTTCAGAGGGCTTGATGGAAATTCCTCCGCTGTCAAAGGTAAGTCCTTTGCCGACGAAGGCGATCGGCTTGTCGGACTTTTTACCCCCGCGATATTCGGCAACGATCAATTTCGGCGGTTCGTGACTCCCCCGGGCAACGCCAAGCAGGGCGTTCATGCCAAGCTCCTTCATTTTTGCCTCATCGAGCACGGAACAGGTTAAGTTCTTGCCTTGAAGATTTGCCAGGGCCTCGTTGGCCAGATCAGTCGGGGTCATCTCGTTGCCGGGAGCGGAAACGAGATTCCGCGCGAAATTTACCGCATTGGCGATTATTTCCGCACGTTTGACGGCGGCGGACACAGCCCGGAGACCATCTTTATTTATAAAGATATCGACAGAGGAAATTTGCCGCCTGTCGTTGCGGTCAATGGTTTTGTAGGGCAAATACTGATAGAGGCCAAGAATAACGCCTTCGACAATACCCTCGGCTGCGGCCTCCTGCGAAATCCCCAATTCGTCACAACCGAGCGTGGCCGCAGTTGAAAACCCGGTTACGTTGATGGCCCGCAGGTGCTGCGCCGCTTTGGCAAAGGCGCCCCGCAGGCGATCGGTTGAAAAGTCTGACCGCTTACCCAACCCGGCAATTAAAATGCGTTTTATTGGAAAGTTGTCGCGTGGATAAGAAACGATTATTTCGTTCTTTTCTCCTTTGAAATCTCCGGTGCGAAGAAGCGCCGCAACCGCTCCTTCCAAATATTCATCAAAAAGTGAGGAAACCCCGACAGGCATTGCCTCTCCTGAAAAATGCACAAAAACGGCAGCTTCGGTCTTATGTTCGGCGAGCCGACCTTCCAAAACCTGAATTTTCATTATTTCTCCTTGGATTTTAGAATGATTCCATATCAAATCTCGGCTTGAGATCAATAAAAAGAACAACCGCAACGATCATCAGCTCCGGAAACTGGAGCGAAGAAGAATGCGTCTTTTCCTGGCAAATTGGACTGGCAACGGGGAAGCAAAGGGGGAAGACGAAAATTTTCGATTGCCGCTGGGAATACTGGAGGCGGCACCCGGACTTGAACCGGGGAATAACGGTTTTGCAGACCGCTGCCTTACCACTTGGCTATGCCGCCGTTCAGGTAAAAAATGGAGCGGGCGAACGGGTTCGAACCGTCGACGTCCACCTTGGCAAGGTGGCACTCTACCGCTGAGTTACGCCCGCTCAGTGTCTGGGTGCGGCGGAATATATCAAATAAAATTTGTTTGTCAATAAAATAATCGCACTCGCTGCAATATTGTTTCAAAACCGTGACCCACAGCCTTCCGCCGTCAGCCAGATGGCCAATGAATAAAGCTTGAATCAGGATAAAACGATTACAAGAGCAGACAGTTAGCCTCTGTTTCTGAAAACCGTTTCGTAAAATTTGAAAAAGTAATCCACTCCTGAAATTATCGAAAGCGCCAGGGCGATATAGAGAATGACCATTCCAACAATATGCGCATCGGCGCCGATAAAAGGGTAATGGATTATCAGCGCCGAAATGGCAAAAATCTGGCAAAGCGTCTTTCTTTTTCCATGCTTGCTCGCCTGGACAATCAACCCTTCGGCCGAGGCCACCGTCCGAATGCCGTCAATCGCGAAATCGCGGATAATCATGACGGCGACAATCCATGCAGGTATTCTGCCAATGGGAATCAGGAGAATCATCGCCGTATTGACAATCAATTTGTCGGCAATCGGATCGAGAAATTTCCCCATCGTCGTTATTATCTGGAATCTTCGGGCGATATAGCCGTCAAGAAGATCGGTAAGACCGGCGATGATAAACAGCGCCGCGATAACCAGACTCATGGCCGGACCGGGTGAGAAAAGCAGGCAGAACAGAACCGGAATGACGCCGATGCGAAGCATGCTGATCGTATTGGGAAGGTTGTATATGTCCTTTTTCCGCTCAGGTATGGGCAGTTTGTCAAACGAATTCTTCAGATTCTCGATGGTCCAGATATTTCCCACGTTTGCCGCCTTCTTGTTCAACTGCTGATTACTTCTTGTTTTCCCGGACGTAAGCATCGAGGCATTTCTGCGAACAAAAATATACAGTCTTGCCATCCAGATTCATCTTCAACGCAGTGCTCAAGGGGATGTAGGTGTGACAAACCTGATCCTCGACCAGATCTTCCCCCCCGGAGGGTTTCTTGTAATTTTCATACGCCGCCTTTCCCCTTTCCGGACGAGAACCGCTCCGGAGAAGCTTGTACAAAAGATAGACAGCAATGCCGACAATCACCAGTTTAAACAACATCGAATCCTCGTAATGATTTCATTTACAGTTTCCCATACAATTCCACACCCCCGCTTGAGAGAAGACGATCGAGCAGACCGCGCGCGGAGACATTGAACAGTGGATGAATCGTATAGGACGCGATTTCGCAAAGCGGCTCCAGAACAAAACGCCTTTTATGCAGCTCCGGGTGGGGAACGGTCAATCCTTCCTCGTCAATAACGGCCTGACCGTAAAGAAGGAGATCGAGGTCTATCAAACGGGGGCCCCAGCGCACGCCTTCCGTTCTTCCCATCAGCTTTTCGATGGCTTTCAACGTTTCAAAGAGCTTGCGCGGTGAAATCTCCGTTCTGATCTCGGCTACGGCATTGATAAACCACTCCTGCTCTTCGGGACCAACCGGCTCGGTACGGTAAAGAGAGGAGGCGCGCAAAGAGGCTATACCCGGAATCGCCTTCAACCGAACCACCGCCTCCCGGCACTGCCCGGCCGGAGAACCGATATTTGCGCCGATTCCGATATAGGCGATTATTCCTCCCGTGCCGGCGCCGGAGTCATCATAAACGGTTTTTCCCAAATCAAGAAACCTTTTTCAATCCAAGGACATCCTGCATATCATAGAGCCCATTGGGGCGTCCTGTAACCCAAAGAGCCGCCCTGATGGCTCCCCGCGCGAAGTTGTCACGGCTATGGGCGCGATGGATAAATTCCAGCCGCTCTCCCATACCGCCGAAAATCACCGTATGCTCTCCGACAATATCCCCGGCTCGAACAGTCTGAATGCCAATTTCCCCGGGAGAGCGCTCTCCGATAATGCCTCTTCGACAATAGACGCCTGTCTCTTCGAGATCACGGCCCAGGCTTTGGGCAATCACCTCGGCCATTTTCAAAGCCGTACCGCTGGGAGCATCCTTTTTCAGGTGATGATGCGCCTCGACGATTTCGACATCATAATCATCGCCGAGAATGGCCGCAACATCTGAGAGCGCCTTGAACATCACATTCACGCCCACGCTCATGTTCGGAGAAATAACGCACCTTGCGGAGCCTGCAATGTTCCTTGCCTCAGCCATTTCTTTAACGGTGAAACCCGTGCTCCCGATTACTATGGCTTTCTTTGCATTTGCGGCAATGCGCAAATGCTGCATTGATGATTCATGATAGGTAAAGTCGATGACGACATCGCCGGCTTCTATGCAGGATTCCAGGGAATCGACGATCAGTATCCCTGTCTGGCCCAGCCCCAACCCTTCTCCCACATCCCTGCCGACCGCTGGATGGCCTTTTTGCTCGACCGCCCCTGCCAGCTCCATCTCTTTTGTTGCAGCAATAATGCTGATTATCCTTCCTCCCATCCGCCCGCAGGCGCCGGTAACAATGGCTTTTATCATGTACCCCCCTTTCTACGGCAGTAACCCGTAATCCTGCATCGCCTTTTTCAAAGTTGACTCGTTTTTCTCCGCCATCCTGCAAAGCGGGAGCCGCAGCTCATATTCGATTTTACCCATCATCGCCAGAGCCGTTTTTATCGGGGTGGGATTGGTTTCAATAAAAAGGGCGTCAATCAGCGGACACATGCGCCGATGAAGCTCTCTGGCCTTATTCAAATCTCCGGCAAAAAAGGCGTCAACAAGCCCTGCCATATCAGCGGGAACAAGATTGGAAATGACAGAAATCACCCCCTTGCCGCCAAGGGCAAGCAGAGGAAGGGTAAAGGCATCGTCTCCGGACAGAACAGTGAAATCAGCCCCGCACAAATTGATAATGTCGCTCATCTGTTTTATCGAACCGGCCGCTTCCTTTACGCCGACGATGTTTGGAATCTTCGCTAAACGTTCCATCGTCTCGGGGAGCATGTTGACGCCTGTTCTCCCGGGGATATTGTAAATAATGATGGGAATCGGCGCCGCTTCGGCGACTGTTTTATAGTGCTGGTAGAGCCCTTCCTGGGTCGGACGATTGTAATAGGGGCAAACGATCAGGGCCGCGTCGGCCCCCGCCTGGCAGGCGTGTTTCGTCAGGCGGATTGCCTCCGCCGTGCTGTTCGAGCCGGTTCCGGCGATCACTGGAACGCGCTTTTTTACCGCATCGATGACAATTTCAATAACCCGGTCATGCTCCTCATGGGAAAGGGTGGTGGATTCGCCGGTTGTTCCGCAGGGCGCAATTCCGTCAGTTCCACCCGCAATCTGCTCTTCGATCAGACGGCGCAAAGCCTCCTCGTCCACCTTCCCATTCTTAAACGGCGTTACAATAGCGACAATGGCGCCTGTAAACATAATTCCTCCTCCAAAGTTTATTCGAAACCGGATTGTAAATTTACTTAAAACCGTTGTTCACTATTTTTTCAAAAAATCAGGGATATTTTCCCCTCTGATCAGATCCTCTTTTGTCTCCCTTTCCCGTATCAGATGCCAGTTCGCAGCGCAAACCAATACTTCCGGCGCCCGGGGACGAGAATTGTAGTTCGAAGACATGGTGAATCCATACGCCCCGGCGCTCATAACCGCCAGCAGTTCGCCTCTTTCCAGCGCCTTCAGCCGACGACCTTTGGCCAGAAAATCACCGGATTCGCAGATTGGACCGACAATGTCCGCCGTAACCTCTTCCCGCTCCGTCAATTTGACAGGCAGCAGCTTGTGAAAGGAACCGTACAGACTGGGGCGAATCAGGTCGTTCATTCCAGCATCGACAACAAAGAATTTCTTTGCCCCGTTTTCTTTTTTATAAAGCACCCGGGTAACAAGAATTCCCGCATTGCCTACCAGCACGCGGCCCGGTTCAAAGATGAAGGTGCAGCCCAGATCGCTGGCCGCCTCGATAATGGCCCGGGCATATTCAGACGGCAGCGGGGGGGTCTCCTGGTCGTAGGAAATGCCCAAACCTCCGCCCAGATCGAGATAGCGGATTGCAATCCCCTCATTCCGCAGGGTGTGGATTATTGCCCTCAGACGGTCAAGCGCATCCATGAACGGCAGTATTTTCGTTATCTGGGAACCGATGTGACAGCTTACCCCCTTTATGTCGATATTCTTCAACACAGCCGCCTGCCGGTATGCCAGCAGCGAGCCTTCAACATCGATTCCGAATTTGTTTTCTTTTAAGCCCGTGGAAATGTGCGGATGGGTTTCAGGATTTACATCCGGATTGACGCGAATGGCGATTCCCGCGCGGATGCCAAGTTTGCCGGCCCGTTCGTTGATGATCTCCAATTCGTGAAGAGATTCAATATTGAACATTAAAATCCCGGCAGTGAGGGCAAAATCTATTTCGTCATCCCGTTTTCCCACGCCGGAATAGACGATTCGCGCGGGATCGATGCCGGCCTTCAAGGCGCGGTACAGCTCCCCGCCGGAGACGATGTCCGCGCCGCCGCCCTCATTGGCAAAACTCTTCAGAATCGCAATATTGGAGTTTGATTTAACTGCAAAACAGATCAGATGGGGAATTCCCGCGAAGGCCTCGGTGAATGCCGTAAAATGGCGCTTCAGCGTACGGGCGCTGTACAGGTAAAAGGGCGTTCCGATTTCCCGCGCGATTTCCTCGACGGGAACCTCCTCGCAATACAGATCATTGTCCTTGTAATTAAAATAATTCATTTTTTAATTCTCTCTGACAGTTGGGCATCGGAAGACAGCGAACTGAAATGCTGCCCGCCGACAACAGACATTGAATGGCTCAGAACCGGTTTTGACGGTTTTGGATCCCCTTTTTTCCCGCATCCATAAAAGAACATTGGTAGAATTGCGAAAAACAAAACCGCCCAGGGCAACGATTTCCCGGCTTTCATCTTCGTTTACTCTCGATTTCCGCAATTCGCGCGCGGACCGTTTCTTCTGCAGTCCCGCCTCTCTCTTTCCGGGCGCCGACCGATTGTTTTGCGGTCAGACACTCGAAGACATCTTCATCGAAAACACTGCAAAAATCAAGAAACTCCTGCATGGAAAGTTCCGAAAGCCCTTTCCTGTTTTTCAAGCAATAGGCGACGATTTTCCCGACAATGCCATGGGCCTCGCGAAACGGCGTCCCCTTGCGGACAAGATATTCGGCAATGTCGGTAGCCGTGGAAAAGCCTCCTTCGGCGCCGGCCGCCATCCGTTCCCTTCTAAAGGCAATGTGGCCGATCATCATCGTGAAAATCCGCAAAGAAGCCTTCGTCGTGTCAACCGCATCAAAAAGCGCCTCCTTGTCCTCCTGCAAATCACGGTTATAGGTCGTAGGCAGTCCCTTGAGCAGCGTCATGACTGCCAAAAGATCGCCGTAAACGCGACCCGTTTTGCCCCTGATCAGCTCCGCCACATCCGGATTCTTCTTTTGCGGCATGATGCTGCTTCCGGTTGTAAAGGAATCGGCAATCTCGATATAGCCGAACTCGTCCGTCGACCAGAGAATCAGATCCTCGCAAAACCGGCTCAAGTGGGTCATTGTCAGTGACGATACAAAAATGAATTCGGCAACGAAATCCCGGTCGGAGACCGTGTCCATGCTGTTTTCGGTTACCCGCGGAAACTTGAGGAGGCGGGCGACATATTTGCGGTCAATGGGCAATCCGGTTCCGGCGAGGGCCGCCGCCCCCAACGGCATTACGTTCACCCGCACGCGGCAATCATTGAGGCGCGACAAGTCACGCTCGAACATTTCCCAGAAGGAAAGCAGATAATGAGACAAAAGAACCGGTTGAGCCTTCTGCATGTGGGTGTAACCAGGAAGAATAACGCCGAGTTCCTTTTTTGCCTGTTCCAGGAGAGCCCCTTGCAGATTGCGTACAAGAATAATGAAGTCGTCGATTTCCGCCCGCAGGTAAAGACGGGTATCGAGGGCAACCTGATCATTCCTGCTTCTTGCAGAATGAAGTTTCCCTCCAACCTCGCCGATGCGGACAGTGAGCGCCTTTTCGATTGCCATGTGGATGTCTTCATCATCGGGATTGAAGAAAAACCGTTCCTCTTCGATATCCTTCAGTATCTCTTTCAAGCCGGCAATGATCTGGCGACATTCGCTTTTCTGCACAATCCCCTGCCTGGCAAGCATCCGCGCGTGGGCGATGCTGCCCTCGATATCGTGCCGGTAAAGGCGGCGATCATAATGCAGCGAAGCGGTAAACGCCTCAACCTCTTTGTCGGTATCTTCGCTGAAGCGCCCTCCCCAGGGCTTTTCCAACTTTTGAGTCATATTCCCCCGCTGCATCAAATCTGACTGCGAGAATTCATGGCCGCCATAATCTTCAGACGCAGGGCGTTGAGGCGGATAAATCCTGTTGCGTCCTTCTGGTTATAAACCCTGTCTTTCTCAAATGTTGCAACATCCTCACTGTAAAGGGAAAAGGGAGATTTCCTCCCGACCACAATGCAGTTTCCCTTGTAGAGCTTAAGGCGGGCGGTCCCGGTCACATGCTCCTGAGTTTCGTCTACGAAGCGCTGCATAACCTTCATCTCCGGGGAAAACCAGAAGCCATTGTAAACGAGCTGGGCGTATTTGGGAAGCAGCGAATCGCGCAGCATCATCACCTCGCGATCCATGGCAATGGATTCCACCGCGCGATGAGCGGCCCAGAGTACCGTTCCCCCGGGAGTCTCGTAAACCCCGCGGGATTTCATCCCGACAAAGCGGTTTTCCACCATATCAACACGGCCAATCCCGTTTTTCCCGGCAATTTCATTGAGGCGATCGAGGAGAACGGCGGGCTGCATGGCCACCCCATCAACGGATACCGGGATCCCGTCCTCAAAGCCGATCTCTATATAGGTCGGTTTGTCCGGCGCCTTTTCCGGGGAAACGCTCAGCACAAACATGTCTTCATTCGGTTCCGCCCAGGGATCCTCGAGTATCCCGCCTTCATGGGAGATGTGCAGCAGGTTGCGGTCGCTGCTATAGGGTTTTTCTCTTGTCAGCGGCAGCGGTATCCCATGTTTGTCGGCGTAATCGAGCATCGACGAGCGGGAATCGAATTTCCAGTTGTCGTCCCGCCAGGCGGCAATAATATTTATCGCCGGGTTGAGCGCAAGGTAGGTCATCTCAAAGCGAACCTGATCGTTGCCTTTCCCGGTGGCCCCATGACAGACCGCATCGGCGCCCTCCAGCCTTGCAATCTCGAGCTGTCTCTTGGCGATGAGGGGCCGCGCCAGCGATGTTCCCAGCAGATAGGTTCCCTCGTATATCGCATTCGCCCGAAGGGCGGGGAAAACGAAGTCCTTCGCGAATTCTTCCTTGAGATCGTCAATATATATCTTCGATGCCCCGGTATTGAGCGCCTTTTCCCGGAGACCGGACAGCTCTTCCTTCTGCCCGACATCGGCGGCAAAACAGATCACCTCGCAATTGTATGTCTCAAGCAGCCATTTCAGAATAACAGACGTATCCAGTCCACCCGAATAGGCAAGAACAACCTTCTTCACTTCGCTCACTTTACTATCCTCCTTGTTTATTGCATCAATATTTCCATGATGGCCTTCTGGACGTGCAGCCGGTTTTCCGCCTCGTCAAAGACAACGGAACGGGGGCCGTCAATAACCTCGGCGGCAATCTCTTCCCCCCGGTGCGCGGGCAGGCAGTGCATGACAATAACGTCCTTCCCGGCTTTGTCGACAAGCTCCTGGCTAACCTGAAATGCATGAAATTTCTTGATCTTCTCTTCCCTTTGTTCTTCCTGCCCCATGCTTACCCAGACATCGGTGTAAATCACGTCGGCATCCCGGACGGCCAGAAAAGGATCCCGGTGCAGGGAGACCCCCAGCGGCGCCTCGGCTTTCGCCTTTTCCATGATGGCCGGATCCGGATCATACCCGTCAGGACAGGCCAGGTCAAGGTGAAAGGGGAGTTTTGAGGCGGCAACTATCCACGAGTTTGCAATATTGTTCCCGTCCCCGACATAGGCTATTTTCAGCCCCTCGTAGCCTCCCCGCTTTTCGATAATCGTAAACAGATCAGTCAGAATCTGACAGGGATGAACCAGGTCTGTCAGGCCATTAATAACGGGGATCGTCGCAAATCGGGCAAACTCCTCAACGGAGTGGTGAGAATAGGTGCGGATCATCACCCCATCGAGGTAGCGCGACATTATCCGCGCCGTATCGGGCACAGTCTCCCCGCGGCCGATCTGAATATCGCGGCCGCTCAGAAATAAAGCGTTTCCGCCTAACTGATACATGCCGACTTCAAAAGATATTCTCGTCCGCGTCGATGACTTGTCAAAAATCATTCCCAGCGTTTTACCCTTCAACGGCTCAGTCTTTTGGCCCGCCTGCAAAAGTTTCTTCAGCCGACCCGCCCCCTCGAAAATGGCGTCATAATCACTCTTTTCCAGGTCATAACCGCTTATCAAATCCTTTTTCATTGTTCCCCCAGCGCCTCATCCAGTATTTGAACAGCCCGATCCACATCGTCTTTGGCAATGATCAACGGCGGCACAAAACGCAGGACGTTTCCGCTTGTACAATTTATCAGGAGCCCCTTTTCCATGCATTTCAAAACCAGATTCGCGCCGGGTGAAGCAAGCTCGACGCCGATCATCAGGCCCTTCCCCCGCACCTCGCGAATGACGGGATGTTTTTCTTTAAGCATAGAGAGCCTGGAGAGAAAATACCGGCCGACAAGTCTGCTGTTATCGACGACCCCTTCCTCCAGAATCGTCTGCATTGCGGCAAGGGCGGCCGCGCAGGCTAACGGGTTCCCACCGAATGTCGAGCCATGGCTCCCGGGGACAAACGCCGCCGCAATGTGTTCTCTGGCCAGCATTGCCCCGATCGGAAAACCGTTCCCCAATGCCTTGGCAAGGGTCATGATGTCGGGTACAACACCCTCATGGTCACAGGCAAAAAGCATCCCCGTCCGTCCCAGACCCGTCTGTATTTCATCGACAATCATCAGAATGCCGTGTTCATCGCAGATTTTCCGAATCCCCTGTAGATATCCCTCATCGGGGACGACAACCCCCCCCTCCCCCTGAATCGGCTCGACAATTACCCCGCAGGTCTTTTCGGTGATGGCGGCCTCCAGAGCCGGCAGGTCATTGTAGGGGACATAATGGAAACCCTCGGGAAGAGGGCCGAATCCCGCCTGTAAATTCTCCTGGCCGGTTGCCGTAACCGTAGCCAGCGTTCGGCCGTGAAAGGAGTTGCGCATCGTGATAAACTCGTTTCTGCCGGGCATATTTTCCGATGCGTATCTTCTGGCAAGCTTTATCGCAGCTTCATTGGCCTCGGCGCCGCTGTTGCAGAAAAAAACCTTGTCCAGCGGGGAATTCTCGACAAGAAGGGCAGCCAGAAGAATCTGCGGGGCAATGTGATAGTAGTTGGAGATGTGCGTAAGGTTTTCGACCTGTTCCTTGATAGCCGCAACTACCCGGGGATGGGAATGGCCAAGAGCGCAAACGGCAATCCCCGCAACAAAATCGAGATACGAACGGCCTTCGCTGTCCCAGAGATGAACGCCCAACCCCCTGGTAATGACAACGGGAAACCGCTTGTAGTTTGCAATTACGTATTTGTCGGAGAGCTCCAGCCACTCTTCCTTTTTCATCTCAATTTCTTTCATCACCCGCCTCTTGCCCGTTTCTATATCACTATCTCTGTGCCGATTCCCTGATCGGTAAACATCTCCAGCAAAATCGTGTGCTTGACCCGTCCATCCAGTATGTGGGTTTTACCGACCCCCGAATTCAGGGCCTTCAGACAGCATTTTATCTTGGGGTACATGCCGCCGGAGATTGTTCCGTCATCGATCATCCGCCTTGCCATTCGATCATCCATTGTATGGATAAGATTTTTCTCCTTGTCAAGAACCCCCGGAACGTCGGTAAGCAGAATCAGTTTCTCGGCGCCGAGCGCTGTTGCTACTGCGCCCGCAACCAGATCGGCGTTGATATTGTAGGTCTCCCCATTGTCCCCGATTCCCGTGGGCGCAATAACAGGGATCACACCATCCGCCATAAGGGTGTTGAGAATAGAGGCGTTTACCTCCTTGACCTTGCCGACAAGACCGAGATCGATGATTTCCGGAGGCGTATCTTTTGCCTTTTCGGCGCTCAGGAAATACTTTTCCGCACGGATCAGGTTGGCGTCCTTGCCGCTCAATCCGATCGCCCGGCCGCCATGCCTGTTAATCAAGCCGACTATTTCCTTGTTGACCTTCCCGACGAGAACCATTTCAACGATATCCATTGTCTCTTCATCGGTCACCCTCATCCCCTGGATGAACTGCGATTCCTTGCCCAGCTTCTTCAGAACGCTTCCTATTTGCGGCCCGCCGCCGTGCACGACGACCGGATGGATGCCGATATACTTCATCAAAAGCACATCCCGGGCGAAATTATCTTTCAAATCCTCGTCAACCATCGCGTGTCCGCCATACTTTATGACAACCGTCCGGTTGAAGAAACGGCGTATATAAGGGAGGGCCTCAACCAGAATATTCGCCCTCTCTACAAATTCAGTCATATCTTCCATAAGCTCTCCCTCACATTACAGAATATAACGGCTCAAGTCCTCGTCTTCGACAATTTCGTCTAACTGTTCGGATACATAATCGGCGTCTATCACCACTTCCTGCCCATTCATCTCCGGGGCATCAAAGGATATCTTGTCGAGGAGGCTCTCCATGATTGTATGAAGACGACGCGCCCCGATATTTTCGGCGCGGTCATTCACCAGCGTCGCGGTTTCGGCGATCGCGGCAATCGCGTCTTCCTTGAAGACAAGGATTACCCCCTCGGTTGCCATAAGCTCCGTGTACTGCTTGACGAGGGCGTTATGCGGCTCCGTAAGTATCCGAATGAATTCTTCCTTGCCGAGAGAATCGAGTTCCACGCGTATGGGGAAGCGCCCCTGCAGCTCCGGTATCAGGTCGGATGGTTTTGTAGAGCTGAAGGCGCCCGCGGCAATGAACAGGATGTGATCGGTGCGGACAATCCCGTAGCGGGTGCTTACCGTCGAACCCTCAACGATCGGCAGCAGGTCGCGCTGCACCCCTTCCCTCGACACATCCGGCCCATGAGAACCATCATCGCCGACGATTTTGTCTATCTCGTCGAGAAAGACAATCCCCGTCTGTTCAACGCGTTCAATCGCCGTCTTGGTAACCTTTTCCATGTCTACAAGGCGCTGCGCCTCTTCATCCACCAGCTTCTCAAGGGCCTCCTTCACCTTCATCCGCTGCTTTTTCTTCTTCTGCGGGAAGATATTTCCGAGCATGTCCTTGATATTCAACCCCATATCCTCCATGCCGGAAGCCGAGAATATTTCCACCATCGGACCGGTTCGTGATTCCGTTATCTCTATTTCGACAAAACGCTCGTCCAGATTGCCATCGCGAAGAAGCCGGCGCAGCTTGTCGCGGGTCGTGTCGGCAAAGTGAATGCGTCCTCCTTCCCCTTGCTCGGGCGTCTGAGCTTCAACGGGGATCATTTCTACCACCCCTTCGTCGGTTGTCTTTTTAGGGAGCAGAATGTCGAGAAGACGATCTTCGGCAAGCTCGGAAGCTTTAGCGATAACCCTTCCCTGTTCCTCTTCCTTTACCATCCCTATCGCCTGCTCCAGCAAATCACGGATCATCGATTCCACATCCCGTCCGACATAGCCGACTTCCGTGAATTTGGAGGCTTCGACCTTGATAAACGGGGAATTGTCTAATTTCGCCAGCCGCCTGGCAATTTCAGTTTTGCCCACGCCGGTAGGCCCGATCATAATAATATTCTTCGGCGATATCTCATCCTTCATCTCTTCCGGGACATTCTGCCGACGCCAGCGGTTTCTGAGCGCTATCGCCACTGCCCTTTTGGCCTCGTGCTGCCCGATGATGTATTGGTCAAGTCTTTCGACGATTTTTCCGGGAGTTAAATCATTTTGTGCCATTTTTGTCTTTTTCCTTGTTTTTTGTAGGTTTATCTTCGTTTTCTTCCTCTAAATCTATCTCTTCCGTGGTGATATGGTCATTGGTGTAGATGCAGATCTCGGAGGCAATTTTCACTGATTCCCGGGCAATTTCGGTTGCCGTCAACTCTGAATAGCGCACCATCGCCCGCGCCGCCGCAAGGGCGTAAGGGCCTCCGGAACCAATGGCCATCACATTGTCGTCTGATTCGATAACATCGCCGTTTCCCGAAATAATCAGAAACGAATCGCGGCTGACCGCGATCATCAACGCTTCAAGATGCCTGAGCACCCGGTCGGTTCTCCAGTCCTTGGTCAGTTCGACGGCAGCCCTGATCAGATTCCCCTTGTACTGTTCGAGTTTCTGGTCAAAACGGTCGAAAAGCGTGAAGGCGTCGGCCGTTGCCCCGGCAAACCCGACAATAACCTGGTCGTGATAGAGCCTGCGCACCTTTCTTGCCCCGTGTTTCATAACGGTTACGTCCATCGTAACCTGACCGTCACCGGCGACTGTAACCTTGCCCCGATGTTTTACGGCAAGAATTGTTGTTCCGTGAATATTCATTTTCTTATCCCTCTTTCTCCCCGGCTCGTGGATGAGCCTTGTCATATATCTCCATCAGGCGGCTGACACTGACCGCCGTGTATTTCTGCGTAGTGGACAGGCTGCTGTGTCCAAGCATCTCCTGAATCGACCGCAAATCGGCGCCGGCATCGAGAAGATGGGTCGCGAATGTGTGCCGCAGCGAATGGGGGCTTATCTTCCGTCCGATACCGCTTTGCAGAACGACCCATTCTACCACGCGGGACACATCCCGGGAAGAGATTCGCCTTCCCCGGGCATTCAAAAAAAGCGGTTCGCCGTCGATTTTGTCGGTGGCGGCCCCGACAAAATCCGTCCTCATTTTGAGGTAATCACTGAGCGCTGCCAGCGCCGGAGCTCCCACCGGCACTATCCGCTCCTTTCTGCCCTTTCCCCTCACCTTTACCAGGCAGTCGCCGAATCTGAGGTCGGCGACGTTCAGCCCTACAAGCTCGCCGAGCCTGATCCCGGAGGAATAGAAAAGTTCGATAATTGCCCGGTCTCTGCTGCCGGCAGCATCCCCGGGAAAATTGACGTTAAGCAGCGCCAGCGTCTCATCCACCGTCAGGACAGTCGGCACGTATTTCTCGCACCGCGGCAATTGCAGCAGTTCAGCCGGATTGAGCCTGACTGCCCCCTCGCGGAGCAAATAGCGATAAAATGAACGCAAGGAAGCGATTTTGCGCGAAACGGTTATCTTCCTCATTTTACCGCGATAGAGTGAAACGAGAAACGAACGAATCAGAACAATATCCTCAGGAATATCGTCATTTTCCGTGCCGGCGGGAACCATTTCCTGAAGAAATTCCTGAAACTGCTTAAGGTCATTCAGATACGCCTCCACCGTATGCCGGGACAGGTTTCTCTCCACCTCGATATGCCGGCCAAAATCGGCAATGGCCTTTTTCAGAGACGACACCTAATACCTCAATGAATACAAAGATAAAAGAAAAATCAATTGGTCACATCTTGTATTTCCCGAAATCTTCCGGCGAAAGGTTTTCGAGAAATTCCTCAAGTTTTTCTTTATCCAGGCTGCCGATATCGGAATGTTTGGCGCCGAAATCGACATTCCGTGACTTTTCAATGACCTTTTCCTCAATGAAAATGGAAGCCCCCGCGCGCAGGGCAACGGCAATTGCGTCGCTCGGCCGGGCATCCACAACGATGGGTTTTCCTTCCAAAAGCAGATGAATGTTGGCAAAAAAGGTGTTGTTGCGCAGGTCGGATATTTCCACCCGCACCACTTCGCCCTTCATCAATTTTATTATCTCGTTCAGGAGATCATGAGTCATCGGGCGGGGAAATTTGATATTTTCCATCTCGGTCGCGATTGCGCTTGCCTCAAATATTCCGATCCAGATGGGAACCGCCCTTCTCCCCTCGATGTCCTTCAAGATTACAATCGGGGTGTTCGTAATCGGATCGATGGCCAATCCGGACACCTTCATTTCAATAAAAACATGCCCTTCCATTTTACTCCATCTCCCCTCGCAGCGAATGCAGGTAGGCATCTACAATCTTGACGCGAACCACTTTTCCGACAAGCCCCGGACTGCCGGGGAAATTAACGATGCGGTTGGTCCGTGTCCGCCCCATCATCTCGCTTCCCGTTTTTCGACTGGGCCCCTCGACCAGGATATCTTCAATTTTACCAATAAATGCAATGTTTTTCTCCAGCGTGTGCCCTTCTTGAAGTTTTTGCAACGTCTTCAAGCGTTCCCTTTTTGTCTTTTCCGGGAGGTGTCCGTCCATCCCGACAGCCGGCGTATGCTCCCTTTTTGAATACTGAAAGGAAAAGAGGTTGTCAAAACGTATATCGAGCATTGCCTGAAGAGTCCGCTGAAAATCATCTTCCGCCTCGCCGGGAAAACCAACGATAATATCGGAGGTAATGCTTATTCCCGGCACGGCTCTTCGCAGCGCCGCCACTTTTTCCTTGTAATCTTCGACGGTGTATCCGCGTTTCATCCGCTGAAGAATGCGATCAGAGCCCGCCTGAAGAGGCAGATGAATATGTTCGCACAAGGGGGCGACCTTCCCGAAAGCCGCAATCAATCCCTCCGACAAATCCTTCGGATGAGAAGTGGTAAAGCGAATCCGCCTGATCTCCGGTATATTCCCAATGGCCTGAAGCAGGTCTGCAAAAGCAGGTTTGTCGGGCAGGGTCTTTCCGTAGGAATTCACGTTCTGCCCCAGCAGTGTAACCTCCTTTATCCCCTGACTCGCCAGTTTTTCCACCTCTTTTACGATATCGCCAAGCGGTCGGCTTTGTTCCCTTCCCCGCAAAAACGGGACAACGCAATAAGAACAGAAGTTATTGCACCCCTGCATGATCGTGACAAAAGAACTCACCTCGCCGGCAAGGGGCTGCGCCGGGATATCCAGAGAACGGACATAATCGGAAAAGGCCGTATCGGAATAGCGGCGGCGGGAGCGTTCTTCATTGGAAACTATTTCGGGAAGCCTGTCAATCTGATTCGTCCCCACGACCACATCGAGGCTGGGAAACATCTTGAAGAAATGATCCCCTTCCTGCTGGGCCAGACAACCGGCCGCGACAACGATAAGACCGGGCTTTTCCTCCTTAATCTCCCTGAAACGTCCGAGCAGGCTGTACGCCTTCTGGGCCGCCTTCTCCCTCACACTGCAGGTATTGACAATTATCAGATCCGCATCGCCGGGGTTGCCTGTCAGGGCGTATCCCGATTCTTCCATTAAAAACGCCATCTTCTGTGTGTCTTGCACATTCATCTGGCATCCCAATGTCTGAATATATAATTTTTTCTGTTCCAAGTCTCCCCTTCCCTGCCCCAAAACAAGACCGAGTTCATTAGTATAGGAGGTGGTGATAGTCAACAGATTTTTATGGAGAAAATTATCTGCTTGTAATGGCCGCTGTTCCGGTTTATCCTGACAACGGTCAAATCACTCTCCTGCAAAGAAAAAAACGGAGGCGCAACTTATGAACCATCAGGAAAGTTCTTTCACGGACAGCGGCAATCGTCAAATATATTATCAGGCATGGCTTCCTGAAGGGGCGCCAAAAGCCGTGCTGCTTTTGGTGCACGGGCTTGCCGAACACAGCGGACGTTATATGAACATCGTCAATCGTTTTGTCCCGCTCGGTTATGCCGTTTACGGCGCCGATCACCCCGGTCATGGCCGCTCGACAGGTTTGCGGGGCTATGTAGCAAAATTTACCGATTACACCGATACGCTTGCCGAATTTGCACGCATGGTCGGCGCATGGCAGAAAGACAAACCGGTTTTTCTTGTCGGACACAGCATGGGCGGACTGATCGGCGCCCTGCACCTTCTTTCCCATCAGCAGGAGCTCAAAGGGGCGGTGCTTTCCGGTCCCGGCGTCAAGGTTCCCGACAACATCCCGGCATTTACCGTCTTCGCCGGGAAGCTTCTGTCCACTCTGCTGCCCCGCGTCGGAATTATAACACTTGAAGAGGAAGCGGTAAGCAGGGATTTCGCAGTCTTGAAAGCGTACCGGGAGGATCCGCTGGTCTTTCATGGCAAGATTTCGGCCCGTCTTGCCGCCCGGATGCTCCAGGCGATGCAAAAAATTGAAGCTGAAGCCTCCCAAATAACACTGCCTATCCTGATTTTACAGGGAAGCGCGGATCGCCTTGTGCCGCCCTCGGCCGCGCAGATGCTTTATGACCGGGTATCCTCCGCCGACAAAAAATTGATCTTCTACGAGGGCTTCTATCATGAGGTTTTCAACGAACCGGAGCACGACCGCGTTTTAGCGGATGTTGAAACCTGGCTTGCATCACACACCTGAGGGGTTGCCGGATTAAATATATAATCAACTTCTGCGCAAACAGCGGCTCATTTTTATTGACAAGTCCCGCGCGGTGCGCTACGAAAAAAGGGCACGGGATCGGGAAGACGGGTTTTATTTTTTGCTCAATTGTCTCACCCATGTTGCGGAGGTGTTCAAGAACTCGGGTTGCCAACAAAAAGCGCTGACCATTCATAAGGAAGGAGACGGTCAATGGATCCGGGAGATTCCGAATTGCTCAGTGAATTTAGCGTGGAACAAGTTGCAAAATTGGACGTCCTGATCAAGGCTTACCGGGGAAAGCCGGGCGCCCTGATCCCCCTGCTCGAAGAGGCGCAAGTCCTCCTCGAATATCTGCCGCCTTCGGTGCAACGAAGGATCTCCACCGGGCTTAACCTCCCCGTGAGCCGCGTCTATGGCGTGGTCACCTTTTATTCCTTTTTTACAATGAAGCTTCGTGGCCGGCATACCATCCGCGTCTGTCTGGGAACGGCCTGCTATGTTCGAGGCGCTCAAAATGTTTTAAAGGAAATTCAACAAAAACTGCGGATCAGGGAAGGCGAAACAACCGCCGACCGCGCGTTTACCCTCGAAACGGTGCGCTGCCTCGGCACATGCGGGCTGGCGCCGGTGGCGGTTGTCGACAAAACGGTATATGGGAGGGTGCTTCCGGAGAAAATCGGCGACATCCTCGGCAATTATAAAGACAAAATCGTTGTTTGAGCGCCCGTTCCATCAAATTGCGGAGGGTGGCCATGACAAAACTTACCGCTGAAACACTGGGAAAATTCAAGGAGCAACTGCTGGCGGCCAATGCATTGCGGGAGAACAGCTTCCGGGTGAAAATCACCGTCCACATGGGAACCTGCGGCATCGCCTCCGGCGCCCGGGAAGTCATGAATGCGCTTCTTGAGGAGGTGGCGGCTGCCGCCGGAAAAGACATTTTGCTCGCCACCTCCGGCTGTATGGGCTTGTGCAGCCGCGAGCCCCTGGTAACGGTTGAATGCATCGGGCAGGCGCCGATCAAGTATCAGTATATGGACAGCGAAAAAATCAGGCTGGTCTTCAGGGAGCATGTGCTGAACGGAAAGGTGCAGACGCCCTTCGTTCTGGCCAAAGGGGCAGAGATATGCGCCTGACCCGGAAAATGCACTGATATTGGATAATCATGTTGCTTTGACGGCAATCGCCATCAGGATTGCTCTACATTTT
>CAZKHU010000051.1:0-21001 GCA_964552725.1 uncultured Syntrophus sp.
ATGACCGACGATGTCATCATCCCGTTCTTCTACCGTCATGAACGGGCCGCCCGCATCTATGACGGCGCAGATGAGGTGCACAAGATGTCCGTCGCCCGCCGGATATTGCGGGAATACGCCGGTAAAACCGTTAAATAGGGAACCCCCCGATGAAGGGTTTTGAGACATTCAAGAATTCGGCGAATCTTTCCAGCGAGCAGATCTGCAGCGAGTTTCTCAGCGCGAACAGGGAGCAGATCCGGATAAAGAAGGACGAAACCGCCGTCCGCAACCTTGTCCGAATATTCGACTCAACGCTTGCGCTCAGCAGCAGCAAGGGCTTTCAGGCGATGAGCGTGCGCGATCTGGCCAAAGAGGCGAACCTCAGCATGGGGGCGCTCTATTCGTACTTCAAAAGCAAGGAAGAACTGCTCGCCATGATTCGCAGCCTCGGCAGCCGGCTTATGAATACGGCGCTATCCGACGAAATAAAACAGGATTCCCCCCCCGCGGAAAGGCTGATTCAGGCAATCGAAGCCCACCTGTACATGAGCGAAATCATGAAGCCCTGGTTCTATTTCAATTACATGGAGACCAAAAACCTCCGGCGGGAGGAGCAGAAAAAGGCCATCGAGATGGAGCTCTCCACCGAGGGCCTTTTTGTAGAGATCATCAATGACGGGATAGCGACAGGATGTTTCCGGCCTGTTGATCCAACCCTGACCGCAGCGGTTTTAAAGGCGATGCTTCAGGACTGGTATCTGAAACCATGGAAGTACCAGAAACGCGCCGTCTTGGTGGAAGATTACGCCCTTTTTCTAATCGAGATGATGGATCATTTCCTGAAAAAACCGTAGCGCAGCCCCCCGTGGCGGCCCAAATGGGCACAAACATGACTAATGGCGTATGATAACAAAAATCTGCATGCATTTTCACCTAAAAATGTACATCAACTTATTGAAAGCATTGCCTTCAAATTCCCTCCCCTTCAAGGGAAGGGCAAGGGTGGGGATGGGGTCGCCCTGCAATTTTCATCCTCACTTTGTGACGGCAGGTCGTCATCGGAGTTTCATATACGGTTGAAGGAGGGCTACAATGGATGTCGCGGATGAGACACGCCCGATTCGCGAGGGCGAAGGGTTCGATATAGTAAGGGTGGAGCAGTTTCTCAAGGACAGTATCCCGCAATTGAGCGGCGCTTTGACGGTCTCCCAATTCCCCGGCGGACACTCCAATCTTACCTGCCTGATCCGAGTAGGCGAGCGCGAACTGGTCTTCCGCAGACCGCCGTTGGGCCGCAAGGCAAAAACGGCCCATGACATGGGGCGGGAATTCCGGATGCTCCAGGCGCTCCGCCCGGTGTTCCCCTATTGCCCCGAGCCTCTTGCCTACACGGATGACGAGACGATCATCGGCTGCCCCTTTTACGTCATGGAGCGGATAAAGGGACTGATCATCCGCAGGGATTTGCCGAAATCGCTCGCGCTCCAACCGGCAGAAGCGGCCCTGCTTTGTGAAAAACTGATCGACGTCTTTGTCGAGCTGCACCAGGTCGATTACCGGAAGATCGGCCTGGAAGGTTTCGGCAAGCCGGCGGGGTACGTCAAAAGACAGGTTGAAGGGTGGTCGGAACGCTATCGGGCGGCCCGAACCCCCGACGCCCCCGATTTTGAAGACGTGATGACATGGCTGTACGAAAAGATGCCTCCGGAGAGCCCCCATGTTTCGGTCATCCACAACGACTACCGTTTCGACAACGTGGTTCTGCACCCGGATGATCCGTTTCGGATAGTCGGCGTCCTCGACTGGGAAATGGCGACGATCGGCGATCCATTGATGGATCTCGGCGGGGCGCTGGCCTACTGGACAGATCGCGACGACCCGCCCGATATGCATGCGATCCGAATGATTCCGACGCACCTGCCCGGAATGTTTACGCGGCAGGAATTTATAAAACGCTACTCGGAGAAAATGGGAATACCCGTTGAAAAAAGTGATTTCTACTATTGTTTCGGAATGTTCCGGCTGGCCGGAATCGCCCAGCAGATATACTGGCGCTTTTACCACGGCCAGACCAAAGATGAGCGCTTTAAGCTGATGATCGTCGCAGTGCAGGTTCTTGAAGCGGCGTGCAGGCGGCTGATCGAAAAATCGTCCCTGTAAATTGGGCCGGATTTTGCGGCAGATTTGAGGCAGCGGAAAAACTCAACAAAAGGAGGAAATGATGGATCTGTTCAGTCTGAAAGGAAAAACGGCACTGGTAACCGGCGCCAGTCGCGGCATCGGCGAGGCCATCGCCAGAATGCTCGCCGCCCACGGCGCCCGGGTGATTCTGGTCAGCAGAAGACCGGAAAACCTCCAGCGCGTGGAGGAGGAAATCAAAAAAGCGGGCGGCGAAGTCGCTTCGATAGTCTGCAATATGGGGAACATCGAGCAGATTCAGGCATTGTTTGCGGAGGTCGAGAAACGTTGCCCGCAGCTCGACATTCTGGTGAACAACGCCGGCGCCAATCCGTCTTTCGGGGACGCTTTGAACATCGATGAAAAGGCATGGGACAAGACCTTTGACGTCAACCTGAAGGGGCCTTTTTTTGCCTGTCAGTGCGCCGCCCGACTGATGAAGAAATCAGGCGGGGGGGTTATCGTCAATGTCGCCTCGGTAAACGGCGTCCGGCCGGCGCTTTTTCAGGGGGTTTACTCGATTACCAAGGCCGGGGTCATCTCCATGACGAAGGTCTACGCCCGGGAGCTCGCCCCGGATCATATCCGGGTAAATGCCCTGCTGCCGGGGCTTACCGACACCAAATTTGCCGCCGCTCTGACCCAAAGCGAGGAAATCATGAAGATGGTGCTGCCGATGATCCCGCTCGGACGGATAGCGAAACCGGAGGATATGGCCGGGGCGGTGCTGTACCTCGTCTCCGATGCGGCATCCTATGCAACGGGAATGTGCCTGACGGTGGACGGCGGCATGCTGGCGTAAAAAGGGACGTCACCCTTTAACGTCAAGTACCAGCATCTCAAACAAGCTTTCCTGTCTGAGCTTCTCTCTGCCCCCTTTATTCACCTATGCCGTAGATCCGACATAGGTGAATAATTTGATATAATTAATAAATAAACTTTCCTCATCTCTCACGGCAATTAAATTAGCATGAATGCTATTTTTGCAAAATTTTTCCTTGACAGGCTCAACTTTTTTGTTTATATATGTGCTGAAACGATATTTCAGCATGATTTTAGGTGATAGATAGTGAGGATTGCATTAAAGGACTTAGCGTCAATTCAGACGGGTTATTCATTTCGAACTCGGCTCGAATCAATGGATTACGGCGCGGCAGCTGTCATCCAGATGAAAGATCTGACGGATGAAAACCGTGTTGATTGCAAGGCTTTGACGCGGGTTGACATGAACAAACCGAAGGATCATCATCTGGTGAAACTGGGGGATCTAATTTTTCGGTCCAGGGGACTCTCCTCCACATCGGCGATCCTCTTGGATGATCCGGAAATCGCCGTGGTGGCGGCGCCTCTCCTGAGGATCAGGGTCTTCGATAATATTATTCTGCCTGAGTATCTGAACTGGTTCATCCGTCAGGCGCCGGCGCAGGCTTTTTTAACAAGTCACGCCAAGGGAACTGCGCAAAAGATGATCAGCAAGGAGGTACTCGAAGGACTCGAAGTCTTTGTCCCTCACCTTGAACAGCAAAAAGCCATTGTCGCACTGGCCTCTTTAGGGGAGGCAGAGCAACATATTATGAAGAAATTGGCTGAAAAACGCCGGCAGATCGTTTCGACCACCTTAATTCGATTGGCGCAAGGAGCATAAAACGATGAACGGAAAAATCGATCAGAAGGACATCAACAACGCCGCCTGGGCCGCCTGCGACACCTTCCGGGGCGTTGTCGATCCGGCGCAGTACAAGGACTACATCCTGGTGATGCTCTTCGTGAAATACATCTCCGATGTCTGGAAGGACCACTACGAGGAGTACCGCAAACAGTATGGCGACGACGACGCCCGCATCCGCCGCCGGCTGGAGCGTGAACGCTTCGTTCTCCCCTATGCGGAGTTGAAGGACCATGAGACGGGCAAGGTGGAAGATCGCTTCCTGGCCGACTACTACAGCCTTTATGAACGGCGCAATGCAGCCAATATCGGCGAGCTGATCAACATCGTCCTGGAGGCGATCGAAGAGCAGAACAAGGCGAAACTGGAAGGGGTCTTCCGCAACATCGACTTCAACAGCGAGGCCAATCTCGGCAGGACCAAGGACCGGAACCGTCGCCTCAAAACGCTCCTGGAGGACTTTCACAAGCCCCAGTTGGACATGAGCCCCAGCAAGGTTTCCGAAGATGTCATCGGCAGCACCTACATCTACCTGATCGAGCGTTTTGCCTCCGACTCGGGCAAGAAGGCAGGGGAATTCTACACACCGCACAAGGTTTCCGAGCTGGTCGCCAAGCTGGCCGGCCCCAAGCCCGGGGATCGCATCTGCGATCCGGCCTGCGGCTCCGGCGGCCTCCTGATCGAAGTCGCCCGAGAGGTCAATGATCGCAATTTCGCCCTCTTCGGGATGGAATCCAACGGCAGCACCTGGGCGCTGGCCCGGATGAACATGTTTCTGCATGGGTACGACTCCGCCCGCATCGAATGGTGCGACACGCTCAACAGCCCGGCCCTCGTGGAGAACGACCGCCTGATGAAATTCGACATTGTGGTCGCCAATCCGCCCTTTTCCCTCGACAAGTGGGGCGCCGAAGAGGCCCAGAGCGATCGCTTCAACCGCTTCTGGCGGGGCGTCCCTCCCAAGAGTAAGGGCGACTGGGCCTTCATCAGCCACATGGTGGAGGCGGCCCTCGAACAAGAAGGGCGCGTGGCTGTCGTCGTTCCTCACGGGGTACTGTTCCGCGGGGCGGCCGAAGGACGCATCCGAACGAAGATGATCGAGGAGAACCTGCTCGATGCGGTCATCGGCCTGCCGGGGAACCTCTTCCCGACCACCTCAATCCCGGTGGCTATCCTGATCTTTGACCGCAGCCGGGGAAAAGGAGGGGCCAACCAGAAGCGCAAAAACGTGATCTTTGTGGACGCCAGCCGCGATTACCTGCCGGGCAAGAACCAGAACGCCCTCTCCGACGACCATATCAACAGAATCGTCGCCACCGTCAAGGCGCGAAAGGCCATTGAGAAGTATGCGCACGTGGCGACTTTCGAGGAGATCAGGGAGAATGACTTCAACCTGAACATCCCCCGCTACGTGGACACTTTCGAGGAAGAGGAAGAGATAGACATCGACGCCGTCCAGAAGGAGATCGACCAGCTCGAAAGCGAACTCGTCGAGGTCCGGGCCAAAATGGCCGCCATGCTCAAGGAGATAGAAAAATGAGTGATAATAGGAAACTACAGATACGTAACAGTACCGCGGAGTTTCTCGTTTTTACCACACAAGCCGGCGAGCATGGCATCGAGGTACGCGTTGAGGATGAAACTGTCTGGCTAACGCAAAAGCTTATTGCAGAGCTGTTTCAGGTTGCGGTTCCAACCATCAATGAACACCTTGACAACATCTATAAGCAGAAGGAACTGACACGCGAAGCAACTGTTAGGAAATCCCGAATAGTTCAAACAGAAGGGAATAGGCAGGTTGGGCGCAGCATCGATTTCTATAACCTGGACGCCATTATCTCCGTTGGCTATCGCGTTAATTCTCTTCGAGCCACCCAGTTCAGACAGTGGGCAACCGGCATCCTGCGGGATTATGCCATTCGCGGCTATGTGCTTGATAAAGAAAGGCTAAAAAACGGCTCTTTTTTCAGTAAGGAATACTATGAAAACCTGCTGGCCGAAATTCGGGAAATCAGGGCGAGTGTCTGGATTATGCCGAAGATCAGGCGGAACGCAACATCCCCATGACCATGGAAGACTGGGCAAACAAACTGAATGCCTTTTTGCAGTTTAATGAACGCGACCTCCTCGAAAATCCTGGCTCAATAAGCCAGACCATTGCCAAATCATTTGCCGAAAGCGAGTTCGAGAAATACCGTATCGTACAGGATCGCCTGTTCGAATCCGATTTTGATAGGGTGGTGAAAAAGCTGGATGGTAATAAATGATGTGTAAATTCAAGCATCAAGGCAGGCAAGGCAGTTCAGTTGTAAAGAAATTCTTTACAACTGCCGGTAGTTTTCTCGGTAACCATATTGCCCCCGTCGGCAATATGCTCTTTCATTAAGGAGGTAGAGCCATGGTTACGAAAAGAGAAGTGTCAAGAACTGATGCAAATCAAATTGCTGTCTTCCAAGAAAAGACGGTTCGTCGGATCTGGCAAAACAATGAATGGTGGTTTTCGGTAATCGATGTCGTTGGCGTGCTTTCGGAAAGCGATAACCCAAAGCGTTACTGGTCTGATCTTAAGCGTAAAATGGTTCAGGAATCCGGCATGGCCCAACCGTACGAAAAAATCGTACGGTTGAAATTGAAGGCCCCTGACGGAAAACAAAGAGAAACGGATTGCGCCAATACCAAATCTCTTTTTCGCATCATCCAGTCGATTCCTTCGCCGAAGGCCGAACCTTTCAAACGGTGGCTGGCCAAGGTCGGGTACGAGCGCGTGAGAGAGATTGAAGATCCGGAGCTGGCAAGCCTTCGCGCCCGGGAACTTTACGAGGCCAAGGGCTATTCGCAGGCCTGGATCGAAAAGCGGCTCCGTTCCATCAATGTTCGCGGCGAACTGACCAAAGAATGGAAGGAACGCGGCGTCCGGGAAGGGCGGGAATACGCCATCCTCACCGCCGAAATCGCCAGTGCCACCTTCGGCGTAACGCCCGGCGAACACGGCAAAATCAAGGGACTGGACCGGGTCAGAGGCAGCCATAACCTCCGCGACCACATGACGGATCTTGAATTGATCTTCACAATGCTGGGCGAGGCCGGCACCACCGAGATTGCCCGAAAAAAGGACGCACAAGGTTTTCCCAGGAATCGAACCGCCGCTCGCGAAGGCGGCAAGATTGCCGGCAATGCCCGGAAGGCGTTGGAAGCCAAATCAGGCACACCCATCCTCAGCGGTGAGAATTTTCTGAATCCACCCCAACAACGATTAACGCAAGCTGGGGCAAATGCATTCATCGAAACCCGGGCCGAGGCGTTGGCCCCAGATACAAAGGATCTGCCCAAAACCCGCCGACGAGTGAAACGTAAGGTCCGTAAAGCTATCAATGAGTTGGGCAATGCCATGCCGGATGATTTGTCCATGCCGAAGAAAAGTGCGAAGCAATTGGAACAGACGCGAAAGAAACCGGGGAAGGAGAAATGAGCAACCAGCAATCGCTGTTACAAAAGGTACGTGCCAGGAATACGCCGAGTGGCTGGAAAATCAAAACTGTAGGTGAAGCTTGCCTAATTCGTAATGATCTCCGCAAACCTATTTCCGTGGGAGAACGAGGTAAAATTAAGGGAGAATACCCCTATTATGGCCCAACAGGAATTTTAGGTTATATCAACGAGTATTTGGCCGAAGGATGCTTTGCGCTTATTGGAGAAGACGGCGATCATTTTTTAAAATATGAATCAAAGGACCAGACGCTATTAGTGAAAGGTAAATTCAATGTCAATAACCATGCCCATATTATTGAGGCTACAAAAGAATGTTCTGCTGAGTGGTTTTATCACTTTTTCAAACATCGAAATATCACATCATTTCTAAGCCGTCAGGGCGCTGGCAGATATAAGCTGAATAAAGATACGCTTCAAAAGCTTCCAATACTTATTCCTCCATTCAAAGAACAAATCGCTATTACAGACCTGCTCTTCACTTGGGACCATGCTATCGAAAAGACCGAGCGGCTGATTGTGACCAAGGAGCAGAGATACACATGGCTACTTAGCATGTTGATATCAAACGATAATCACCCTCAAGAGCAGATACGGAACTTTGCCACTGAGGTCTCAAGGCGGAATAACGGTGCTGCAATTGACCGCGTTCTGAGTGTCACCAATAATAGAGGTTTCGTCCTCCCGGAAGATCAATTCGAGCGGAGCGTCGCCAGTAGCGATCTGAGCAATTACAAAGTCGTCACCCGCGGTCAGTATGCCTATAATCCTTCCCGTATCAATGTCGGCTCTATTGCACGTCTAGATAATTGGGACACTGGCGTGCTGAGCCCGATGTATGTGGTGTTCAAGATCGATGAGCAAAAGGCCAACTCCGACTTCTTCCTCCACTGGCTATCATCCCACGAAGCCAAGGAGCGTATCAGCAAAAGCGCCCAGGGCAGTGTCCGTGAAACCGTTAGCTTCACAGACCTTGGAGCGATCCCATTTCCATTCCCATCATTGAACCAGCAACAGAACATTGCAACTATACTCAACATAGCCCGAGAAGAAATTGATCTTCTGAAAAAACAATTGGACGCCTACCGCAAACAGAAACGCGGCCTGATGCAGAAGCTGCTGACTGGTGAGTGGCAGGTAAAGATTAACACCAATAAGGAGGACTAATCATGAAACTTGAATCGTTTCAGGTATTTAATTACAAAAATACTGATGACTCAAACAAGATCAACATTGATCCTAATGTCACTTGCTTTGTAGGAAAAAATGAGGCCGGAAAAACTGCACTACTTCAGGCACTATATCGCCTGAATCCCGTAGAAAGTGCCAACTATGATGAAGTAAAAGACTTTCCCAGAAAACGCCTCCGCGAATATCAACGTAATGTCAAATTAGGGCGGGAGGAATCGGCAATGGTTATCACTGCGATTTTCACTCTGCACGATAAGGATATTTCCACAGTTACAGAGAGATTCGGTAAATGTATATCGCCAGACAAAAAACTGTCTATCTCGCTCCGATATGATGGCTCCAGAATAATTGGACTGGATGTTGACGAACAAAAATGGATCAAGCACTATACCTCAAATAGCGGCTTAACAGGGATAACCGCCCAGAAAGCCAAGGCAACAAAAAGTCTTGAAACTTTAGTCACAGCCATAGAGGAATGTGATGAGGACCAAGAAGCAATAAAATGTTTGGCATACCTACGGAAAATCAAGGTAAAAGGGCTATCCATTGAAATTTGGAGTAGTTGCTTAACGGATCGAGTTCCGAAAATTTTCTTCTTTGATGACTATCGGATAATGAAGGGAATGGCATCGTTAAATGAAATTACCGGCTCACACGATGAAGGAATCAGAACTCTAAATGACTTGTTGGACCTTGCTGGTGTAACACCACAAGAGCTCCAAAATAATGCCAATTACGAGCACCACAAAGCCAATCTTGAGGCGATCGCTAACGAAATTACAGACGATGTATTCCACTATTGGAAACAGAATACATCTCTTGAGGTCGAGTTTGATGTGCACCGATCCCCTGGGAATAATCAGCCGGGTGAATTTCACGTTCGTATCAAGAACAATAAGCATCGAGTTACGGTCCCATTTGATGAACGTTCACGTGGATTTGTTTGGTTTTTCTCATTCCTTACAACTTTCAAAAAACTGTCCGATGACAATCCACGGATGATCATTCTTTTGGATGAGCCCGGGCTTAACCTTCACGCCAGTGCCCAGGCGGATTTATTGCGGTTCATCGAAGACGTTCTCGCGCCTCACCACCAAGTTATCTATACAACCCACTCACCATTCATGGTAGATCCCCAAAGATTTGAACGTGTCCGCACTGTTGAAGATGTCGATGATCAAGGGGTGAAAGTTTCTTCTGAATGTTTAAGCGTAGATGCCAATACCGTCTTTCCTCTTCAAGCGGCATTAGGGTATAGCTTGGCACAAACGTTATTTCTTGGACCAAACTGCTTGCTTGTCGAAGGACCTTCCGACTTGCTCTACTTACATACGATGTCCGCGATTTTGTCTGATCAAGGCAGAGAAGCATTGAGTGATAAATGGGTCATAACTCCGGTCGGTGGCGCAGACAAACTTGCGACTTTTGTAACATTAATAGGAGCGAATGAGCTGAATGTTACTGTACTTATGGATATCTCCAGCAAAGATACTCAGCGCGTAGAAAATCTAGTCAGAAACAATTTTTTGACTCGAAAAAAGATTATCCGGTTGAACGAATTCACTGGTGCCAAGGAATCAGATATCGAAGACCTTTTCTCTGACGATGAGTATCTTGCTCTCGTGAAGGCTGCATACCCGCATGCTATTGACGGCTTGGCTCACAACATTCCGGATAAGTCACCGCGCATCGTTAAGCGGATTGAAAGATTCTTCTCGACGCACTTGTCCACAATCAAATTTAATCATTTTGCACCATCCAAAGCGGGATTAAGTGAGCTGGGTAATAATGTAAAAATTTCTTCTAAAACGCTTGACCGGTTTGAAAGTCTATTTAAACGTATCAATGAGCAATTACCACGGTAATAAAGGTAGATACATATATGGTAAATACATATTTGAAAGCTATGTCTTGGGTTACGTCATGACTGAATCAATGCCTGAACCGGCCTTTCGCTTCAACGAAAAGTACCTCTCCCAGATCCCGGCGCTGCAACTCCTGATCAACCTGGGCTTTGAGTATCTTACACCCAAAAAGGCGCTTGCCGCCCGGCTGGGCAAGACCGGGAACATCCTGCTGGAAGGGATTCTCAGCGAGCAGCTCAAGCGGCTGAACCGCATCCGCTACAAGGGGCGGGAGTTCCTCTTCAGTGAAGAAAACATCCAGACGGCCATCCAGAAGATTAAGAACATCAAATATGACGGTCTGCTCAAGACCAACGAGGCGGTCTATGACCTCATCACCTTGGGCACGGCCCTGGAACAGGCGATCGAGGGTGATTCCAAGAGTTTCAACCTGAATTACATCGACTGGCGGAACTGGGAGCGGAATGTCTTTCACGTGACTGCTGAATACAGCGTGGAGCGCTCCCGGAGCACGGAAACGGCCCGTCCGGACATCGTCCTGTTTGTCAATGGCATCCCGCTCGCGGTCATCGAGTGCAAATCCCCCAAGGTGGGGATCGATCAGGCCGTCTCTCAGTCCATCCGCAACCAGAGCGACGATTATATTCCCAAGCTCTTCGCCTCTGTGCAACTGGTGATGGGCGTCAACAAGAACACGGCGCAATATGGGACCGTGGGCACGTCGGCCAAATTCTGGGGCATCTGGAAGGAGTTGCGGGACCGGGAGGAAGAGGTCGCCGGTTTTGTCCGGAAAGAGCTGACGGACGAACAGAAGGCGCAGCTTTTCAAGGGCGATTTCGCCCTTTGCCGCGCCTTCTTCGACGCCCAGGCGGCGGAAGGGAATCGGCTCGTAACAGAGCAGGACAGGGCGCTTTACAGCCTCTGCCGTCCGGAGCGGCTCCTGGAATTGGCCTACAAGTTCACCGTTTTCGACGGCGGGATCAAGAAGATCGCCCATTACCAGCAATACTTCGTCGTTCGCTCTACGATGGAGCGGATCCAGCAATTCGATGGGGAAGGACGGCGCAAGGGCGGGATCATCTGGCATACGCAGGGTTCGGGCAAATCGTTGAGCATGGTCATGCTGGCCCGCTGCCTGGCCCTGGACCTGCGGATTCCTAATCCGCGGGTCGTCCTGGTGACGGACCGCGACGATCTGGACATCCAGTTGGGAAACACCTTTGCCGCCTGCGGCCTGGACCCGAACCGCGCCACCTCTGGCAAAAACCTGCTGGAGCTGGTGGCGGAGAAGAAGGCAACCATCGTCACGACTCTGATCCACAAGTTTGACAAGGCGTTGAATCAAAGAAAATTTCAGGACGACTCGGCCGACATCTTCATGCTCATCGACGAGAGCCATCGGTCCAACTACAGCACCTTCGCGGCCCGGATGCGCCAGATGTTTCCCCTGGCCTGCTACCTCGGTTTCACCGGTACACCGCTCATGAAAAAGGAAAAAAGCAGCTTCGTCAAATTCGGCGGGCTGATCGAACCGCACTACTCCATCCACCAGGCGGTGGAGGACAAGGCCGTGGTCCCGCTCCTCTACGAAGGACGCCATGTGGAAATGGAACAGGACAAGGCCGCGATCGATCTTTGGTTCGAACGCCACACCCAGGGGTTGACAAAGGAACAGAAGGCCGACCTGAAGCGAAAATACGCCCGCGCCGAGATGCTCAACAAGACCGATCAGGTCATCTACATGCGGGCCTTCGACATCGGTGAGCACTATCGCGCCTCCTGGCAGGGGACCGGATTCAAGGCGCAGCTCGTGGCGCCGAGCAAGGCGGCGGCCTTGAAATATCATGAACACCTGAACGAATTGGGCTTTGTCGCCTCTGAAGTGCTGATCTCGGGACCTGACGAACGGGAAGGCTACGAGGAAACGGATGAAGAGCCCCAGGCCAAGGTGATCCAGTTCTGGCAGAAGATGATGAAGCGCTACGGCAACGAGGCGGATTACAACAAACAGATCATCAGCCGGTTCAAGAACGGGCCCGAACCGGAAATCCTGATCGTGGTCAGCAAGCTGCTGACCGGTTTCGATGCGCCGCGCAACGTCGTTATCTACCTCTGCAAGGAGCTGCGGGAGCACTCGCTCCTGCAGGCCATCGCCCGCGTGAACCGCGTGCAGGAAGACAAGGATTACGGCTTCGTCGTCGATTACGTGGGCCTCTTGGGAGAACTCGACAAGGCCCTGACCATGTACAGCGCGCTGGAGGGCTTTGACGAGGAGGACCTGACGGATACCTTGACGTCGGTCAAGGCGGAGGTGGAAAAGCTCCCCCAGCGGTATTCCGATCTCTGGGATCTTTTCAAGACCGTCAAGAACAGCCGCGACGAGGAGGCCTACGAGGTCCTACTGGCCGATGATGCCTTGCGCGTGGATTTCTACGGTCGATTGGCTGTGTATGCAAAAACATTGGCCATCGCCCTTTCGACGGAAGCGTTCGTCATGGGGATCGACGCTGAAAAGCTGAAGCGTTACAAGAACGACCTGAAGCGCTTTAAGGACCTTAGCGCTTCCGTAAAGCTTCGCTACGCTGAAGCCATCGATTACCGGAAATATGAGCCGAAGATCAAGAAACTGCTCGATACGCACATCCATGCCAACGAAGTCATCCAGTTGAACGAACCGGTGAACATCTTCGACGCCAATCTCTTCACGGCCGTGAAGGAGGAGCGGGGGATCTACGGGAAGAGCACGGCCGCCAAAGCGGACGCCATCGCCTACGCCACCAGGAAGGTGATCAAGGAAAAAATGGATGAGGATCCCGCCTTTTACGAAAAGTTCTCCAAGCTGATCCAGCAGGCCATCGAGGATTTTAGGGCCAGGCGCCTGTCAGATATGGACTACCTGAACAAGGTCATGGATATCCGTACCAAGGTGGCGACCCGTCACCACGACGATATTCCCGAGAAGCTGTCGGGAAACGAGAACGCCATGGCCTATTTCGGTGTTCTAAAGCCTGTCTTTGCGGAACACCCGCTCCCCCCGGAGGTGAGCGAGTCACTTGCCGCCGATACCGCCATGACCATCGATGCCATCCTGGAACGCCACAGGAAGGTGCAGTTTTGGGACGATGATGATGCCCGGAAGCTGGTGATCAATGATATCGACGATTATCTGTTTGACGAGGTGAAGGGAAAGCGGGGTGTGGAGATGAGTGAAGAGCAGATGGACACCCTCATCGAAAAGGCCATGCAGGTGGCCAAGAGCAGGAGCGGAAGATGAGTTCGGCCCGCCGTTCCGTTGCCTATGGCAAAACAAGCATTGATTTTTGCCTCTCCTATGTGGATCGGAAGACATTGGAGATTGCCGTCCACCCCGACCAAAGTGTAGTCGTCAAAGCGCCGCTCGGAACCGACGCGGAAGCGGTCAGCGCGAGGGTCGCCAGACGTGCCGGCTGGATCATCAAGCAGCAGGTTTATTTCAGGCAATTCGAGCCCCGGACGCCCGCGAGGCGCTATGTGGGTGGAGAAACGCACCTCTACCTGGGACGGCATTATCGCCTAAGGATCAGCAGTGGGAATCGGGATGCAGTCAAGCTGACCAGAGGTTTCTTCGAAGTTGAGATGACTGGAGACGTTTCGTCGGAGAAGGTCAAGTATCTGATGGAGCGATGGCATAGGGAGAAGGCGGCGGTCAAGTTCCGCGAAAGCCTTGACCAGTGGTGGCCTCAGTTGGAAAAGTTTTCGTTAGCCAAGCCAATACTTCAGATCAAGCGTTTGCGGAAGCGCTGGGGAAGCTTATCTGCAAACGGAAGGCTGACACTGAATATTGATTTAATTCGAGCACCTCGGGAATGCATCGATTACGTCATCGTTCACGAATTGAGCCATCTGCGATATGGCAATCACAACCCGGAGTTTTTCAGATTCTTGAACAAGGTAATGCCCGATTGGGAAAAAAGGAAACAAAAACTTGAAGTAACCCTGGCTTGATAAGAGAGAATCCCGCCTCTATATCTTCTCTAAGCCGAGACCGGCAGAGATCATTGAGGAAGGCCCCGATGCTTCCCGGAAGGAGTGGGGCTGCTTCACAAAAGCACCCCACTCCTTCCGGAAAGAAAACTGATGTTACCTTTTTGAAGTAATATTTGTATAATCTGTCTTTATTTCCCTTTTTCTTCGTCAACCGCCGGGGCGGGCTTGACGCTGTCCGGCATCGGCTCGATCCCGTATTTCCATTTCAGAAACTGCTCGCCGGTCGCCGGGTATAGCGCGTAAGTAAGTAGATCCTCATCATTTTTCGCAAGATCGCCGATCTTCGCCCTGGCGTCTGCAAGTTCCGGCTCGATGTAATCGGCGGGACGGCCGGTAATCGGCGTCTGCCCGCGCTTGTTGCGCTTCAGGACAATGGCCTGCACCCCGGGATCGATCGGAGTCGGCGTTTTTCCATACAGACCGTAAATCAGATCCCGGAACTGGTTATTCACCATCTTGTACCGGCCGGCGACCACATTCATCACCGCCTGAACGCCGACTATCTGGGAGGTCGGGGTGACCAGCGGCGGAGTGCCTGCTTCGGTTCTTGTCCGCGGGATCTCGGCATGCACCTCGGCAAGACGATCGAGGGCGTTCATCTCCCGGAGCTGGCTGACCAGATTGGAGATCATGCCGCCGGGAATCTGGTGTTCCAGAACGCCCGCGTCGATCAGCGAAAGTTTGTTCGCAGCCAGATTCTGCTTGTACTTGGGGGCAATCTTCTCGAGGTGCTCACCCATGCTGATCAGTTTATGCAGATCCATGCCGGTGTCCCGCTTTGTCCCCTGCAGGGCTACCACCAGGGGCTCGATGGCGGGCATCGAGGTGCGCAACGCGAAGGGGGCCAGGCAGGTATCGACGATGTCGACGCCGGCCTCGATTGCCTTGATGTAGGCCATCGACGCCATTCCGCTCGTGTAGTGGGTGTGCAGGTGCAGGGGAACCTTGATGACCTTTTTCATTTCCGTAATCAGATCGTAGATATCGTAGGGCGAGATGATCCCGGCCATGTCCTTGATGCAGACACTGTCCGCCCCCATCGCCTCCAGTTTTTTGGCGAGATTGACGTAGTACTCCATGTTGAACACCGGTCCGCCCAGATGACGTTCCGTCAGGGAATAGGAAATTGCCCCCTCGAAATGCTTGCCGTTCGCCTTGATCCGCTCGACCACTGTCTCAAAATTGCGCAGGTCGTTGAGCGCGTCAAAAACTCGAAACACGTCAATTCCCACCTCGCAGGCCTTGTCGACGAAGAGGCGGGCCACGTCGTCGGCATAATTGCGGTAACCGACGAGATTCTGCCCCCGCAGCAGCATCGAAAACGGGGTTTTTTTGATATATTTCTTGAGAATTTTCGGCCGTTCCCAAGGGTCTTCGCCGAGAAAGCGGTGCATCGTGTCGAATGTGGCCCCGCCCCAAACCTCCATCGCCCAGAAACCGGTCTCATCCATCTGTTCGGCAATTGGCAACATGTCTTCCGTCCGCATCCGCGTGGCATATATGGACTGGTGCCCATCGCGAAAGGTATTGTCCTGTATCTTCACAGGATTAACAGGTCCATCCTTCATGATATCAATCATCTCTCTTCTCCTTTACCCTCATTTTTATAAAAACGAGATCATCCG
Source organism: uncultured Syntrophus sp. (assembly GCA_964552725.1). Classification (GTDB taxonomy): domain Bacteria; phylum Desulfobacterota; class Syntrophia; order Syntrophales; family UBA5619; genus DYTH01. The sequence goes on from CAZKHU010000051.1 coordinate 16,020, forward strand.
CAATCCCGTGTATGTTTAGCAGAAGTGCGCCCCAATTACAACTTGAACAATGGGCAGCCCGACCGTCCTCATTACCCTTTGCCGAATGCGTCGGCGTAGATTGCGTCAAATTCATCCTTGCCCCCGGCAAGCAAAAAGGCAAGCGGCATCGCCTTTTTGCCGATGTTTGTTATTTTTGCCGCGGTCTGGCGAATATCCCACTGGGCGTGGCGATCAGCACGAACGCGGGCAATATGATAAAGCTCCCGGACATTCGCGGTCATGATAACCCGCCGGCGGTGGGCGTTCGTCAGCAGATAGGCGGCCGCCGCCGGGGCATTTTCCGCTATCCTCCGGGCGGACTTTTCCGCTTCGAGGCAGATACTCCGAAAGGCTGTTTCCATGCCGATTGCCGTCACTGCCGGGGGAATCGTCACCCCGAGCGCCGGGTTATATCCCTGGACGGAGAGAGTTGCCATCCGGTGACGCTTCAACTGGGCATAGCAGGAAGCGCTGACAACGAGTTCGAATGTCAAAGACGCATGTTCAAATTCCCGCGGCGCGGCGTCATGCACCCCCATTTCGCGGAGAACCGTTTTGAAAAAATCACCCTTTTCGCTTTCGGTCATCCGCTCGACAAGCGAGGAACAATCCGCATAAGGAAGGGTGAAAGAACCGGCCAGAAGCGCCGCCGCTATTTTGTCGTCCGCATGATGGTCTGCGTACAGCAGCCGGACGAGATCGTCCCCGCTATCAGCACTTGCGCCTCCGGAAGCTTCCCTGATTCCGGAATAGCCGGGTATTTTGACGGCCAGCCTGGATGCCTCCTTCCGTATTGCCCCCGCCCTTTCACGGTCGTAAGGGGTGGGGCTTGTGTAGCGGACAAGCGAAGGGGCAATGCCGCTTACCGCTTCGTAAAGCAGAACGCTGAACTTACCCGCCTCGGCCAGCGGCAGGGAGGCCAGGCGGCGGATCATCAGCTCCGCGCTCCGGGCGTTGATCGTCATTCCCAGTTGCGCCTCGGTCGCAAGCGAAAGGCAGTAGCGCGCATCCTCCTTCGCCCAGCCTTCAAGCAGGGAGACGTTCGCCGGATCGTCGGCAAGTTCCTTGTTTGTCTCAAAAACATAAGGCCTGAGCTTTGCGTACAGTTGGTGGTAAAAGGCGTTCTGCCGTCGCACCGTGGCGACGAACATATCTTCCAGGCCGGCGCCGCGAATCTCGTCGGGGATCACAAAATCGTCGGCGAGAAGCACGTAGCGCTGTGATTTCTCCGTGTAGGAGACAAGTCTCGACCGCTCGATTTCCTCGACCAGGAGCCTCGAGACGCCGATAACATCGATGTTGAAGACGGCATGCTCGGCGATCGAGCTGTGCCCCATTTCAAAGACTATGTTCTTGTTGGACAAACGCGCCTTTTCCACCTCGTCCCGCGCACTCGTCCGCAGTTCGTTCACCGGCGCCGGATTGCGGCTGATCCGCGCATAGGCGGCGGCGATCGTCTCCGGCGTTAAATCCTGGCGTTCCGGACGCAAGCGTTGAAATTCGTTTATAATATCACGATCGATGTTGTGTCCGGCAAGGAGAACCTTCACTTTTTCTACTCCTAAAATTGGTTTGAAAAGCTTGCATATTCTATCATCCCTGAATGCAGGCGGCAAGAAATTATTGTCCTGCTGCCCCCCATTTATCCGCCTGACGGCTAGAGGAGAATGCCGCGTGGTCGCACTTTCAGCAGCCAAAGTAGTCCTTGTTCCGTTTCCCTTTTCCGACCTCTCCCAAACCCCAAAGACAATTGAACCCTGAAATGGCATTACCCTTATCTTGACAAACTCGCCCAAACAATGTTAAAAGTAGCTCAACTTATGAAAAAAGCTGAACTTACAGACATTGCCCCCGTGATAAAGCATCTTTTCTGGTGGGTGCCGGAAAATGAGCTTAATTCGCTCAGCCCCGACGCCATAATCGAGGCTGTGCTCAATAACGGCAACGAGGATACCGTCAGACAGCTTTTTGAATATTATGGAATCAAAACGGTAGCGGAAATCTTCAATCGGCAGACGGCAGGCCGGCGCATCAATTACCGGGCAAGGACGGTACATTTTTTCAGGGAATATTTTCACCGGCATGTCCCCCATTACGAAAGCAATCATGTTCAAGGATATTCTGACGACAAATCAGGTTGAACTCCTGCCTTTGATCAAGGAATTCTCCCGGGATTATTATCTGGTTGGAGGAACGGCGATCGCGCTGCAGATAGGCCATCGGCGCACCCTCGATTTTGATTTGTTCACATGCGGCAGGATAAAAAAACAATCCCTCAAAAGGCTGCTTGACCGCCATAAGTGCTCAGCATCAAATATACTTTTTGAAGATTCAGAACAGCTCCACCTTGTCGTTCATGACGTCAAGCTTACATTCTTCTCCTTTCCATACAATATCGAAGCAACTGTGGATTTTGACCGGATCATTCACATGCCTGAACTGCTTAGCCTTGCCGCCATGAAGGCTTACGCCCTCGGGGGCAGGGCAAAATGGAAAGACTATGTTGATCTCTATATTCTTCTGAGGGATCACTTTTCCCTTGCGCAGATTTCGGAAAAATCCAGAGAGCTTTTCGGCGGTTATTACAATGAAAAACTCTTCCGCGAGCAACTCTGCTACTTTCAGGATATTGACTATTCAGAAAAGGTTGATTTTGTCGCGCAAACTGTTTCAGATGAAGAGGTAAAAATATTCCTGACCGCTGTCGCAACAACATCATTCAGCCAACACCCTGAATGATGTTGTCTAATACCAATATTTACTTGCAGGGAGAAAAAATTTGGGATTGATAAATCTGCTGTTCAAGGACCCACTGGCGTTTTTCATGGTGGCGATTCCGCTGTTGTACTCAATAATTTTTCACGAACTGGCCCACGGCTGGGTTGCCTGGAAGTTGGGGGATCCGACGGCGAAAAATGCCGGCCGGCTGACCTTGAACCCGCTTGGGCACCTCGATCCGATCGGCACGCTGATGCTGCTTTTTGTCGGTTTCGGCTGGGCGAAGCCGGTGCCGATAAATATGGGCTATATCCGCACCCGCTCCGGACTGATCATGGTCGCGGCGGCCGGCATCGTCGCCAACATGATCATGGCGTTTATCGCTGTCTTGCTGATCAGGCTGCTGGCCCCGGAATCTTCCAGTTTGCTCGGCCTGCTTTTGTACTACATGATGCAGATCAACATCATGCTCGCGGCGTTCAACCTGATACCGATCCCGCCGTTGGACGGCTCGAAGATACTGATGGGGTTTCTCTCACATCAGGCCGGCTACCTCCTCTCCCGTCTCGAACCGTACGGATTTTTTATCATCATCGGGCTTTTGTACATGGGGGCGCTTGACCCGGTGATCAAGTTTTTCCGCTGGATCATCATGACGATCATCGGTTTTTTTATCCTCTGAGCAACCACGGTCGCAAACAATGAAAGATGTGGTATTTAAGGTAACAGATCTCGCCAAGGTATATCTGATGGGAGAGGTGGAGGTTCATGCCCTCCGGGGAGCCAACCTCGAAATCTTTGCCGGGGAGCTGGTTGTGCTGCTTGGCTCCTCGGGAAGGCGTGGCGGCAGGCATCTGGTTCGGCCGGATGCTGGGCGACATCTACATGGCCGTTTACCGTTTCCCCATGCGTATCTGTACCTTATATCCCCACGTCGTTTTTGAGGCCCTGCTGATCAGCATCCTTGCCGCGCTGGCCGGCACGCTCTTTTCCCTTGCCCGGGCGGCCCGGCAACCGCCCGCCGAGGCAATGCGGCCCGAACCGCCCGCCCGCTACCGGGTAACGTTTCTCGAAAAGACGCTACTCGGCCGCCTGCTTTCTCAGCCCTCCCGGATGATTCTGCGGAACCTCTCCCGCAAACCGGTAAGAACTCTGCTTTAGATAATCGGGATCGCCGTTGCCTGCGCGACGATGATCGCCAGCGGTTTCTTCAAGGATTCCGTTAACCCAAGTTGATGTCCAGTTTATCCGCTCGCAGAAGGAGGATATGCGGATAAACTTTATCGAGCCGTCCTCCTTTAAAGCCCTGTACGAGCTGAAGAATCTGCCGGGAGTGCGGAATGCCGAGGGCTTCCGCCGGGTTCCGGCGCGGTTCGTCTCCGGCCATAAAAGCTACCGGACGGCAATCTACGGGATCGAACCGGGAAGCCGCCTGCATCTGCTTTTGGACACGAATCTGCACAGGGTGGCGATACCACCAGAAGGCATTGTTATCAATGACTATCTGGCCGGAATGCTTGACATCAGGACGGGCGACCTGCTGACCGTCGAAATTCTCGAAGGGGCAAAACCGGTGCGCCCGATTCAGGTCGCAGGCACGGCCAAGCTTTTTCTCGGCGTGCTGGGATACATGGATACGGGCGCTCTCAACCGTTTAATGCGGGAGGGAAACGCTATTTCCGGCGCGTATCTGCTGATCGACTCCCTGCAGAACGAGGCGCTGTTTCGTACTTTTACCGAGATGCCAAGGGTGAGCGGGATGATTAGAGTTTGTCAGGATGACAAAGCAGCCCAATTCATGCAGCCGGTGAACCTCCTCCGCCAGTTCGATATGATCCTCTTCATAAAACTAATGCACGAACGGCATAAAACATTTCTTCGGTATTTTCATATCGGTGAAGGCGCTCGATAACACCGTTAACATCAGCGGCAACCGAACGATAGAGATTAATTAACTCTGGATTGCTGTCGGCGATGATTCCTCCCGCAGGCTGCACTGCAAAAAAAACCGCTCCGCCACCCACAAATGGTTCAATAAATCGACCGTATTTCTCGGGAATTTTGGGAATGATCTCGCCTAATAGCTGAGTCTTGCCGCCTGCCCACTTCAACAGCGGCTTTACCGTCAACTTTTTCGAAAGTAAGGCTGTCTGCAGGTTATTGCTCATTTTGACTATTTATTCCTACTTATGAGGTAATTGCAAAACTCCCCATTCTTGTCATTCCCGCAACGATTCTGAGCG
>CAZKHU010000052.1:0-11540 GCA_964552725.1 uncultured Syntrophus sp.
CAAACGTAATTCAGGCATAACCTGGAAAAACACGCCCGAGATCAGGAAATCTGAAATTGACGATGTCAGGGATGGAATCCTCCACCGTTATTCTTTTGTGACCGATGACGGCCATGTAGTCCGCTTCTTTCTGATCAACCGCAGCCACGTTGTGGCAACCAGGATCGGCGTTGTCTATGACGCCTGCATGCTCTGCGGCGATAGGGGCTATATCCAGGAAAAGAACGAAGTCATCTGCCTTGCTTGCAATGTGAGGATATTTATCCCCTCCATTGGCAAGGCGGGAGGTTGCAATCCCATCCCCCTCAAACATGAAATCGAAGGGGGAGAAGTTGTTATCCGCGCGACAGATCTGGATCAAGGGGCGCGTTATTTTTCCCGGGTGATAGAGACCAGGGTGAAAGACCCGGTGACGGGCAGGGAGCTTATCAATCTTGAGGCTCACCAGCGATACGAATACAATGGCAGGATTTATTTTTTCGAATCCGAAGATTCCCTTGAGAAATTCAAGGCGTCGCCCGAAATTTATTCAGGCAGCCGGCAGGCGCGGCATCGCCGGATACAGGAATACAAACCGGCTTAAAGAGGGAGGAAGCAGCCTCAATGTTTTTACTTATGCTCAGACAATCATTTGTAAGGGGATGGCGGAGAAAAGCCTTGGCCACGGCCACCATCGTGCTGGCCGCCAGTCTCATTACCGCCTTGATGAACGTCTCGATCGACGTGGGCGACAAGATGGCGAAGGAATTGAAATCCTACGGCGCGAATATACATGTAACGCCGAAAAGCGAGGGCATCTCTCTGGAAATCGGCGGCGACGACTACAATCCACTGGAAGGGCAGTTCTTTATTGAAGAGGCAGACCTGCCGCGGATCAAGGATATTTTCTGGCAGAACAATATCGTCGGTTTTGCCCCTTTCTTGAAGGCAACAGCGTCAATAGCGGGACGGGAGAAAAAACCGTTCCCTCTGATCGGGACAACATTCGATAAGCCGGTCGCCGTGGCTGGCGACGAAGGTTTCCGCACCGGGGTCAGGGTGGTCAATCCCTACTGGCAGGTCGAGGGAAAATGGATTGTCGTGGATTTCGATGACAACTCCTGCATGATTGGCAAAACCCTGGCAAAGAATATGGAGCTCAAACTGGGGGATGCTGTCAATGTGATAAGGAATGAGACGGGTTTTCAACGGACGCTCAAAATCAAGGGTATCGTGGAAACCGGGCAAGTAGAGGATGAGCAGATATTTGTCAACCTTGACCTTGCCGGCCGGGTTTTGGAGCGGGAAGGAAAAGTCAATCACGCCATGGTAAGTATCGTGAATGACGGAATCGATATAGACCGCTTGGCAGCGCAAATGGAGGGCCGCTTTCCCGGCCTGGACGCGAAACCTTTGCACAAGGTCTCCTACGCAGATGGCCGGATACTCGAAAAGATCCGGGGACTGACGAAGAAATTCGGCAGCGTTATCCCTCTGGATGGCGTCGATATGCAGGTCCGTCAGGGAGAATGGGTGGCAATCATGGGACCTTCAGGTTCAGGTAAAACCACGATGCTGAATCTTCTGGCCTGCCTGGACACCCCCACGGCCGGTCAGTATATTCTGGACGGCGCCGATACATCCATTTTGAGCGAAAGAGAGCGGGTCGTCATGCGGCGGGAAAAAATCGGCCTGGTATTCCAGCAGTTCCACCTCGTGCCTTATCTTACGGCGCTGGAAAATGTCATGCTTGCCCAATACTATCACAGCATGGTCGACAGGGGTGAGGCGGGAGAGGTACTGGAGCGCGTAGGACTGGGGCACCGGACCGGCCATCTTCCCTCCCAGTTGTCGGGAGGGGAACAGCAGCGTGTCTGCATTGCCCGGGCGCTCATCAATCAGCCGGCCATTATCCTGGCCGATGAACCGACAGGGAACCTCGATGAGGCGAATGAGGAAATTATTCTCGATTTCTTGAAGGAACTCCACAGGGAAGGCCGGACGATTGTCCTGGTTACCCATAACCCGGAACTTGCCGAATTTTCGGATCGTGTAATCCGATTGAACCACGGAAGGGGAGCGTGAAAATTAGATGATGTTGATTTATTGCAATCATGATATGAAACGACAGTATTACCCAGCAGTATCATCATTGATTGGCGGCACAAACATGACGGAGCAGCGGATTTACTATGAGGACACGGATGCCGGAGGAGTGGTCTATCATGCCAATTACTTACGGTATTTCGAACGGGGGCGGACGGAATTTCTGCGGGAACGCGGATTTTCGGTGATGGCGCTCCATGAGCAGGGATACCTCATCCCGGTAATGCGGCTGGAGATCGATTATCTCTCCCCGGCCATCCTGGATGATCTCATCCGGATTGAAACCACCGTCCTGGAAGTCACCGGCGCTACCTGCACATTGAATCAAAAGGTGGTTCGTGTTGGAGACGGAGAGACGCTTGCCGATGCCAGGGTAACGCTGGCCTGCATGGGGCCCGGGAAAAAGGCGCGCCGACTGCCCCGGAATATGATACAGGCCCTGACATTGGATAAATCTTGATTTGGGGAATCAAACACCATTTATCTTGAATCTGCCGGGAAAAAGTTTCAGCAATCAGCCGTGTATGACCATATGAATCAGCCAGGAGGCATCATGATGAGAAAAAAAGTTCTGGTACTTTTGGGAAGTCCGAGAAAAAAGGGAAACAGCGCCATTTTAGCGGATCAGATCATCCGGGGCGCAAAAGAGGAAAAGGCAAAAATAGTTGACACAATCTATCTCCATGGGAAAAACATCGCTCCCTGCAGAGCCTGTATGAGCTGCCAGAAAAGAGGCAGCAAGGGCTGCGCCGTTCAGGATGATATGCAGGATATCTATTTGAAACTCATTGAAGCGGATGCCTGGGTTATCGCCAGCCCTGTCTACTGGTTCACTATGTCGGCGCAGACCAAGATTTTCATGGACAGGTGTTTTGCGCTTTCCGCCTACAATAAAGACCCCTTCCGGGGTAAAAGGATTGCCATCGCCATGACCTACGGCGACGAAGATCCTGTAAAGTCAGGTTGCGTCAATGCCTTGAGAGCCTTCCAGGACGCCTACGGATATACGGAATCCCTGATCGTCGGGATGGTTTATGGCAGCGCCATGGACGCCGGGGAAATCCGTTCGAACGAAAAGGTAATGCAGGCGGCGTTTGATCTGGGGAAAAAACTGACGGCAGAATAAAGCTTTCCTTGGCCATCCATGCAGTCGGGTTCGAAACGCCCCTTGCGCTACATTCAAAACCTGAATCACTGCAAAGATGAATAAAAGACCGCCCGTTGAGCACAATTCCCCTTAGGAAAGCGCCCGGTAATTTTCTCTGGTAAGAATTGAGACCAAAGCGCAACATTGTTCGGGGAGGTGTGATTGCGGCACATCCGTAATTGATTGCAGGGAAGGTTCGAAGGTTCGTTTTGGTTGCATTTTTTAAAAAACTATGTATAATAAGCCGTTTTTTCACTGTGAGCAATGAAGGAGAGTGTCATGCAGGATTACTGGATAAAAATCAGCGAATCGGAAAACGATGAAATAAAATATCATCATTTTTTAATAACCGCAAAAGATCCCGGCGCGGCCCGCAAATTTGCGCTGTCATTTATAGAGCGCTTCATCGACGATGATGAAGATCCGGCGGCTATCGAAAACGGTTATTCATTTTACAACAATGCGGTATTTGTCCGCCTGGTTTCGGTAAAAGAGACAACCAAGGAAACATTCAAGAATTTTCTCCTGAAACTCCACACCATAGACATGGGCTGATTTTTATCTTTTAAGCAGTTCCGCGAGGCCCCGGGTATTGCGTTCGGCGATCAGTCCCTTTATCAGAGAAAGGTTTTGCTCGTAACGTTCGATAACCTTAATGATATGGGGATTTTTTGTGATGATCGCCGCATACAGGTCGGCGTTTGCCCCGAACAGTTTGGCTCCGAGCGCTCGCTTTGTCCGGAATATCGGGGTCGAAAAGGCCTCGATATCTGTTTGCGCCATGCCGGAATCCCGCAGGACAAGCTCCATCAGGAGCGTGTTGAAGTGGTTAAGTCCCTGAACAAGGGACATCATCCGGTCATGTTCTTCGGGACTGGCTATGGTCACCCGGGCGCCGCAACCGGCGAACAGTTTCTTCAGAAAAGAGAGCCAGTGCTCCCCGCGAGCGGGGCAGAGAATGATATTGTTGTCCTGCATCGATGGAACGTCCGGGCCGAAGAGGGGATGGCAGCCGACGACTGAGGCGCTGGTTGCCGCGAGCATGGCCCGCACAGATTCTTCCTTCAGGGAGGTTAGATCCATCAGGAGAGAATCCGCCGGAAGATGCGGCCCGACCTTCTCTATAACGGAGAGCGTGGCGGCAATCGGGACAGCCACGACAATGACGCGGCAGAGGGAGGCAAGTTCAGCGGCAGGCAACCCTCTTTCCCTCCCCGCGACGTGAACGGTATATCCCTCTTCGGTGAAGAAATCGGCGAACCACTTGCCTATTCCTCCGGTCCCGCCGATAATTCCAATAGAAAAATCATTCATCATTCACACTCTCCCCATTGGATCGCCCGCTGCCGGAGCAGGTGATCGGCAAGCGCCATGCACACCATTGCCTCGCAAACCGGAATGATCCGGGGAATAACCGCCGCATCGTGCCTGCCCCCGATCTCTACTGAAACGGGATTGCCGTGAATGTCAATGGTGTCCTGCCGCTTGGCTATCGAGGGGATAGGCTTGCAGGCAACTCTTATAAAGATTTCGCTGCCGCTGGTTATCCCCGCCAGGATGCCGCCGGCGTTGTTCGTCTGGAAGCCGCCTTTCCCCATCTGGTCATTGCAAAGGGAGCCGGCCATCCTTGCCGCCGCAAATCCGGCGCCGATCTCCACCCCCTTTACCGATCCTATCCCCATCAAGGCGCCTGCCAGTTCGGCATCCAGTTTTGAAAATACTGGCTCTCCGAGCCCGGCGGGGCAGCCGTGGACGACAATCTCAACAATACCGCCCACGGTATCGCCCGCTTTTCGCGCCTCAGCAAGGCGGGCCAGCATCGCTTTTTCCGCTTCCGGATCGGGGCAGTACAGCGGGCCGGCGGGACGGGCAGCGGGAATCGGCTCTTCAGTGGATACTCCACCCACCTCCCTGGTAAAGGCAAACACCTCCATGCCTGCTCCGGCAATCACTTTTCGCGCGACGGCCCCTGCCGCAACGCGCCCGGCAGTCTCCCTGGCGGAGGCGCGCCCTCCACCCCGGTGATCGCGTATCCCGTATTTGGCCTGATAGCTGAAATCGCCATGACCCGGCCTGAATAGATGCCGCAATCCATCATAGGCGCTTTCGTCAACGTCCCGGTTATTCAGGAGGAGAGAAATCGGCATTCCCGTTGTCTTTCCTTCAAAGACCCCCGAAAGGATCTGCACAATGTCTTCCTCGCGCCGCGGGCTGGCGGATGGCAGTCCGCCCGGCTTTCTTCTGTCCAGATCCTGCTGGATATCGGCAGCGACAAGCGGAATCCGGGGCGGACATCCGTCGACTACCGCTCCGATCGCCGGACCGTGAGATTCTCCCCATGTTGTTACCCTGAAAAGGGTGCCAAAAGTGTTTCCAGACATGATCCATCCGCCCTTTCTTTAGAGACAATTGCAAAACTCCCCATTATTGTCATTCCCGCAACGATTCTGAGCGGGAATCTGGTTCTAACTGCCTGAAAAACCATATTCCCGATAAAAACATTCGGGAATGACAAATGGTTTTGCAATTGGCTCTTTATAAAAACGATTTATATCGGCTTCAGCGCCTTTTCGTCCAGAATCGCCTTTCTCTCGTTTGCCGTTGCAAATGCCGGAGGGCGAAGTATTTCAGGAAAGGCATGACCAATGAAGGCCGATACCTCTCTTTCGGCGATTGCGTCCGTGTTGACGACCAGATCGGCAATCCGCCGATAGAGCGGCTCCCTTTGCGCCAGCGTTTTTCTCACTTCCTCGGCAAGCGGATCCCCTGACAAAGACGGGCGATTCTTACCGCTGGACGCGTCATTGCCGATACGCCTTATGATCGTCTCGGCAGAGGCGACAAGGCAGATTACCCTGCCGTTTTTTTTCAGACATTGCGCATTCGCCGGATCGAGCACCGCGCCTCCGCCGGTTGCGACAACCGCCCCTTCCAACCGGGCAAGCTCTCCGATCACGGAACTTTCCTCTTTTCTAAAGGCCGTCCAGCCTGCTTCGGCAACGATCCTATCGATTGTTTTTCCGGTCCGCAGGCAGATCTGCTCATCGGTATCAAAAAAGGGACGGCCGCCCATCTCCGCCAAAAGCCTGCCGACGGAAGTTTTTCCGGTGCATCGGTACCCGATGAGGATTATGTTCATCAGTGCAGCCCTTCCAGAACTTTCCAGAACCCGGGAAAAGATTTTCCCACACAGGCTTCATCCTCGATCTCCATCCCCGGTACGCTCAATCCCAGCGCCGCAAAACTCATCGCAATCCGGTGATCGTTGTACGTTTTTATCCGTGCGCCGTGGGGAGTTCCTCCTTCTATAACCAAACCATCCGGCAGTTCCCCGGCAGCGATGCCGGTTTTCCGAAGCTCAGCGGCCAGCGCGGCGATCCGATCGCTTTCCTTCAGTCGCAGATGGGCAACATTCCGGATGACGCTCCTGCCGTGGCGGACGGCACAGAGCACCGCCAGCGACGGGACAATATCCGGCATTTCGGCCATGTCAAATACCATCTCCCCGCCCGGCATTCTTCCCCCGGCAACTTCAACAGCGCCATTCTCAAGGCTGACGGTGCAACCGAGATTCTCCAGCAGGGCAAGAAACCCGATGTCCCCCTGACGCGTTTGCGGATCGATGTTTTCTGCCCGGATCCGGCCTTTCAAGAGCGCGGCTGCAAGAAAAAAATAGGAAGCGCTCGAGACGTCGCCCTCGATCGTAAATTCTCTCCCCTGATAACGTTGTCCATTTTTGACTGCATAGAGACGATTATCGCCGGCGGAAAAGACCTCTACGCCGAATTTTTCCATGGTTTCGATCGTCAGCGCGATATAGGGCAGGGAGGGAACAAGCCCCTCCAGAACAATGGTTATCTCACCCGCGGCGTATGGGGCGGCGATCAGCAGCGAAGAGACGTACTGACTGCTTCCGATATTGCGCAAAATGACCGTGCCGCCATGCAAGCCGCCACCCGAGATGATTACCGGCGGATAACCTTTTTCTCCTTCGGTATGGCTCTCTACCCCGAGGACGGCAAGGGCATCCAGCAGCGGTTTCACTGGCCGTTCGCAGAGACGTTTATCGCCGGTCAGCAAAATCTCTCCCTCTCCCAGCGAGACGAGACCCGCAAGCAGGCGCAGCGCCGTGCCGTTGTTGCCAAGCGCTATCTTCCCGCCGGTGCCGGTAATAGTTCCCCCCGCTCCGAGTATCGTCATATCCGAGCCGTTCCGCGATATCTCCACTCCGAGCGTCCCGAGCGCCCCGGCAAGTATAAGCGTGTCGTCGGCGACCAGGATATTCTTCAGCAGCGACTTACCCTGCGCCAGGGCAGCGATGGCCATCGCCCGTTGCGTCAGGCTCTTCGAGCCCGGCAGGTTTACAACCGCATTCAGATTGGCGAGCGGTCTGATCGCAATCATTGAGGTTTCTCCCCCTCTGCGCCCCGCGGATAGGACCCCAGTATTTTGAGAAACGCGCTCCTTCCCTGGAGTTCCTGCAAACACCGTCGTGTCTTTTCCTCTTCGATATGACCGGTGAAATCGGCAAAGAAGAGGTATTCCCACAGGCGCTCCTTCATCGGCCAGGACTCGATTCTGGTCAGGCTGATCCCCTCGCTGGCAAAGGGGGCAAGCGCATGTTGAAGCGCTCCCGAAACATGGGCCGTTCCAAAAAGGATCGACGTCTTGCAGTTTTTCGTGTTCACCACTTCCTGACGGCCGGGTTTTTGCCCAATGACAAAAAAGCGGGTCGTGTTGAGGGGGCTGTCTTCAATCCCCTCCGCCTTGATTTTGATGTTGTAGAAATCAGCGGCCAGACTGCTTCCGACGGCCGCTCCGTATGGATCGGCAAGCGCCCTGCGGGCAGCCCCTGCCGTGCTTTCCACCTCGATCAGGGAACTTTCCGGGAGATGCCGGCGCAGCCACTGCTGGGCTTGCGCAAGGGCTTGGGGATGTGAATAAATCTTGTGAATGTCTCCCAGTTCTTGACAATTGGAAAGCAGACAAAGCCTTATCCGCAGAAAAATTTCCGCCCGGATGAAGAGCGGCGTCGAAATCAGGCGATCCAGCGTTGCCTTCACCGACCCTTCCGTGGAATTTTCTATCGGCACAATCCCCCAATCATTTTCTTTCTTTTCCACACTGATAAAGACATCGGAGATCGCGGCCTTGGGCGAGGCGGGAATGCTGTTGCCAAAATGAGTTAGAGTTGCCTGATGACTGAACGAGGCCTCCGGCCCCAGATAAGCGGCGCTTATCGGGGCTTGCAGGGCTCGCGAAGAGGAGATTATCTCCCGGAAAATATTTCTGAGGGAGTTTTCGGGCAGAACCCCTGCCGCATTTTCGGCAATGTTGCGGTAAATATTTTCCTCCTGGGAAGAATCGTAAATCTCCCAGCCGGCCGCTTTTTTCAACCCGCCAATCTGAAGCGACAGGGAGGCGCGCTCGTTGAGAAATCTGATTATTTCCCGATCTATCGCGGTAATTTTTTCCCTGAGCTCTCTCAAGATATCTTCATTCATGCGCTCAATTCCTCCAGAGTTTCTCTCAGAACTTCCTCAGGAATGCCTCCCTGGATGAATGGTTTCGACAGGGCGCGGATCATCACAAAATTTATCGTTTTGCCCTCTTTTTTATGAAAATTAAGCTGCGCTTTTTTGTCCAGAGACAACCTGGCAATAATGTCGCTAATTTCCATTCCGCCGGGGATCATGCAGGGCAATCCGACTGCGCGTATCGCGGCACATATTCTTTTCCCGTCATTAACCGTCAGACCGTGGAGTTTTTCAGAAAGGCGAACTGCCGCTGTCATGCCGATCGCCACCGCTTCGCCGTGGGACAGTTTGTAACCGGATGTCGCCTCGACCGCGTGGCCGATGGTGTGGCCAAAATTCAGAATCCGTCGCAGTCCTTTTTCACGCTCATCCAGCTCCACTATGTTCTTCTTGATCCGGCAGGATTCAAGCACTATCCTTGTGAGAAAGGAAGGGTTTCGCAGACCGTTTTCACCGGCGGCCCCTTCTATATCGTCGAGCAGGACGGGGTTTTCAATCGCGCCGTATTTGATTATCTCGGCAAAACCGCTTCGGAAAATTGCGTCGGGCAGGGTTTTCAGAAACTCCGTATCAATGAAAACTCCCCGGGGTTGATGGAAGGCGCCCAGGATGTTTTTCCCGGAGATGGCGTCAACCCCCGTCTTTCCGCCAATACTGCTGTCTACCTGGGCAAGCAGGGTAGTAGGCATTTGAACGAACGGGATTCCCCGCATATAGATCGAGGCGGCAAAGCCGGTCAGATCGCCGATCACGCCGCCCCCGAGGGCCATCAGCGTTGTCTGCCGGTCTGCGCCAAGGGAGATAAGGCGCTCGGCAATCGCAAGAACGGAGGCAATCGTCTTTGTCTCTTCCCCCGGAGGCAGAACGATCCGCTCTATCCGGAGCCCCGCCTTTTCGAGAGCCTTCTGCACCCGCTCGCCGTGCAGAGCGTCGATCACGCTGTCCGTTATCACCACACAGTGCCCGGCGCTTACGCTTTTGCCCAGGCTAATGCCCACCTGGTCAAGAATCCCCTCGCCGATATTAATCTGATAGGAGTCGTCAATCCTCCTTGCAAGCGATACCTTAAGCTGTTTCATAAAAGCTTGCCTATCCCGTTTTGCATGGCATCCTGTAAAATCCGGACTTCATCCATCAGTCTGTAGAATTGCTCGGGGCGCAGGGACTGCGGCCCGTCGGACAGCGCCTTTTCCGGTTCCGGATGGATCTCGATAATCGCTCCATGAGCCCCGACGGCAACCGCCGCACGGGTAAGCGGAATGACGTATTTCGAATGCCCGGCGGCATGGCTGGGGTCAATGATAACCGGCAGATGCGTCAACTCCTTGATGACGGGAACGGCGCTTATATCGAGGGTGTTTCTGGTTGCGGTCTCGAAAGTTCGAATCCCCCGTTCGCAGAGAATCACCTGGGCATTCCCGCCGGCAAGGATGTATTCGGCAGACATCAGCAGCTCCTCGATTGTCGTCATCAATCCCCGTTTCAGGAGTACCGGTTTGCGGGACAGGCCAACCCTTTTCAGCAACGCAAAATTCTGGACATTGCGCGCGCCGATCTGAAACATGTCGCTATATTCTTCGATCAGATCGATATCCTTCGTATCCATCACCTCGGTTACGACCGGCATCCCCATCTTTTCGCCCACATTTTTCAGTATCTTCAATCCTTCCTCCCCCATTCCCTGGAAGCTGTAGGGAGACGTGCGCGGCTTGAATGCACCGCCCCGCAGAATCTGGGCGCCCGCCTTTTTGGCTATGTATCCGCACTCCATCATCTGTTCCTCGCTTTCGATCGAGCAAGGCCCGGCTATTACGGTAAACTGAGGACAATAAGTTTCACTTTCAACCCCGCCGATCTCCACATTGCCCACCCGGACAATCGTCTCTTTTTCCTGGAATTCCCTTCCCACAAGCTTATAGGGTTTGAGAATAGGCACCACCCTTTCCACGCCAGTCAGAAAGGCGACCGATTTCAGCAGCGACCTGCCCTGATCGTTTCCAACAGCGCCGATGATCGTCCGTTCCACCCCTCTGGAAATATGGGATTTGTAACCGGCCGATTCAATCCACGCAGTTACCTGGCTGATATCTTCTTGGGTTGAGTTCTTTTTCATCAGGATAATCATCATTTCACCTCTCTGTAATAAAAAAGGCCGTGGCGAGCCCGGCGCTCTTCCCACAGCCTGAAAACTAAAAAGCCATGGGCAGCGTCTTTCCGTCTGTCCATGGCTTGGTTAAGTTAATTGGGTATCTTACTTTTCCCTGAGCGCCGGGCAGACCGATCCGATAAAGTAATAAAACCAATACCAGTCTTTCGAAAAAACGCTCGTTCTGCCCACTTTGCCTGCATCCCGTCTTAATTTATGAAACCTGAGCCTTACTTTCGGCGGCTACTGACCACATGTTTTTCATATTGTCAAGAAAAATTTTACGGCATGTTCCATTTTTCTGTTGCATCCGTTCTGCCAACCGCTGTATTTCAACAATCAATCTGATGACAAAGGTTAAAACGCGGCGGACGCCCCTTAATGGACGCAGTCCGAAGCTGCTGCAATATTGTTAATCTCAAAGCGATATGAGGTGCTGATTATGAACACTGATTTCATCATAACGGCAATCGCCGTAGCGGCGGTTATTGTTCTTGCCTTCTGGCGCTTCTCAAGCGGCAACTACGGCAGACTTTCTCCGAGCCGCGAGGTTGCCGCCGCTTACAGGGCACATCATGTCGATCCTGACCGCAATTACTACATCAGCGGGCCCGCTGCTTTTCCC
>CAZKHU010000052.1:11640-20299 GCA_964552725.1 uncultured Syntrophus sp.
TTTTCCCTCCCGGGAATAGACATCATGATCAGGAGGGCGGGTGAAAACAGTTTTATCATCTCGACGCCGCCGATCGAAACCGATCAGGGCAGATAACCGGTGCGGCCATGCCGTCAGAGCGCTTCCGCTCTTTCATATTTCGGGATCCTTCATAAATTTGTGCAGGCGTTGTGCCGTTTCGTATCGTCAGATATGCCATCGCTTTGCCAGCGCCTTCATATACTCCGCGAAAAGGACGGGGGAGGCGGATTTCATCTCCCGCCGAATATCGGTAAAATCGATGCCGCGAATGGTTCGTAGAAAAGGCTCGTTGTCGCAAAGGACAACGCCTTTCGTGAAGATGCGGGCGGCGAGGACAGGATCGGGATTGCAACGACAGGCCTTTTGAAGCTCCCCGTACCCTTCGGTGAAGGCTCTCAATTCTTCGAGTATTCTGATCATCTTGGGCTTGAAAATTCCCCGGATGTACGCGCAGGCGGGAAGCCATTCTCCGGCCAGAGCGGGTGCCCAGCTATATTCTTCGGGGAGAAGCTTCAACAGTTCTTTCAGTTCCTCGTCGCGCAGATGCAGCCAGTCAATGGCACAAGGGGCAATCAGGCCGGCCTCGAAATAACACTGGCGAGCCGCTGTCTGATTGCCGCAGCTCCACCAGGCATCGCCAAGATAGCCAAAAAGAGGCGCGCTTTCCCGAATCGAAAGCAGACAGGTTTGCAGGGAGCGGATCGCCCGTTCATATTCGCCGGTCTGAATGTAAATGTAGCCGACCGGGACGTCCCCGGCCAACAGGAAGTCGTCCGGCCAGGAAGCCTCTTCGACAGCAGCAGCGATCAGTTGGAAAAAACGGCGCCGCAGTTTTTCCGGCATCCGGGCATTGTGCGCCAACGCGCCGCAGAATGACTCAAAAGAACGCCAGATTTGAAACAGCAGGCGGGGACGTTCCGGGTGGGAGTGCGGCAGAGCGGCAAGCTGCTCTTCAAGAAAACAGACAATCCGCAACTTCTCTTCCACATCTTCCCTGTTGCCGGAATAAAGATTGCGATAGTCGGTCAATAAAGCCCGGGCATCGGCAAACCGCATATCGCTCAACGCCACGACCGCATCATTCAGCAAAACAAATTCATCAAGAAAGAGGGGCACCTGCTCCATGTTTGTTAAAATAAGCTGGAGCGCCCCTATTTGTCAAGACAGTTTTTTCGACTGTTTTTTCGAAACCCAATTTTTTGTCTTGACAATGGGAGAATGTTTTAACATGATACCATCCCATACATTTTGAACGGGTAAAAGTGAAATTCATAAATTCAATCCTACGGAATTTGCGAATGCCGAATAAAATATCCGAAGTATCCATTGTGATTGCCGGAGAAGCCGGACAGGGAGTGCAGTCGATCGAGACCACTCTTGCGCATGTCATCAAACAGTCAGGCTGCAATGTATTTGCCGTCAAGGAATATATGTCACGTGTACGTGGCGGGATCAATTCAACCCAGATCAGGGTGTCCGACAGGCGCAGAACCGCCTATGTTGAAAAAACCGACATTTTCATTCCCCTGGAAAAACAGGCCATCAGCCGACTGTCGGACCGGCTGCAAAAAAACACAATGATTATCGGCGAAGCGGAGAAACTTGACGACAAACGGGTGATAAATGTCGATTTCACCAGGATTGCCGCGGAGCTCGGCAATCCCCTTTACCGCAGCATGGCCGCCGCGGGTTGTGCTTGCGGAATAATCGGAATAGGCCTCGAAAAAGCTCCTGACTATATAGGGAAAGTTTTCGCTCAAAAGGGCGATGCGGTAATAAAATCAAACATCAATGCCTTTCTTGCCGGTTATGGTGAAGGTCGAAAGATAGCGGATTCTAGAAAATACAAACCTGTGCTGAATAGCACTGCTACCGTAGAAAAAGAACTCCTGCTGTCCGGGGCTGACGCCGTTGCGTTAGGCGCCATTGCCGGCGGCTGCGACAGCGTGTTCGCCTATCCCATGACTCCTGGAACGAGCGTGTTCACGGCGCTTGCCGAATATCAGCACAAGGCGGGGATTGCCGTTGAGCAGGCTGAAGATGAAATTGGCGTGATAAATATGGCGCTGGGCGCGTGGTACGCCGGCGGACGCGCGCTTGTTTCAACTTCAGGCGGCGGCTTTGCCCTGATGACGGAGGGAATATCGCTGGCCGGAATGACAGAAACTCCAGTGGTTGTCCATCTCGCGCAGAGGCCCGGGCCTGCGACGGGACTGCCGACAAGAACTGAACAGGGGGATCTCAATCTGACGCTTTACGCCGGTCATGGAATATTCCCCCGGATCATCTTTGCCCCGGGCAATACCCGTCAGGGCTTCGAGCTTGCAGCCAGGGCATTTGACTGGGCCGACAAGTTTCAGACGCCTGTATTTATCCTGACTGATCAGTACTTTGTTGACACCTATTACAACGTTCCGATGTTCGCATTGGATACGAAGCCTCTTAAAAAACATATTGTTGAGACAACTGAAGATTACAAAAGATACGCGCTGACCGAGGACGGTTTTTCCCCGCGCGGCATCCCGGGTTTTGGGACAGGCACGATATGTTCCGATTCTGACGAACATGATGAAAGCGGCCGAATCACCGAAGATTTGACCGGAATAAGTCTGGCCATGAAAAATAAACGGATGAAGAAATTTGCCGCTCTTCAGAAAGCGGCGCTTGCTCCGGAGCTTTACGGTCCCCGGAAATACAGGAACCTGGTAGTTGCCTGGGGTTCGACGCTCAACAGCGCGCTGGAAGCATTGGAATTGAGCGGTCTAAAGGAGACGGCGCTGCTGCATTTCAGCCAGATTTATCCTCTGCACAAAGATGCAGGCAAATATCTTCAGCAGGCGGAAAAGACAGTGGCGGTGGAGAACAACGAGACAGCGCAGTTCGCGTCTTTGATCAAGCTGGAAACGGGGATTGAAATCAGGGAACGGATATTGAGATACGACGGATTTCCTTTTGCGGCAGATTCCCTCGCGGCTGAATTGAAAAGGATGTTCCGCGCAAAGTCCGCGGCCCGCAATTCGCGGCCCAATAAGGGGGAATAATGGATAAATCAATATACGCAAAAAATGATGTCGAAATTGCCTGGTGCCCGGGCTGCGGCAATTATGGAATAAGAAACATCATGCTTAAAGTTTTCAATGAACTTGGCATACCAAGAGAGCGGCTTGTCTATTGTTCCGGGATCGGCCATGCCGCAAAAGCTCCCCAGTATTATGACCTTAGTTACTTCAATGGCTTGCATGGCCGGGCGCTTCCGGCCGCGTCAGGCATAAAGACGGCCAATCCCGGTCTGAAGCTGATTGTCGAAAGCGGCGACGGCGATATCTACGGAGAGGGCGGCAATCATTTTATTCACACGATCAGAAGGAATCCTGACATAACGGTAATTGTTCACAATAATATGATCTACGGTCTCACAAAGGGGCAGGCTTCGCCAACATCCGGACTCGGCATGAAAACGACGATACAGGTTGACGGCGTTTATGAAACGCCGCTCAATCCGCTGCTGCTGGCTCTAACCGTGGGTGCGCCTTTTGTTGCCAGGGCGTCCGCAGATGAGCCGGAAAAAACAAAAGAAATAATAAAGGCAGCGATAAATCACAAAGGTTTCGCGCTTGTCGATATTTTCCAGGCGTGCGTAACCTTCAACAGAACCAACACGCGCAAATGGTACAAGGATAACACCTACTTCATTGAACCAGGCAGCCATGACGAAGGCAGCAGGCAGGCTGCCATGGCAAAGGCAAGTGAAGAATCACCCTGGCCGCTCGGGATAATCTACCGGAATGAAACAAAGAAAACCTTTGAAGACAATCTCGCCCCTTATATCGCCGGCGACAGAACGCCTCTCTATAAAAGAAGCAGGAAATCTGAGATTGTAAGACGCCTGCTCGAAGAAAAAAGATAAACCCATTGTAACTATTCAGACGGCAAAAAAAGAATCAAATAAATTTTCGACATTATTTTTCTCCTTCTGCTTGTGATTCCCGCAAGCAGCCGAATTTGGCTGCTTTGAGACTACAGGTGATGAGGTGACGCCTGTAAAGAGTAACGAGCGCTTGTCCGAAAAAAATGACTTTACAAAGTAGCCGGTTCAGGTCTAATAAGCGAGCGTTTTATTTTAAGTTAATTGATCAGATTATAATAAAGTAACTATAAGGGAGAAAAAAGTGGGTGAGATGAAAGCGAACGAAAAGCAATACGATGTTGCAATCGTTGGGGGTGGCCCTGCCGGATTGACCGCGGGAATCTATGCGGCACGAGCGGCGCTCGGCACGATCCTGTTTGAGGGGGCATCGACGGCAAGCCAGATCACGATGACTGACGCGATAGAAAACTATCCCGGTCTTGGCGGCGCCAATGGCCTTGAATTAGTGGACACCTTTAAAAAGCAGGCGTTGAGTTTCGGTCTCAAAACAGTTGCCGATGATGTGGCCAAAATTAAAAAGGTAGCAGTGGAAGGCAAGGAAGGCTGGGAAGTGATTGCGGGCGACCAGAGTTATCGAGCGCTTTCCGTGATTTTTGCAGCGGGGGCAAACTGGCGCCGTCTCGGCGTGACCGGCGAGGAGAGGTTCATCGGCAGGGGTGTTTCTTTCTGCGCGACCTGCGACGCCCCCCTGTTCAGAAACAGGGACGTTGCCGTTGTCGGCGGAGGCGATACGGCAATCCAGGAGGCGATCTATCTTACCAAGTTTGCCAGAAAGGTCACCGTAATTCACCGTCGCGACCGTCTGCGCGCAACGGCAATCCTGCAGCAGCGGGCTTTGGCCAATGACAAAATAGAATTTCTCTGGGATTCCGTTGTCGAGAAGGTGGACGGCCTCGATCTTCTGCAATGGGTCAAGGTGCACAACCTGAAAACGAACGAGGATGTGAGACTTTCGGTAAGCGGAATATTCATCTTTGTCGGGCTCAATCCCAACACGGAGCTTCTGCGGGAAGTCGTCGACCTCGACGAACGCGGCTATGTCAAGGTTGACGCCAATATGAAGACATCGGCACAGGGATTGTTCGCCGCCGGCGACTGCAATGTCAAGCAGCTCCGCCAGGTGGTTACCGCCTGCGGGGACGGGGCGAATGCCGCCTACTCCGCCCAGCTTTACGTGGAACATCTGAAGGGAGAATCCTACTGAATTGGGAAATATGATCGCCCTTTGGAGGGATCTTCCCTCTCATATAACCCCCTGGCTCTTTCAGATAGGGGCGTTTCAGCTTCGCTGGTACAGTCTGATGTATCTGGCCGCCTTTTTGAGCGTCTATCTGCTGGTAATGCGCCGGATCAAGGCGGATGCTTTACCCTATAAGCCCGAGCTGGTTCAGGATTTCTTTACATGGGCTATCTTCGGGGTGATTGTCGGCGGTCGACTCGGTTATGTGCTTTTCTA
The DNA here is from genome assembly GCA_964552725.1 of uncultured Syntrophus sp. Lineage (GTDB taxonomy): Bacteria > Desulfobacterota > Syntrophia > Syntrophales > UBA5619 > DYTH01. Next base: position 17,046 of record CAZKHU010000052.1, read on the forward strand.
CAATCTGGCTTATTATCTTCAGCACCCGCTGGAGATAATCCTTCCCTTTCAATTCGAGGGCGACGTCCATTTCGTAGGAATAAGCGGGATGTCCTACCACGGCGGCGCAATCGCCGTTCTACTGGCCGGGATAATCTTCTGTTGGAAAAGAGGCATAGACTTCTGGCGATTTGCCGACCTTTTCGCTTCAACGATTCCCCTCGGCTACACGTTTGGGCGAATCGGCAATTTCATCAACGGAGAATTATACGGAAGACCGACGGATGTCCCCTGGGGAATGCTTTTTCCCCTTGACCCGCGACATCTTCTCCGCCATCCGTCGCAACTTTACGAGGCCTTTTTCGAAGGGATTGTCCTTTTTGCCATCCTCTGGGCGATCCGGAAAAAATTTTCATTTACCGGTGCGATATTCGCCTGCTATATAGCGGGCTACGGAGTTATTCGCTTCTTTATCGAGTTTTTCCGCGAACCGGACAGTCATCTCGGTTTTGTATATGGCCCGTTCAGCATGGGACAAATCCTGTGCCTGGCAATGATCCTGACTGGGGTGGCGATTTACCGGCTTCGCAGAAAACAGGCGGGCAAAAACCAATAAAACAAAGCACTTGCGATGGCGCCTGTCAAGGAAAAGTCTGTTGCTATCAGCCGGGGAGAAAAGACTCAGGCGATGGCGGATCAACATTAAATCAGCCGCGTGAGTGACCGGTTGTTTTGTATCTGAGATGTTATCCAATAATCTTTTCAAGGAGGATAATCAATGACAGCGTTAAACGAAACATCAATGGGCGCTATATTCCAGAACCGGGTCGCGCAATATGGCGATACAACCCTGATTCTCTGGAAGAACAAGGGCAAGTGGGAAGAGTTATCCTGGAAAAAACTCAACGAAATGGTGCGTGCTCTCGGCCTGTTTCTCATTAATCGGGGCATCAAGCCCGGGGACAAAGTGGCGTTGTTCTCGCCGAACCGTTATGAGTGGTGGGTGGCCGATCTGGCCATACTCTCCGTCGGCGCCGTGAACGTCCCGATCTACGCAACCAATTCGGCGGAAGAGTCGCGTTACATCATCGATAATTCCGACGCCCGGCTCTGCTTTGTCGGAACCAGAGAGCAGGCGGAAAAAATTCTCCAGGTCAAACCGGGGCTTTCAAACCTGGGAGAAATCGTCGTTTTTGAAGAAGGGGGAAGTCTCCCCGCAGGCGTCATCCCTCTCCAGGATGCCTATCGCGAAGGCAGGGAATATCCGGCAAAGGATGATTTTGACAAGCGGCTCCCTCCCATCGGCATTGACGATCTGGCGACAATTATCTACACCTCCGGAACGACCGGCCCCCCCAAAGGCGTCATGCTCACCCACCACAATTTCGTCGCCAACGTCAACCAGCTCCGGGCGGTCGATCCCGATTTCCTGAAGCCTGGCCATACATTTTTATCTTTTCTGCCCCTCGCCCATTCACTCGAACGGACCGTTGGCTACTATAGTCCCATTTTTCTCGGTGGGCACAAGGTCGCCTTCGCCGAGAGCACCGAAAAACTGCTGGAGAACTTTCAGGAAATCCGGCCCACCTTTCTGGTAAGCGTGCCGCGCATCTACGAGAAGGTGCACTCCGGCATTGTCTCGAAGGTTGCCGGCGCATCGCCGGTAAAGAAAGCCCTGTTCAACTGGGCAATGAGGATCGCCAAGGAGAATCTGCCTTACGTTTGTGAAAACAAGCCTCGAACCGGCCTGTTTGCCATCAAGTACAACATTGCCGACAAGATCATCTTCAGCAAGCTTCGCATTGCCCTGGGAATGGACAAGCTCCAGGCTGCCGTTTCCGGCGGCGGACCACTGTCCGTAGCCGACGCGGAATTCTTTCTGGGAATGGGGATCAAGGTACTCGAAGGCTTCGGTCTCACCGAGACAACCCCGGTTACCAACGGAAACAAGCCCAAACATATCAAGCCGGGGACGGTCGGACCAGCGCTGCAGGACACAATCATCAAAATCGCCGCTGACGGAGAAATAATCATCAAGGGGCCCCAGGTCATGAAGGGGTACTACAAAAACGAAGCGGCCACAAAAGCCGCATTCACGGAAGACGGTTTTTTCCGCACCGGCGATATCGGGGAAATCGACGCGGATGGGTATCTCAAGATAACCGGCCGGATCAAGGATCTCATCATCACCTCGGGCGGCAAGAACATCTCCCCGCAGAACATTGAAAATGTGCTCGCGGCATCCCCGTTAATCGAGCAGGCAGTTGTCATCGGCGACAATCGCAAGTACCTTTCGGCGCTGATTGTTCCAACGTTTGCAGACCTGGAGCTCTGGGCGCAGGAAAACGGCATCGCCTTTGCGAACCGCGCGGAACTGATAGGAAAACCCGCTGTCCAGGATCTTTACGCAAAGGAACTGGAAGGATTGATGAAGGATTACGCGCGGGTCGAGCAGATAAGGAAATTTACGCTTCTTGAAGCCGAGTGGTCCCAGAATACCGGGGAACTGACGCCGACGCTGAAGATGAAGCGACAGGTTATCAATCAAAAATACGGGCCGCTTATCGAAGCGATGTACCCGCCTGAATAAAAGGGGAAACTGGGAGCGATAAAGGCAGGGAGGCGAGGCAAGGGGCGGCGGCGAAATTCAGGCGCGTTTTTCGCCGTACTCCGCCTCAACCTTGATCGATATTCCCCCCCGCACCGCGAAATCCGCCGTTATCTTGCACCAGCGCGGCGACAGGACGGCTATCAGATCGTCAAGTATCGCATTGGCCACGTGTTCATGAAAAACTCCCTGATCGCGGAAAGACCACAGATAAAGCTTGAGCGATTTTGACTCCAGTATTTTCTGGCCGGGTATGTATTGAATCGTCAGCTCCGCAAAATCCGGCTGTCCGGTTGCCGGACACAGGCAGGTAAATTCGCCCGAACGCATTGTAATCAAATAATCGCGCCCCTGGTTGTGGTTGGGGAAAGTCTCCAATTTTCTGACGGGCTTCCTGTCTCCACCCAGCAGGGTCAGCCCGTCCAGATCAGTTTTTTCGGTTATCGTTGACATCTGTTTTCTTCCTTGATGAAAATATCAAACTTCTCTTGGCCTCCTATATGAAAATGCCCGATCTTGTCCATATTTTTTTGAAAATAAAATTTTCTGTTGATAATCACTCGTGCGTATGGTAAAGGCCGTTCCCTGTCCGGTGGGGGATCGTTCAATGGTAGGACAACGGACTCTGACTCCGTGAATCGTGGTTCGAATCCACGTCTCCCAGCCA
>CAZKHU010000053.1:0-19758 GCA_964552725.1 uncultured Syntrophus sp.
ACGAGGCAATTGCAAAACCATTTGTCATTCCCGAAAGCGAAGCTTAATGTTCATAATGTCTCTATCGGGAATATGGTTTTTCAAGCAGTTAGAACCAGATTCCCGCTCAGAATCGTTGCGGGAATGACAAGAATGGGGAGTTTTGCAATTACCTCTCACAATAGACTTTTTCAACTGGCGGCCCAGCGTATGGATTAGATTTACCTGTAACATTGGGGCCGATAATAACATTGAGGTCTCCGGGGAACCAGCTTACCTTCCGGAGGGATCGGGAGCCTTCAATATGCAATTTCTTGATCTTCATTTTTTATCTCCCTGAAATACTGATCGTACTGTCAAAATTTTCTTATAATTACTTCTTTAAATTCGTTATCGCATCATCGGCGCATATTATATTCTTTAATATTGAATGCTTACAAATACTAATTACGCCAAACTTACGCCAATATTATTACGCCATGTCAGCGGGCCAACGCCAGAACTCAGCCGCGTAGCGTCTCGGCGCGCTTCCCGGTGTCGGCTGGAGTGACTTGTTGGGAAGTTTCATAATTTCTTATCGTCCGTTATGTCCTCCCATAACTCGTTTTGGTGCAACCAGATGGAATCTGCATTTCTCAGTATGAACTCGTCAGGGTCCATGCCTTCAATGGTCGGTGGTCGTTTGACTCGCTTCTGCTTGCCGTTGATGAAGATTGTCATGTACTCTTGTTGTCTCCGCTTCTTCTCAGCTTTTTCAGATGCTGTGAGCTTTCGTTTGCCTTTTGCCATGATAACGTCCCTCGCGCTGCATGCCCAATTGAATGACAACTTAGGTTCCGATAGTCCTCCAATATCTGATCCCTGACGCCCCGCCCTGGCACGCGGGACACAGTCTCTCGTGCATGTCAGACCCATTCGTTCCGTACACGTGCCCGCAGATGGTGCATTCGGTCTTATATGCGTATTGGCCGTGATCAGTCCCAAAGAGAAAAGTGAACCCGTCCCCAATTACTCTTTCTTAATTTTATTACGACTTTTTCGAGGCGGCTCCAGAGATTCTTTTTTCTGGCCTTCTTCGTACATTGCAACAAAATTAAAAGGCGCGAGATTCAGGGATGGCATATCCGCACGCCTCGTCAGGTCGGCAATGGACTCACGTACGTACGGATAGATAATAGACGCGCAATTGATATGGATGATAAGATCTAATTTCTCATTGGCGGGCATTTCTTCGAAAACAAACGTGCCCTCCCATGCAACGGAAAAGCGAAAGGGTTGTTTATCGGCATCGGATGAAACCGAGACAAGCACGTGTAACGTCTTATCTATCTTTTTATGCGCAATCTCGACAGTATGTTTAATCTCTATCGGCTTGATCGTTTCGGGCTTGTAGCCTTGATTTATGGAGAAATGGGCTTCATTGAGACGAATACCGGCGATACTGAACTTATGATCCATATGCCGCCTCCTTTGAATCTGTAAAATAATCGGCATCTCCGTTTCCGGACTGGTAACCTTTTTTTGCCTTTGCATCTCCGATATAGATAACTCTTGCAGAATATTCCGTCTTTTTATCGCTTTTCTGAATGGCTTTAAGCGTATGCGGATATGCATCCAGGATGCGAAGCAGGTTGTCCATCCCCTTGCTCTGGCATACCTGCCCGGATTCATATCGCGCCACACTTTTCAACCCACCACCAACAATATCGGCCAATTGTTCCTGCGTAAGGCCCAACTTCGCACGGATAGCCTTGATCTGCTGTCCGGTGAGCAGGCCATCAACCTCCCGCTGAAAATCTTTCAATTTTTTGCCGGACTCTCTCAGTGCCGCACTATCAACGATAGCTTCTCCGCATTCGGCGCATTCATAGGTCACATAATTCGGAATCGTTATACTCTTTCCTTTGTATTCAAAGGTTTCCGCCCCGATTTTCGTTTTCAGCTTGCCGGCGCCACAGATAGGACATTCCTGCGCTTCCATTCTATTCATCTCTCCCTTCGTCTGAAAATGCGCCCTCAACTTATTAAAAACATTACATCCAACTTTCCTCTTTTTCTCATAATTGACCTGCAAAAATCTGTATTATGTCCCCCGATTATTCCGATTATTGTACTGCTTCATATCTTTCGGCCAGATCCAGCATTTTGTCCAGGAGCTCTTTAAGGAAAGGGCATTTGCTGTAAGCAATGCCTGGATCGAGTTTGCCGAAAAGTTCTCTGCCATTCACCACTTTCTTGTATGACCGCCTGACGTGCAAAGGATAAAGTCGTTCCAGCAATTTCGCCGGCGGCTCATCAAAGTCCACCATTTCCGGATGACTGATTTTTTTGGGGAGGGCTCTTTTAACTGCAACGGGGAAAATGTCCGGATCACTTAAAAGCCATGCTTCGACTTCGTGAACAGCGAAAAACTGGAAAAACCTGGGCTGTTTGACCTTGCCCTCTATATCTTTTTTGGCCCAGTCGTAACGCTCTTTACTCTCTTTCAAATTGCCGGGATAAAAGGTTGGCCCATAAAGATCCAACAAAGAAATGACAGCAATAATGTCGTTTTTATCCGGGCCGTCCAGATGCATTTTTGCTTTCAGGGGAGCATCCTTAATGAGTTCAGGCCATCCCTCAAAGCGAACGGTCTTAATGCCAACAGGATTTGGCAATTTGGGGTCGAGCCATTTTTTCAAAAATTGCGGCAATGCTTTGTTCTCTGTATGCCCCTCAACAAAAAGAATGAATTTCATCCTATTTGCTCCAATTCTCCCGATTTAAAAAGGGCCCCCAGCGAGTATTCCTTCAGCCAGTAGTCAAGCTCTTCTCCTCGCAATGTTTTCAGGGTAGTTTCTCCATCTTGCCATGCTGCAACGGTTGTCGTTGGCCTGGTTCCTGCGAAAGCATCTAAAAATTGCGGAGAATGGGTAGTTAGAATTACCTGTGATCTGGTGGACGCATCAACCGCATATTCCGCTATGAGAGGAAGCATGGAGGGATGAAGTCCCGTTTCCGGTTCATCTATCGCAATAATGGGCGCCGGCGATGGACTGGCCAGAACGGTCAACAGAAACAGAAAGCGGAGTGTTCCATCGGAAAGCTCGGCCGCCGATTGTTCTCGTTTAAGTGATTTCCAGCGAATCCGCAGTTGTATTCGCTGGTCGGAGGCAGGCGGAAAGAGTAATTCTTCAAAATCATCGCCAAATGCCGCCTGCATGGCGGAATTAATGTCGTTTTTGAAATCACGATCGCCTGTGTACAGGGTATGCAGGACGGAGATAAGATTTTGACCGTCCGGGTCAACCCGTCTTTCCATGCGGGCAATCGCCGGCTGACGAATCGATGCATCCTTGTTTGTGTGCAAATCGTGATAAACGGCGATCGCAGCCAGTCCCCTTTGAAAAGGCGGAATGAAGCGGTTATTGATAAATGGTCCGGATGCTATGGAAAGGAGGCTTTCTTCGTCCGATACAAATTCTTCGGGAGTGGTAAATTTACGTTCTGTTTCATCAAAAATAAAGGCATGTTTGCCGGCTCGTTCCAAAAATATCATGGGCCTTTTTTCAATGCCTTTTTTCAATTTATGAGAGTTTGTCAGAAGCTCTTTTTCAACCTTATATGAACTTCCCGCCCCCAGCCTTGCCAATTCAAGATCATAAGTTTCAGGGCCTAACTCCCCACCTTCAGGCGTTGTTTCCAGCATAAACTTTATGGAAGCGGCAACTCCATCCCAAACTATCGGCTCCATTCCCCCTAAAGATTGAATGTATTTGCCCAGTTTTCCTTGTGCTGAGATGGAGATCAATTCCAGAAAGCGCAGCAAATTGGATTTACCTGTACCATTGGGGCCGATAATAACATTGAGGTCTCCGGGGAACCAGCTTACATTCCGGAGAGAACGGAAGCCTTCAATATGCAATTGCTTGATTTTCATTTTTTATCTCCCTGAAATTCTGACCGTACTGTCAAAATTTTCTTATAATTACTTCTTTTAAATTCGTTATTACATCATCGGCAATGACGAACTTCTCTTGACCTCTTTTTCGGTTCTTACACGGACATTCTGTCCGGACAGATGTCCGCATAGCCAATCCGCTCCACCGTTGCGGTGTATATCCGGACATTATGCCTGAAGCAATGTCCGCCTATGCACTATTTTACCTCGTACCGCTGGGAAGGGCCGGAACCGGTCTTTTTCACAAGCCCAAGCTTTTCAAAATGCCCCAAGTGACGCCGCGCAGTTCTTGCCTCAACGCCCATGGCCTCGGCATATTCACCAGATTTTGCCTCGCCTCGGGTGGCAAGCCACTGCCAGGCTTTTCGCTCCGACTTGCTCAGAGCCTTGAGAATGTCCTCGCCAAGAGCCTTTGTCACGCCCTCCGCTGACCTGTATAGCGTAAGAACAAGATATGGTTCGTCCCAAGTGTATCGTGGTCGGGGCAGACCGAGCTCCTTTGCCCGATCGCGAAGCGAGGCCAGACCAAGGCCCTGCTCTTCCGCCATGCCCATCCGCGCGAACACGAAATGGAGCTCGGGGTTCCGGCTCAGCATAGGAGCACTAAAGTCTTGAAGCTGCTTCAAGGTGATCGGCGACGGTGGTTTTCCGGGGCTCTGAACCGCAATAGTGTCTTCGGTCACTACGATCTGGCACTTAGCACCTTCAATACTGTAATCGCGATGTATGAGTGCGTTAGCCACTGCCTCGCGAACCATCTCGAATGGCAGAGCCAGACGTTCCTGCCGGTGCGCCTGGTCCCGGCTAAATACATTGGGAAGCTTATCTTTTAACCATTTCTCAACCAGGTCGGGGATCATCACTGCCGGCTCATCGAACTCGTGGCGCTCCGATTTACCATTGGGGTAACGGATAAGGCCAAGTAACCCTGCTTGCCGCATAAACGCCCGGGGCTCCCTGCCGAGCAAAAGGAATCCGAATCCCGTCGGAGCCAGAACGCCACCTTCTTCCTTTAGAAGGCCTTGCCGAAGAAGACGCCGATTGAATGCATCAGAACCAACGGCATCCACGATTTTTGCTCTCTGGCGGTACGCTCCGAGAGCGTCAGAAGAGAAGTCCATAAGTTCTGCCGCCGGCAGCCGGTTTTCCAGGGGAGAGAGTGCGACTTTAGACGGTTCCTCTTCAATCCCAGCAGCCCGCTCCGTCGCCTGCTCAAAGAACGCCTTGTTCTCTTTCTCGATGATCTCCTGAAGGTCACGGTCAAACATGTGTACAGTTACGCCCTGGCGTATCAAGTACCCGATGCCCTTGCGCGCAACGGTCGGGTCAGGGTCCTGAACTCCGACCCAAACCTCCTTGATGCGGGCCAGGAAGATTCGCTCTGAGCAAGACAGTTTCGGATACTTCCGCGCGCCCTTCGCGCATGGTTCCAGTGTCGCAAATAAAATCGAACCGTCCAGTTTGTTGCCCCGGTTCTTCCGTTCAAGAATCGTGAACTCCGCATGATCACCGTGCCGGAGCTCTCCTCGGTAAGCGGTCTCAATCGTACCGTCGGGTTTGTACAATACCGCACCCACTTTCGGATCGACTTTGCCATCAGTCCGAGGTTCAGGCACAGACTGGCGCATGACCTCAATAGCCAACTCCATCAAGTTTCGCGGATTGAACTTGGTTCTATCTGCTACCATAAGCTGCATCCTCGCTCTTGCTGTGGGTTCGTATACTCATGTCTTTCTTGCACAGATCATCAGTGTCCGGTTTTGGCTTCTCAGAACATTGTTTTGGAGCTGTCTTCTGTCTTCTAATTATTCTCTCACCCAACGCAAAAATCAGCGGCGGCTGTAAGATGTCCGCTTGATTGCCTTGTTCATGCCGCCACGCTTGCCGGCAGCAGCTGACATTCGGGAATGACAAATGGTTTTGCAATTGCCTCAATAGTTTTCATAGACGAAAAACCGTTACATCCTCGCGCCAACATCCATATAAACAGATTTCCGATGCCTGATGCCGAGAATCCAAACCTCAGACTCAATCACTTTAAAGACAACCCTGTAATCACCCACGCGGAGCTTCCAGTATCCTTTCAGCGTCTTTCGTAAAGGTTCCCCATAATCATGAGGTGCGGTCTGCAATCGTTCTTCGATAGCTTTACGGATTCTGTCCTTTGTTCTGCGATCGATAAGAGGCAAATCCTCAACGCGAACAGCAGGATGATAGTGCAGTGTAAAAGGCATGGATCATTTCCACACATCTTCATTCGAAAGTGCCACTTTTCTGTCAAATGACTCCATTCGAGTATCGGCAAAAGCTGCCAAGGCGACATCTTCCCGCAAGTCAAGGGACTCCCGGATGAGGTCACGGGCAATCGTGGACATCGAAATGCCCTCACTGGTTGCAAGATCATGCATAACACTATACAGCTGCGGCTCAACAACGATGTTTACTCTCGGATTTTTTGTAGGCATTGTTCTTTCTCCTTTCAGGATAAGTGTAACGCTTGTGACACACCTTGTCAAGATGAAAACCCTCTTGAAATCAATAAATGATTATCGATCGAAATGTTGGATGTCTGTCAAAGTTACTCCAAGATTGGCTTCAGGAAGGAGCTCGTATCACCTCCTGCTTGAAAAATCACGCTTAAAATATGCGCATTTCTGACAGTTATCATTGTCCCGCCACTCTCGTTCTGTTGTCTGGCAAAATCGCGGGAGGCGCCGCTATTTATCCCGGAACTGCATGTTGTAAAGACGGCAATATTCCCCTTCGCAGGCAAGAAGGCGATCATGGGTGCCCTCTTCCTTGATCATGCCGTTGACCAGAACGAAGATCCGGTCGGCGTTCCTGATAGTGGAGAGGCGATGGGCGATAACGAGCGTCGTTCGCCCCTGCATCAGATTGTCGAGCGCTGACTGTACCTCGATTTCCGCTTCAGAATCGAGAGAAGAGGTCGCTTCGTCAAGGATCAGGATCGGGGCGTCTTTCAAGAGCGCGCGGGCGATCGATATCCGCTGGCGTTCGCCGCCGGACAATTTCGTCCCCTGCTCGCCGATCAGCGTTTCGTACCCTTCCGGAAGACGCATGATGAAGTCGTGGGCGTTGGCAGCCTTCGCGGCGGCAACGATCTCGTCTTCCGTTTTGACGATGTCCCCGTAGGCGATGTTGTTGCGGACAGTATCGTTAAAAAGGATCGTCTGCTGGGTCACAATGGCGATCTGCCCCCGCAGCGATTCGATCGTAACATCGCGGATATCAATGCCGTCGATCGTGATCGCCCCGGAAGTTACGTCGTAGAAACGGGGGATAAGATTGACCAGCGTCGTCTTGCCGCCACCGCTCATCCCGACAAATGCAACCACCTCGCCGGCCCGGATGTTGATATTGATGTTTTTCAGGACATACGCATCCTCGTAGCGGAAACCTACATCCCGAATCTCGATATTTCGGGAAATGCGGGGAAGCTGCCGGGCGGCAGGGCGATTTTTGATCTCCTCTTCGAGATCGATGATCCCGAAAACCCGCTCGGCGCCGGCGATTCCCTGCTGGATCGTATTGTTGACGCTGGTCAGATGCTTCACCGGTTCATAGAGCATGATGAGCGCGGTCAGAAACGAAAAGAAGGTCCCCGGCGTCGAATTGCCATGGATCACCTGATATCCGCCGTAGAAAACGATCGCCGCGATTCCGATGCCGCCGAGAAACTCCATGAAGGGGCTGGAGATGGCGTTCACCGAGACCGCCTTCAGGTTCATCCGGAAAAGGCGCTCATTTTCCACAGAAAAGCGCTTGTTTTCATATTCCTCCATTCCGAATGCCTTGACGATCCGGGCGCCGGAGATGGCCTCCTGCAAAAGCGTGGTCAGGCTCCCGAGGGTGATCTGCATCTTTGTCGCCACCTGCCGCATCTTCGATCCGAATTTGGCAATGGGATAGACGGCGAGCGGAAAGATGCACATCGCAATGATGGCCAGTTGCCAGTCCCGGTAGAAGATGACGAAAATGAGGCTGACGAGCGTGAAGGAATCCTTGAACAGCGAGGTGACCGCCTCCGAAACCGCCCCCTGGACGTATCCCACGTCGTTGGTAATCCGGGACATGAGGGTGCCGGTAGGGTTCCGGGTGAAAAAGGAGAGCGACTGGAGCTGAATCTTCCGGTAGAGGTCGGCCCGGAGGTCGGTGACGACCCGCTGGCCGATGAAATTCATGATAATCGTCTGCAGATAGCTGCAACCCCCCTTGACGATGTATATCAGGATCACCCCCAGCGGTATCCATTTTAACATATCAGCGTTTTTCTTGAGAAATATCTCATCGAGCGCCGGTTTTACCAGAAAGGCGAGGGCGGATGTGGTCGCGCCGACAACGAGCATGCAGAGCATGGCGATAATAAATTTGGAAAGATGAGGCCTTGCCAGTCTCAGAAGTCTTTTGAATACGTCCACTGCCCGCTATCCCTCCCTCAGCATCGCGCAGGCGATCTGCGCCGTTCTTTGCGAGGCGCCGGGGGATCCCAGTTTTCCGCGCAGGACGGTGAAAGATTCCTTCATCGCCTGTCTCGCCTCTTCATTGACGATCAGTGCCTTGACCTCGGCAGCGATCCGGGCGGGGTTGGCGTCCTGCTGGATCAACTCCGGAACGACGGCCCGCCCGGCGATCAGATTTACCAGACTTATGTAATCCACTTTTATAAATTTCTTCCCGATTGCATACGACAGTCCCGATATTTTGTAAATGACGACCATCGGCACTCCGAGCAGCGCGGTCTCCAGCGTCGCAGTCCCGGAGGCTACGATCGCCGCGTCGGAGAGGGCAATCGCGTCGTAGAGATCTTCTTCGACAACTTTCACCCTGACGGGGGAACGCTTAATAATATCCTGCACAAAGGAAACGGGAAGAGTCGGAGCCAGTGGCAGAACAAATTGCAGGGGTGAAAGCATATCGGTCATGAGCCGGCAGGCTTCGAGCATCTCCGGAAGGAGTCTCTCGACCTCGCTCTTCCTGCTTCCGGGAAGCAGTGCAATCGTTGTCGCCTCATCGTCAAAGCCGATATTTTTCAGCACTTCTGCACGCGGGTGGCGGGTTTTTACCTCATCGAGCAGCGGATGCCCCACAAACGTCACATCCACACCCGCCCCCCGGTAAAATTCTTCTTCAAACGGCAGGATCACAACCATCTTGTCCACGTTTCTGCGAATGACGGCAAGCCGGTTCCTGCGCCAGGCCCATACCTGGGGACTGATAAAGTAGAGCACTTTGATGCCCAGTTTGCGGGCGGTTTTTGCCAGCGGCAGATTGAAATCGGGATAGTCGATCAGGATCAGCAGGGAAGGCGGCTCGTTCTTCAGCGCCGCCTTCAGCCCGCGCATCACCTTAAGAACGGCGCCCAGCTTGCCGATTACCTCGGTCAAACCCACCACCGCCATATCGGCGACGTTGGCGCTCAGTTGGACGCCCGCCGCTTCCATCCTTTTTCCTCCCACGCCAAAGAAGGAAAGCTCCGGCAACAATGAGTGCATTTCCCGGACAAGGTTCCCGCCGTGCAGATCGCCGGATGCCTCGCCTGCGACTATCATTACCCTCTGCCTGCTCACGGCGATATTTGCCCTTCCCCCGCGGGAACTCCGGCAAAAGCGGGGACAAGTTTTGTAAACATCAAGCTTCGCTTTCTGCTGCGGTCGATTGCTTCGTTTATCCGGAGCGCCAGCGCCAGGGCATCCCGCCCTTCCCGACCCGGGACAGGCGGAGTTGTCCTGTCCGCTACCGCCCGGACAAAGGCCCTGATTTCCTCCTCAAGAGGATCGACAGCTTTGATTTCAACGTGATTTTCGATAATTTCTATCTTGCCTCCGGCATCTGTCTTACGTCCCAGCGAGACAAGCGTCCGTTTGCTGAAATCAACCGCATGGTATCCCTCGACCCCGAAAAACCTTGTTTTCTGGAGAAGTTTTCCCGTTACCCGGCTCGCGGTTATGTTGGCGACACAGCCCGACGAAAAAGTGATCCGGGCGTTGGCGATATCAACCTTGTCCGACAGTACGGAAACCCCAACCGCTTCGACGGAAACAACCGGAAAATGAACAAAATGGATAATGATATCCAGATCATGTATCATCAAATCAAGGATGACGTCTACATCGGTGCCCCGCTCAAAAAAGGGATGCAGCCGATGCGATTCGATAAACAGGGGCGTCCCGATTACCTCGCCAAGGGCGATTATCGCAGGATTAAACCGTTCCACTAAACCAATCTGCAGGATCAGTCCTCCTGCTTCGGCCAGGGCAAGCAGATCGTCGGCTTCCGCAAGGGTGGTGGTCATCGGCTTTTCGAGCAGAACGTCCACACCCGCCTTCAGAAAAACCGAGGCAATTTCATGATGGAGGGAGGTCGGAACCGCAATGCTGACCGCATCGATTTTTCCGACAAGCTTCCTGTAATCGGTGAATATTTCGCAATCGCACCCTGCGGCGGCCTGGCGGGCGCTCTGCTCCAGCACATCGGCGACCCCGATGATGCGGCATCCGGAAATCTGCCGGTATTTTTGGATATGATAGCGACCGAGGTGACCGGTTCCGACAACGCCGATTCTGATTTCTTTATGAACATTAAACTTCGTTTTATGAACATTAAACTTCGTTTTCATAAATTCAGCGACAGACTCCCCTTTCCGATTTCCGGATAAAATCAACGAATAGCCTTATCTCGGGCAGGTCGGGGAGTTCCTCTTCGACCCGTTTGAGCGCCGTCGAAAGCAGCAGCGAGGAACGAAAAACAATCCGGTACGCATTTTTCAGGGCGGCAAGCGTCTCCTCGGAAAATCCCCGCCGCCTCAAACCAATCTGATTCAGGCCATAGAGCTTCGTGAAGTTGCCCGAGGCCGTTACAAAAGGCGGAATATCCTTATTGACCGCCGAGGCGCCGCCGATGATGCAGTGGGCGCCGATGCGGGTAAACTGATGCACCCCGGTAAGACCGCCGATAATCGCGTAGTCGTCAACATGGATATGCCCGGCCAGATTGGCCGCATTGGCCATGACGATATTGTTGCCGAGCTTGCAGTTATGGGCTACATGACAGTACGTCATGATCATGTTGTTGTCGCCGACGATCGTAACGCCAATATCATCGGTCGTGGCCCGGTTTATGGTGGCATACTCCCTGATAATGTTGTTATTCCCTATAATTACCCTCGTTTGTTCGCCCCGGTATTTCAGATCCTGCGGATCGCCGCCGATAGAGGCAAACTGGGATATCCGGTTATTCTCGCCGATATCGACATGGCGCTCGATCACCACGTGGGAGGCGATGCGGGTATTCTTGCCGATATGGACATCGGGGCCGATGACGCTGTAAGGCCCGATCTCGACACCCTCGGCAAGGGTCGCCTCCGGCGATATTATTGCGGTTGGGTGGATCTTCATCAATGCTCCTTATATTTCTTTTTTTTGAACGCCAAGCTCCGTTTGCTCGAGGGCGGAGACCCTTTTCTGCAGGAGGATAAAGGCTTCGCGCAACTCCGGAAGCTTCTGCAGGGCAGCCTCTTTTTTCAACCACTCCCGGTAGGGCAAATGCGGAACGCCACCCACGATCTGCCCAGGCGGGACATCCTTGTGAATTCCGGTGCGGGCTGCGGCCATCACGCCGTCTCCGATCCTGATGTGACCAACTATTCCCGCCTGGCCGCCGATCACTACGCCCCCGCCCAACCGGGCGCTGCCCGATATGCCAACCTGGGCAACAATAACCGAATTCTCGCCGATAACGACATTGTGGCCAACCTGCACGAGGTTGTCGATCTTGACCCCCCTTTGTATCCAGGTCCGGCCGAGGGTGCCGCGATCAATCGCGGAGTTGGCGCCTATCTCCACATCATCGTCGATCTGGACGTATCCTGCCTGGGGAATTTTTCGGTTTTCCCTTCCCGGCAGGGCAAAGCCAAAGCCGTCCGCGCCGACAACGACTCCGGCATGCAGGACAACCCGGCGCCCGATCAGGCAGCGGCGGTAGATGGTTACCCCCGGGTAGAGGATTGAGGATTCGCCAACCGCTGCATCCCTGCCGACGAAGACCCCTGGATAGAGCACAGCCCCGGCAGCAACTCGCGCCCCGCGTCCGATGTAAGCCCCCGGGTAAACGGTCGCCTCCGGCGATACCTCCGCGTCGGCTTCCACGCAGGCATCCTTGCTGATTGCGGCGGGCGCCTCTTCCTCGGGGTAGTACAACTCCAGCAGCTTCCCCAGCGAACTGTAAGGATCGCCGACGAGTACGAGATTTTTCCCGGGACAGACCGTTCCGGGGGCAACGATGATCCCGTCCGCTTTTGTGTGTTCCATATTTTTGCGGTATTTTGCGTTAGCGACAAACGTTATATCGCCCGGGCCGGCCTCATCTATCCCCCGAATCTGCTCGATGACGACGGTCTCATCCCCCGTTACGCCGCCGCCCAGAAAGACGGCTATTTCGCCCAGTGACTTCTTCACAACCTGCCTGCTCTATTTCTTGGGTTTGTAGGTTTTGTCGAACTCGTCGATCACCTGCTTGGTAAGGATATTGTCTTTCGAAAAGTAGGGCAACGGAATCTGACTGATATCAACGATCATCGTAAACTTGCCCTTTTCCCCAATACTCCTGATTATTTTAAGTATTTCCGGAAGTATCTTCTTCTGGATGTCTTGTTCCTTGCCCTGGAGCTCATCATTGGAATCCTTTACCAAAAGCTGGTAATCCCGCACCTTTTTATCATACGCCTTCTCTTTTTCCGCCAGAACATCGGGCTTGAGCACCGACCGCTGCTTGTCGATATCTTCCTTCAGTTTTTTGAGTTCGCTCTCCCGCGCCTGGATAGTCTCCTTGCTCTTTTCAAACGTCTTTTTCAGCTCTTCCGAGGCCTTCTTGCCGGCTGCAGAGGTAAGCATTACCTCCCGCACATCCACAAAGCCGGTTTTTTCCGCCGCGGCTGCGGGCAGTGCGGAAACAACCAGAGTCAACGTCAAAACTGTAACAAACAAACGCCAGTATTTCTTGTAAACATCAGACTTCGTTCCCATAAACTTTACTCCCTTTCCCAAAAAGTTTTCTGTGACCCGTTTTTTATCTTTCAGCGCTCTACGAAAAACCATCCGCCGACTTCATATAGTGCGGATCAGCAAAGCGCAATCCCTTTCAACACTCTAAAATTAAAGTCTTCATCAGGTGACGCGACGCTTTCAGATAGCAGGCCGCCGCCTGAAGCAGCTCTTACATGAACATGCCGATCGTAAACTCCCAGCGGCTGGGCGATTCATTTTCTTTTTTGTCGAGGACATATCCCCACTCCAGACGGAGCGGCCCGATCGGCGAATACCAGCGGATCCCCAAACCAGCGGTTTTCCTCATATCGCTCACGTGATATCCGCTTTCCCAGGCATTGCCGGTGTCGAAGAAAACCACCCCCTTCATCCCGGCTTTTTTGATCAGCGGGAAAGTATAATCTACGTTGAAGTTCAGCATTGTTACGCCACCAATCACTTCGCCGGTAGCGGGATCAATCGGCCCGACTTCCCTGAGACCGCGCAGGGAATCGATCCCCCCGAGATAGTATCGCTCGTAGATCGGGATTTCCTTGCCGGAATTCCCCCTGATCGCCCCCATCCGCCCCCGCAGGCCGATCACCGTATCGAGCGGGAGGGGGAAAAACCAGGTGGAAACAACCCCGGTGCGGGTATAGCTGACATCTCCCTGAAGCGGCCCGCCCGTGTACTCCACCGAAGCGCTGTTTTTGGAGCCGGTTGTAGGGAACATGACATCATCCGTCGAATCCTTGGTAAGCGTAAAGGTCAGACCGCTGCTTTTTGTCTCTCCGGCCTGCTTTTTAGTGTAGAACGAGGCGGTCGGCAGCACGTCGTTGACATTGTCGACGGCAAAGCGGTATCCTATATAGCCGGATACGTAAGGCCAGAGCGGATATCCCATGGTTGTGCTGAATCCCATCGTGTCAAGATTGTAGGTGTCGTATTCGCGATAAAGATTCCATAGATCAATCTTGCTCCAGAGGGGCATATCAAAAAGCCATGGTTCCGTAAACGAGATGTCGTAGAGGGTGGAGGTAGAACCGACATTGGCCTTAAGACTAAGGGTCTGGCCCCGGCCAAAGAGGTTCTGCTGGGAGACCTGGACGGAAACTACCGCCTTGTCTATGGCGCTGTAGCCGGCCCCCAGACTGAGCATGCCCGTCTGTTTTTCCTTGACGCGGATATTGACGTTGGTCAGGGTTTCATCGGCGCCCTTTTCACTTTCAAAATCGACTTCCTCAAAATAACGCAGACGGCTGAGGGCCATATAGCTGCTCTTCAGCTTGGTGCGGCTGTAGAGGTCCCCCTCCACGACCGACAACTCACGCCGGATCACCTTATCCCGCGTTTTTGTATTGCCGGTGATGTTGATCAGATTGAAATATACCAGCTTCCCCTTGTTTATCTCGTATGTGACATCGACCACCCGGGAGTCTTCCCGGGGAGCAGTCCTCGGGACCACATCCGCAGAGGCATAGCCTTCGTCGTTGGCAACCTGAGTCAGGTAATCCATATCCTTTATAACCGCATCGCGGTCAAAGAAGTCTTTTCCCCCGATTTTCAGTTTGGCCAGCAGTTCCTGCCGCGGCTTCGACAACTGGTCGCCAGCTATTTCCACCTTGCCGACACGGTACTGCTCGCCTTCCGCTATGGAAATCTTTATGTAAATTCCTTTCAGATCGTGACTTACCGCTGGATCGGCAATCTGAACATTTATGAAACCGTTGTTAAGATAAAAAGCCTTGATCTTGTCAACATCCTGCCGGAGCTGCTCTTTTTTCAGAACACCGGAATCGGTAAAGAAATGAAAAATCCCCCATTCTTTGGTCGTCATCATGTTCCGGAGCTCCCGGGTTGTAAATGCCCGGTTGCCCTCAAACTGGATGTTCCGAATGAACAATTTCCCGTTTTCCATGATTTTGATGACGATCTGGACGTCGCGCTCTCCCGCTTTATCTATTTTATAGGATATTTCCGCGTTGTAGAAACCCTTGGAGTCGTAAAGCTCCTTGATTTTGCCAATATCGGTTTTCAGTTTCTCCGGATTGACCGTCTGTCTGGCCTGCACGCCCATGACGGCCTCGATGTCGCCCTTTTTAACCTCTTTGCTGCCCTCGATACGGATTTCGGAAATCATCGGTTTTTCGGCAACAACAAAGGTCACCACCCTGCCTTCGGGAGTATCCGCAACATCGGCCGTTACTTCATCGAAATATCCGAGTTTATAGATTGTCTTGATATCAGCCGAGAGGTCTTCATCCGTCAGGATGTTCCCCGGCACACTCTTGAGTCCCCTGCTTATTGCGGCAGCCTCGATCTTGCGATTTCCCTTGAATTCGATCCGGTCTATCCGCTTTTCGGGAGCGATGCGGAGGAGGATGTCCGAGCGAAGCCTTTCTATTATGGCATCGAGATTTTTCCGGTCACGGCCCTGGACAAAAACACCGGGAATTGCCTTCTCCCTTTTGATGTCCAATATCTTCACATCGATGCTGATTCTGTCTCCGAATTCGGAAATGCTTCCGGACAGGGCGTAATCGGCGCCGCTCTTTTTCCCGACGGAAATTATCAATTCTTCATTGAGCAATTTCCCGGCTGTTTCTTCGGTTATCAATTTCTGCGGAACAATGACAAACATTCTTCCCTTCGATAGCTCCGCCGCCATTCCCCTGTAGCTCAGCTCCTGCAGTTCCGCACCCTGCACTGCCGACGCGCTGTGAGTCTCAAAAGGAAAGAGCGCTATTCTTCTGATATTCTCCGCGTCTGCATCTTGAATGGTGAAAATCAGCATGATGGTCAGCAGACCTGCCGACAGCAGTTTTTTAACCACGACTATGGATCCTCCCGTCGCTGAGGCCGATCCTCTCCGACATCCGATCGGCAAGTGATATATTGTGCGTTACCACGATCAAGGTGAGTCCTTTACGCTTGTTCAAGGAAATTATCGCGTCTTCTATCCTCTTTCCCGTTTCCGTGTCAAGGTTTCCGGTGGGCTCATCTGCAAGGAGGATTTGGGGTTTGAGAACAAGCGCCCGGGCAAGGGCGACCCGCTGCTGCTCCCCTCCGGAGAGTTCTCCGGGCTTGTGCCTGACACGGTCGCTGAGCCCCACCTCATCGAGAATTGCCTCAGCCCTGTCTTTCGCCTCGCGTTTCGAGATTCGTCGGATAAGGGCGGGCATCATGACGTTTTCGAGGGCGGTAAATTCCGGGAGCAGGTTGTTGAACTGAAACACGAAACCTATGCGGCCGTTGCGAAAGTCGGAAAGCCGCTTCTCCGGCCAGGAGAATACATCGACTCCGTCAAAAAGAACCTCGCCTCCAGTGGGATGATCGAGCGTTCCGAGGATGTGAAGCAACGTGCTCTTTCCCGCCCCTGATACGCCCACAACCGCCAGTGACTGACCATCGGCAATCGTCAGGTCAATCCCCTTGAGCACCTCTATTTTATTGCCGTTCAGCAGGAATGTCTTTTGCAGGTTTTTGATTTCTATCATAAAATTTCTGTTTTCTCACTCATATCGCAGCGCCTCCGCCGGGGCGAGACGGGATGCCCGCCAGGAAGGATAAATGGTTGCCAGAAAACTGATCAGCAATGTCCCCAGAATAATGATGGCGACATCGCCGTAATTTACCTGCGAGGGGAGTTCGCTCAGATAATAAACGTCGCCCGGCAGAATCTTGAACCCGAAGAGGCGTTCGATGAAGAGGGATATTTTCTCCAGATTGAGGGCGACGGCAAGCCCCGCCAGCGTGCCGAGAAAGGCGCCGATCGCTCCGACGATCACCCCCTGGAAAATAAATATTTTCATGATGCCTGACCGGGTGGCGCCCATTGCCTTGAGGATCGCGATATCCTTGTTTTTTTCCATGACGATCATGATCAGGGCGCTGATTATATTGAAAGCGGCAACAAGCACGATCAGGGAAAGGATGATAAACATCACCCGCTTTTCCAGCTTCAGGGCTGAAAAAAGATTCCTGTTCATCTCCATCCAGTTGCGCGCCCAGTAGCGGAAACCCAGCTTTTTCTCGATCTGCCTGGCGATCTGGCCGGCTTTGTAGATGTCGTAAACGCGGAGTTCCAGACCCGTTACCATGTCTCCCATGTTCAGGAAATTTTGACACTCCTCAAGGGAGATATATGCCAATGTCGAGTCGTATTCGTAAAATCCGGACTCGAAAATGCCTGCCACGATAAACGACTTCATCCGCGGCGTCATTCCCATCGGCGTCGAAACTCCGGAAGGGGAAATTACAAAAACCGGATCATTCAGGAACAGCCCCAGGTTCTTTGCCAGCTCGCGACCAATAACTATGCCGGGTCGGGGAGCCCCCGCCCCGCCTGTCGGCTTGCTTTCACTCTCCAGTCCCTTCAGACTTCCCTCTTTTATTTTTCCGATATTGATGACCTTCAGCGCATCTTTGGTCGAAAGGCCGCGCAGAATTATCCCGGTTGTGCTGCTTCCGTTTTTGAGCATGGCCTGACTGTAGATGAAGGGCGTGGCAGCCTCGACACCCGGGACGGCGACTATATCACTCATGATTTGCCGGTAGTTCTGCATGCCGCCGCTGTAGTCGGTAACGACGATATGAGAGTTGACGCCGAGAATCTTGCTGCGCAGATCCGTCTCGAAGCCGTTCATGACGGCCAGTACAATGATCAGGGCCGCAACGCCGAGAAAGATTCCGGCAACCGAAATAAAGGTTATAATGGAAACAAATACCTGTTTCCGCCTTGCGCGGAGGTAGCGAAGGCTTATGAAAAGCTCGTAGGAATTCATCATTCTTCCCTGGCGGCTTCCCTGCTTCGCAAAAGCGGAAAGAGAATCACGTCCCGGATGGAAGCGGAATCGGTCATCAGCATGACCAGCCGGTCAATCCCGATCCCCTCGCCGGCGGTAGGCGGCATCCCGTATTCAAGGGCGCCGATGTAGTCTTCATCCATTTCGTGGGCCTCCAGATCGCCGGCCTCCCGCTCCCTGATCTGCTGTTCAAATCTTTGGCGCTGATCGGCCGGATCGTTCAATTCTGAGAAAGCATTGGCGATTTCCCTGCCGGCAATGTAAAGTTCAAAGCGGTCTGTGACCGAGGTATCCGCAGCATTCCGGCGGGACAAGGGAGAAACTTCCACCGGGTAATGGGTTACAAATGTGGGTTCGATGAGCTTTTTTTCGACCGTTTCGTCGAATATTGCCATCAGCAGCTTGCCGGGGGGATCGCTTGCCTTTACCTGAACACCGAGCTTGCCTGCATATTCAGCCATAAGTGCCGGATCGGCCAGTATCTCGGGCCGGACGCCGCCTATCTCGAGCACCGCCTCCCGAACGGTTATTCTCCGCCAGGGCGGCGTCAGATTTATTTCATTTCCCTGATAGCTGAATTTAAGCGAGGAAAACAGGTTCATGGCGATAAAGCCGAACAGTTCCTCCGTCGTCGTCATCAGCTCCTCATAGGTCGCATAAGCCTGATAGAATTCCATCATCGTGAATTCGGGATTGTGAAATGTGGATATTCCCTCGTTCCGGAAGTTTCTGTTTATTTCAAAAACCCTCTCCAGTCCGCCGGTTATAAGGCGCTTTAGATACAGTTCCGGGGCAATGCGGAGGAAGAGATTCATTCCCAGCGCGTTGTGAAAGGTTTTGAAAGGTCTGGCCACGGCGCCGCCCGCCTTGGACTGCATCATCGGGGTCTCGACCTCGAGGAAATCACGTTCTTCCATGAAGCGGCGGATCAGGCTGATAATCCGGCTGCGCTGCTGAAACACCTTGCGCACCTCGGGATTGACAATCAAATCAAGGTGGCGCTGGCGATAGCGAATCTCTATGTCGGTAAGCCCATGCCACTTCTCCGGCAGCGGCAGCAGCGACTTGGAAAGAAGGCAGAGGCCGTCTTCCTCGACGTCGATGGACAACTCGCCGGTTTTTGTTTTGAAAACCCGCCCGGCAATCCAGATTATGTCACCGGCGTCGAGCCTCTTGAAAAGTGAAAATCCCTTTTCGCCTAAAGCGTTTTTACGCAGAAAGGCCTGGATCCGCCCCTTGCGGTCCTGAATGCTGACGAAGGCGCTCTTGCCGAAATCGCGGATTGCCATTATGCGCCCGGCAAGCGTGAAGCGCTCGTCTATCTTCTCCAGCTCTTCCTCGGATAAACTTTCAAAGCGCTCCCTGATTGATTCTGAATTATTGGCAACCTGAACATCGTTCGGATAGAGATCAATCCCGTCCTTCTTTAATGCGTCGGCTTTTTCCCGGCGTTTTTTCAACAGTTCATTTTCCTCTTCCATAACACCTCTATCGTCCTGTTTTGTTATAAACCGGATTTAATTACATTTTTACAAGAAATTAGTCAAGTGAGAATTAAAGTCAAATCAATCACGGCTTTCGGCTTCCCGCATAATCTTTGACTTTAATAGGTGAATGATCCCCACGTTTCCCCACTTTGAACGCAAATATTCGGCGACGAGCCGACGATGGCAGTGCAGGGGCTTTTCCTCGCTGCACAGAAGACACCCCTCATGGAGCAACTCCGGGGTTATGTTCATTTCAGCCCTTCTTTCGGAAAGCAACTCCAGAAAATCCCGCTCGTAATCCGGCCAGCTCCCCTTGTTTTTCTTGAAGGCATCGAGCATCTGCTGCGTCGGCGCCAGATCGGGTCTATGCAGATAATCGATCCCGCCGATTGCCCGCAGGAAATAGCGCAGGTCGTCCCGCTTGGCGAACCCGGCCAGTTGCGAGACGTTGCCTAGATTTCTGTGATTTTCTCACTACGACCTGATTTCATTAGGTCGATTTTCTC
>CAZKHU010000054.1:0-19289 GCA_964552725.1 uncultured Syntrophus sp.
GTTTAATGTAATTTTTTCCAATAAAAAAACTGGAGGTTAAAAATGGAACGTTCGTTGGTTTTGGTAAAGCCGGATGGCGTGCAGCGCGGTCTTACAGGCGAGGTGATCAGCCGTCTGGAAAGACGCGGGCTGCTGCTTGCGGGCGCCAAGTTCATGCAGGTAAGCAGGGCACTTGCCGAGGAGCATTATGCCATTCACAAGGGAAAGCCCTTTTATGAGGGACTTATCTCTTATATAACCTCGTCGCCGGTCATGGCGATGGTATGGGAAGGGCCGAACGCGATCGCCGCAATCCGGCAGACAATGGGAGCCACCCGCCCCTTAGAAGCGGCGCCGGGGACGATCCGTCATGACTTCGCGCTGGAGGTGGGGCGCAATCTTACCCACGCCTCCGACAGCCCGGAAAATGGCGCCAAGGAAGCGGCTCTGTGGTTTAAAAATGATGAAATCGTTTCCTGGCGCCGCGCTGCGGATACGTGGATCTTTGAGAATTGAAGCTGTGGATAGTTAAATGACGGCAATTCTACGGTCAATAGCACTGGTTATTTTGGCCCTCCTGCCGCTTGCGGCATTTGCCGCGGGAGAGAATGGCGGCGACGAAGCGGTTGTCGCCGCTCACCGTGCCTTTCTGGCCCGCGATCAGGCGGCTCTTGCCGATCAGGCGGCGAAAACAAAAAACCATGTCCTCGCTGCCTATGTCCGCTACTGGGCGATCAGTCTGCGCCTCAAAGATATCGAACCAGCGGAAATCAATGATTTCCTGGACATGAACGCGGGGACGGCGCTCGCCGAGCGGCTGCGTCAGGAGTGGCTGCACGAACTGGGGAAGCAGGGCAGATGGGAGCAGTTCCGCCTGCAATTCCCCCTGCTGCCGAGAGCCGATTCCGAAAACAAATGCTTCGCCCTCCAGGAAAGTCTGCTGCGGCAGGGGATGGACGATCGCCTGGCTGCCGACTTCAAAGCCTTCTGGAGGACCGCGCGTCCCCTGCCGGAGGGATGCCTGCCGGTCGCCGCGGCAATGGTCCGGACCGCCCGCCTCTCTACCCCGGAAATCCGGGAGCGCCTGCGGATGCTGCTCATGGAGAATCTCGTTTTAACCGCGCGGCGGACCAGGGAACTATCATCCGCTGATGATCTGCCCGACGGGAAACAGCTTGAAGAAGTTTTTCGCTCCCCGGTCGCCTTCCTGGCTCAGAATAGCGCGATTCTTGCAACAGCGGAAGGAACGGAGCTTGCTTTCTTTGCCCTCGTATCTCTGGCGCGCAGCAACTTGCCGCACGCCGCAAACCTGCTGGAAGGAAAGCTCAAAACAATCCTTTCCCTCGAGGATCAGCAGCGCTTATGGGCTTATGTCGCACTGCGGGGCGCCCGCAGTCATCTTCCGGAGTCCCTGGAGTGGTTCAAAAGAGCCGATAAAGAGGCCGCCGCCGGGGAACAGCTTGTCTGGCGGATTCGCATGGCGCTGAGACAGGAAAACTGGCCGGAGATAAAAAACGCGATAGAGGGGATGGCGGCCCCGCTGCGCAATGAATCAGCCTGGACATACTGGCTGGGACGGTCGCTTTGCATGACCGGAGACAAAGAGGGCGGAATGAATCTCTTCAAAAAGATTTCCGGCCGTTACGATTTCTATGGGCTGCTCGCCGCCGAGGAATTGGGAGCGCCCCTGCCGCTGCCCCCTCAAGCCGCAGATTCGACAAAAGAAGAACTTTCCGGAATTGCGGGGCGCCCTGCCATCCAGCGGGCGCTCGCCCTCTATCGGCTCAATTTGCGGGCGGAGGCCGCCCGGGAATGGCGTTGGGGTTTGCGTTCGATGAGCGACCGGCAATTGCTGGCCGCAGCGGAACTGGCAAGGATAAACGGCATTTGGGATCGCTCCGCAAATACGGCGGAACTGACTGCCTCGGAACACAATTTCTCGCTGCGCTACCCGGTCGCTTACAAAGACATAATTATAAAGAATGCCCAAAACTGCAATCTCGACGAAGCTGTGGTTCTGGGACTTGTCCGCCAGGAAAGCCTCTTCGCTCCCGAAGCCAGATCCTCCGCGGGGGCTATGGGCCTGATGCAGTTGATGCCGGAAACGGCGCGCATCGTCGCCCGCAAGATCGGCATGGCTGGCTTTAACAACTCCCACCTGACAATACCAGAGGTAAACGCCGCGCTGGGCACATCCTATCTGCGAGACATACTGAACCGGTTTCCCGCAAATTATGCTTTCGCCGCCGCTGCTTACAATGCCGGACCGCGCCGCGCCCAGAAATGGCGAAATTCCCGAAAACTGGAAGGGGCCATCTATGTGGAATCAATCCCGTTTACGGAAACTCGTCTTTATGTTAAAAAAGTGCTGACCAACGCCGTTTACTACTCGGCTCTTTACGGACTCAAACAGCGGTCTCTCAAACAGCTTCTCGGCACAATCGAAGGCAGCGCAGAAAACGAGGCTGCTGCGGCGCAAAAAAGTGAGCTGCCCTATGATTATTGATATGGAAAAGCGCATCAGAGACAGTTTCGGCAGGCAGGCCGTCATGAAGACAATCGGCGCCGCAATCGCCGAAGTAAAAAGCGGGGAGACAACGATCGGGGAAAGGCTATCCGGCCTGGTCGATTGAGCGCAATTTTAAATCTGTTCGTCGAGCATTGCCTTTATTTTAGACTCCGGAACGGCGCCGATCACCTGATTGACCTTCTCCCCGCCCTTGAAAACCATCAGTGTCGGGATGCTGCGGATACCGTATTTGATTGCGACTTCCGGCGCCTCGTCAACATTGATTTTGCAGAAGGCTGCCTTTCCTTCATATTCTTCAGCAAGCTTCTCCACAACAGGTGAAATCTTCCGGCAGGGTCCGCACCAGGGCGCCCAGAAATCGACAAGCGTCGTCAATGCTGATTTGAGAACAGCATCCTGAAAATTTTTATCCGTAACCTCGTTAACCATCAGCCTCAGCCCTCCCCGTTATTTCCCTGATAATCTTCCGCCCAAGTTTTGCGCTGTGAACCACAGCGCCGTCTTACCCTCAGGAACAACTGCTCGCGGGGGAGCAGGAAGAAGAGCAACCCGCCGCGCTGTGCCCCGACGATGAAAAAGCGGATATCTGGATATCCGTCTTTTCATGCCCGCAAGCGGGGCAGACAACGTAATCCTTGTCGTCGCTGCGAAGACATAGATATTCAAAAATATTTCCGCATTTCCTGCATTTAAACTCGTGTATCGGCACGGCCTTCACCTCCTGAACGTAATGAAACAACCACTTCTGTCACTTGGTTGAGTATATTGACGGAAGCTCGCAATGTCAACACACAATCCTCTTGACACACCTGACGCTTGTCCCTATACTCGCACCCGTCGGACGCATTTCTTAATAAAAAAGGAGGAAAAAGCTATGG
Organism: uncultured Syntrophus sp.; assembly: GCA_964552725.1. Classification (GTDB taxonomy): domain Bacteria; phylum Desulfobacterota; class Syntrophia; order Syntrophales; family UBA5619; genus DYTH01. Next base: position 3,388 of record CAZKHU010000054.1, read on the forward strand.
AAAAGGGGAAAAAAGGCTTTGTAACAAAGTTGGCAAGCGTGTGCGCGGCTGTTTTGCTGGCAGCCGGAACCGCGGCAACGGTTGGCGCCGCCGACAAGAATATGGTTCTTGCCACCGGTGGAACAGCCGGGACTTATTACCCGTTTGGCGGCGCTCTGGCCAAAATATGGAATTCCAAAGTTCCCGGGATGAACATTACCGCCCAGGCAACCGGAGCCTCCGTAGAAAATGTGCGTCTTGTGAATCGCAATGAAGCGGAACTGGCCATCGTCCAGAGCGATACAGTCGATTTTGCCTTCAACGCCAAAGAGGCGTTCAAGGAGAAACTGACCAAGATGGCTGCCCTGGCCGTTCTCTATCCGGAAGTGATCCAGGTGGTAGTAAGGGGAGACAGCAAGATCGACAGTTTCGATGATCTGAAGGGGATGAAGATCGGAGTCGGCGCTCCCGGAAGCGGCACCGAGGCCAATTTCCGTCAGCTCTGCGACAGCTATGGCCTGACGAAAGAGGATGTGAAGGCGCAGTATCTTTCGTTCGCCGAAAGCGCCGAGCAGTTCAAGGATAAACACATCGACGCGTTCATCGTCACGGCGGGCATTCCCAATGCCGCGATCATGGATATCGGCGCCCAGCACAGCGTCAAGATCATCAACATCGCCGACGACAAGGCCGCCCTCATCGTCAAGAAATATCCATTCCTCAGCTCTTTCACCATCCCTGCCAACACCTATAAAAACCAGACCAGTCCGGTGAAGACCGTGGCGGTAAACGCCGTTCTCATCGCCAGCACCGATTTGAAGACCGATGTGGTATACAATCTGGTGAAAGCGATGTTCGAAAACCAGAGCGAACTGGCCATGTCTCATGCAAAGGGGAAGGAACTGAGTTTGAAGACCGCGTCTTCCGGCGTTTCCATTCCCTTTCATCCGGGTGCTGTCAAGTACTACAAGGAAAAAGGACTGATGAAATAATCAGGGAGAAACGGGGATGGAACATAAGGAACCCCATCTTCTCCATATTTTCATCAAAGGTTTGAAAAGAATCATGCCGGGGACGCTGATTGCTGCAGCGGTCCTCGGCATGCTGTTCTTTTTTATGATACCCGCGCAAATCGTTCTGGTCGTCAAAACCGTCAAGTCGGAGCAAACGGTTCTCTGTGCCCGCATGACCGATGGGGAGGAATGGGCGGTTTCCTATATTCATTCAGTCAACAAACGTCCGGTTTACGATTATCTGCGAATCGAGGGCACACAACTGCGGATACTCCGCTCCCGTTACGATGCCTTCGGCGCCGGGATGCCGGAGGTTTCTTCGCCTGAAAACCCTCTCCGGGTCGGTCCGGATGGCTGGCTCGAATACACAGTCAATCGTCTGGTTCCCGATGTTGCCATTTTCGTGGGACGAGTGGCCGGACATGTACTGCATCTGAAAGGGCGTGAGATTCCCTTCGTTTCGCTGGCAAAACCTGGTCAAGCCCTCAGATTTTCAGTGGAGAAGCAGACATTACGTCAAACGCTCGGAGGAGGGTGTTTAGCGCCATGAACAGTGAACCAAAGCTGGCCAATGACCGGAAAGTGTCAGAACGCACCGGCAGCACCGGAGAGACGGTTTCCGAAGTATCGCAGGAAGAATTGGCGGAACTGCTGAAGAAGGTGGACAAGGAATCGACCTTCCGGAAGCTTGCCGGATTCGACCACTGGCTGGTTTTCTGGATAGCCGTTGCATTCTCCTGTTTCCATGTGTACACGGCAATGTTCGGGATGCTTCCGGCCCAGATGCAGCGGTCGGTGCACCTGTCTTTTGCCTTCGCCCTCGTCTTTCTTCTCTTCCCCATGACCACGAAAAAGACCCTCGATAAACTCCAGTGGTACAATTATCTCTTTGCAGCATTCGCGGTTTATGTGGGCGCCTACATGACCCTCAACTACACCCGCATCATGGAAGCCGGCGGCGACTATACTCAAATGGACTACATCGTCGGCGCCTGCGGGGTGCTCCTCACCCTGGAAGCGGCGCGCCGCGTTGTCGGGCTGCCGATCGTCATCATTGCCTCGACATTTCTTTTGTACTCGTATTTTGGCCCCTATTTCCCAGGATTTCTCGCCCATCGCGGTTACTCCATTCGGCGGATAGTGTCGCACATGTACTTCACGACGGAGGGAATCCTCGGCATCCCTCTCGGGGTATCCGCCACGTTTATTTTTCTCTTCATCCTCTTCGGCGCCTTTCTTGAAAAAACCGGGGTCGGCAAGCTTTTCATCGACATCGCCGACGCTATCGCCGGCTGGGCTTCAGGAGGGCCTGCGAAGGTGGCGGTAATCACCAGCGCTTTGGAGGGCACCGTATCCGGAAGCTCCGTCGCCAATACGGTCGGCTCCGGAAGCTTTACCATCCCGATGATGAAAAAACTCGGATACCGACCGGAATTTGCAGGCGCCGTCGAGGCAGCGGCATCGACGGGCGGTCAGATCATGCCCCCCATCATGGGGGCTGCGGCCTTTCTGATAGCGGAATTCACCAACACCCCCTATATCGTTATCGCCAAAGCTGCCGCCATTCCGGCCTGTTTGTACTTTCTCGGCATCTTTATCGAGGTGCATTTCGAGGCCAAGCGGTGCGGCCTCAAAGGATTGAGCCGCGATCAGTTGCCTAAATTTTTCCACGTCCTGAAAGAAAGGGGACATCTTTTTGTCCCGCTGCTTGCCATCATCTACGTCCTGACCGAAGGATACACCCCGACCTTTGCCGCCCTTGTAGGTCTGGGACTGTCAATCCTGGCGGGACTGATCAAAAAAGTCACCCGCATGAGTATTTGGGATATTGTCACCGCCATGCATACGGGGGCCAGAGGGGCTGTCGGCGTCGCCATTGCCTGCGCCACCGCGGGGATCATCGTCGGCGTCGTCACCCTGACCGGAATCGGCCTGAAAATGGGCAACGGCATAGTGGACATTGCCGGAGGAAATCTGTTTTTCACCCTTTTCTTCACGATGATTACATCGCTGATTCTCGGCATGGGCGTCCCGACAACGGCAAACTACGTCATCACCTCCACGATTGCCGCTCCGGCTCTCGTCATGCTGGGGGTACCGCTCCTGGCGGCGCATCTGTTCGTCTTCTACTTTGGAATCGTAGCGGACATCACCCCGCCCGTGGCGCTGGCCGCCTACGCCGGCGCGGGGATCGCCAAAGCGGATCCTTTCTGGACAGGGGTCACAGCCACAAAGCTTGCAATCGGCGCCTTCATCATCCCGTATATCTTCGTTTACAATCCGGCGATGATTCTGATCGGCACAACCCCGCTGCTCCTTGTGCGCAACCTGATCACCGCCTGCGGAGGGATGTTCGGCGTCGGCATCGCAATGATCGGATTCTGTTTCACAAATATGAAATGGTGGGAACGGCTCTGGTTTGCCGCGGCAGGATTGCTCTTGATCGATCCCGGCGCTGTAACCGATCTGGTCGGCGTCGGCATGATGGCGCTGGGGATTCTCTATCAGTGGCACGCCAGCCGGACTGTAAAATCCGTCGTTCCGGCCGAATAATAGATTCAGCGTGACTCGCCTGCAAGCGCGGAGTCGATCAGTGTGGCGGAGATGGCCCCCTTCCGGAGAATCCGGGGGGGAAAGACGGTGACGTCGAGAATGGTCGAGCCGGGCGCCCCCGGCGTTTCACCGCTATCGACTATCGCGTCGGGAAGATTGCCGAGCGAGGCTCTTACCCCGGCGGCAGTGGCGTTTTCCGGCTCCCCGGAGAGGTTGGCGCTGGTAGCGGTCAGCGGCGCGCCGAGTTCCCGGGCAATCAGGGCGGCAACCGGATGACTGGAGACGCGTATCCCGATCTTTCCGGCGCCTGCGGTGAGGCGGGGAGAGACGCAAGCGGCTGCCTTAAACACGATGGTCAGCGGGCCGGGCCAGAAGCGCTTCATCAGTTTCCTTGCAGTTTCAGGGACTTCCGCCACAAGGGGCAGAATGTCGGCCTCCGCGGCAACGATAACCGAGACCGGGTTGCTGAAGGCCCGCCCCTTGACGGCAAATACCCGCTCCACCGCCGTCTCGTCCCCCGCGTTCGCACCGAGGCCGTAGAAGGTCTCCGTCGGGCAGGCGATGACGCCGCCCCTCCTGAGGATGGCGACGGCCGCGGCGATTTTCTCCGGTTCCGGATTCCGGGGATCGATCGTAAGCAGAATCGTCATGTCACTTCTTGAGGTGGAGCTGTTTTTTCTCTACCTCTTCGGCCATCTTTGCAATATAGGCGTCGAGCTTTGCGGCAAGGGCCGGATTCGCCCCGGCCAGCATCCGGACGGCAAAGAGGGCGGCGTTTTTTGCCCCGGCCCTGCCGATAGCCATAGTTGCCACGGGGACTCCGCCGGGCATCTGAACCGTTGCCAGAAGCGCGTCGAGGCCGTGGAGCGAGGTGGCGTCGATAGGCACCCCGATTATCGGCAGCGGCGTCTGCGCGGCGATCACCCCGGCAAGGTGGGCGGCGGCCCCGGCGCCGACAATGATTACTTTTACGCCCCGTCCGACAGCGGCGCGGGCAAATTTGGTTGTCCGTTCCGGCGTCCGGTGCGCCGAGGTGAGAAAAAGCTCATGGGAAACGGAGAAAGACTCCAGAATTTTTGCCGCCTCTTCCATAACGGGAAGATCGGAATCGCTTCCCATTACAACGCTGACCAGAACATCTGCTTTTTTGGGCATTTTTTCACCTCAAAATGACGTTTAACGTTGATAAATTTTCATCAATGCCTGAAATGTCTCATCCCGGTAAAGAGCATCGCGATGTTGTGTTCGTCCGCCGCCTGGATCGCCTCCCCGTCTTTCATCGAACCGCCGGGCTGCACAATCGCCGTGACGCCCGCCCCGGCGGCGATGTCGATCCCGTCGCGGAACGGGAAAAAGGCGTCCGAGCCGACAACACAGCCGGCCGTCGGGATGACCGCCTTCATGATAGCCAGTTTGACCGAATCCACCCGGCTCGTCTGACCGGCGCCGAGGCCGACAAGCTGATCACGGGTCGCAAAGACTATCGCATTCGATTTCACATGCTTGACAAGCCTCCAGGCAAAGTCGAGGGCCTGGTATTCGGTTTCGGTCGGAACACGCCTGGTAACAACCCTGGCCTTTTTGATGTCGTACGCGTCGCTGTCGCGGTCCTGGAGAAGGAGCCCCCCCATCACCCGGCGGAAGTCATGGCCGGAGGAACGCCGGTCACACGAGGCGGGGATTTCCAGAACCCGGACGTTCTGTTTTGTTTCCAGAATTTTTGCCGCGTCGCCGGAAAAGGCCGGGGCGATAATCACCTCGAAAAACGTCTTCGTCAGCTCCTCGGCGGTCTTCGCATCGACCGGCCGGTTCAGCGCGACGATGCCGCCAAAGGCGGAAACGGGATCGCCGGCGAGCGCCTTCCGGAAGGCCTCCGCCATGTCGCTGTCGGTCGCCGCCCCGCAGGGGTTGGCGTGTTTGATGATTACCGCCCCCGGCAGCGCAAGATCGGAGACAACCTGCCAGGCGGCGTCGCCGTCCATAATATTATTGTAGGAAAGTTCCTTCCCCTGAAGCTGCCGCGCGTTGGAAAGGGCGGAGATTTTCGGGTCGTTCTCACGGTAGAAGGCCGCCTTCTGGTGGGGATTTTCGCCATAGCGGAGATCCTGCGCCCTGGTAAACTGTACGGTGAAAGTATCAGGAAACTCTCTCTTTTCCCCGGCGCCGGCGACAATCAGTCCGAGGTGGTTGGAAATCGCCCCGTCGTAGCGGGCGGTAAGCTGGAAGGTCTTTTTGGCCAGCTCGAAATTGATCGCCTCCGAAATCCGTCCGGCGGTCTCTTGCATCGCGGCAATGATTTTACCGTAATCGGCAGGGTCGGTAACGACGGTGACAAAACGGTAGTTCTTCGAGGCGGCGCGGAGCATCGTCGGCCCGCCGATATCGATGTTTTCGATCGCCTCCGCAAGCGTGCAGCCCGGACGGGCGACGGTGTCCTCGAAACGGTAGAGGTTGATGACGACCATGTCGATGAGCCCGATGTCATGCTTCTTCAAGGCTTCGAGATGTTCCTCCTTGTCGCGGAGGGCCAGCAGCCCGCCGTGAATCTTCGGATGCAGGGTCTTGAGCCGGCCGTCCATCATCTCCGGAAACCCCGTGTAATCAGACACATCAATTACGCTGACGCCGCTTGCGCGCAACTGTGCCGCCGTTCCGCCGGTGGAAAGAATTTCGACTCCGAAGGCCTGAAGCCCCTTCGCGAATTCGACAATCCCCGTCTTGTCGGTGACGCTGATCAGCGCCCGTTTTATCAGATTCTGCTGCATTTCTACCTCCTGTATGGCTGCCGGAAACGGCGCTTGTCAATCTTTGCTGCCCGTTAGTCTTTTCATGTGGTCAATGCGTTTCTGAAGCAGTTCGCTGCCCCCGATGTCGGGGCGGTGATCAACCGGCCCCCGGATGGCCCCCACTGCCTCCTCGGCAATTTTCTCGGCCGCGGCGATATCAGCGGCGATTCCGACCACCCCGATTGCCCGGGACGATGTCATGTAGAGGCCGTCCGGCCTTTTGTCAACGGAAGAGTAGTACAGCCTGGCCCCCCCGGTGTCGCCGATTTCAATCCGGGAAGAAAGCGACCCCTCGCCGGCGCCGCCCTCCGCCAGGCCGTAGCTTTTGGGAACGACATATTTGCACACCGTTGCCTTGCCTGCAAATTTGACGTCAAGGCTGTCCAAACGCCCGGCGATAATCGCCCGGCAGAGCTCGATGAAATCGGTTTCCAGAAGCGGCAGGATGTTCATTGCCTCGGGATCGCCGAAGCGGGCGTTGTATTCGATCAGCCGCACCCCTGCGCGGGTTGTCATGAACCCGCCGTAGAGGACGCCTTTGTAGGGAACTCCCGTTTCAATCCGCAGGGCCTCGGCCACCTTCCGGGTAATCGCCAGACCCGCGGCAACGGCGTCGGCCGTAAGGAAAGGCAGCAGATGGTCGGCGCCCGAGTAGGAGCCCATTCCCCCCGTGTTCGGACCGCGGTCGCCGACAAAACGGCGCTTGTGATCCTGCACCGGCGGAGTGGCGACGACCGTCCAGCCATCGCACAGACACTGCAATGAAAACTCCTCTCCTTCAAGCTTTTCCTCAATGGTCACACCGGGATGCGCCATGAGAATTTCTCGGCAGAACGAAATTGCCTCCGCCTTTTCCTGAAAATGATCCCCCTGGACGAGCACCCCCTTGCCTCCGGTGAGGCCGTCCGGTTTGATGACAATCCCGTCGAGCTCGTCGAGAAATTCCGGAATTCCGTCCATCGTCGTAAAATTTCTGAAGCGGGGATTGCCGGCAATGCCGTATTTCTCCAGCAGGTTCCGCGTGAACGATTTCGAAGTTTCCAGCCGGGCAAGGGAGCTGGTCGGCCCGACGGCGGGAACGCCCTGCGCCGCCAGCGCGTCGACAACGCCGTTGGACAGCGGCTCTTCAGGGCCTACAAAGGCGAAATCGGCTTTGGATTCGAGGGAAAAAGCGGTTATCGCCTGCAGATCGTCATAGCGGCCCAGGCAAACCGCTTCCGACAGGGAGGCTATCCCGGGGTTGTTTGTCTTCATAAAAGAATAGAGACGGGGATCATGTTGCGAACGCATGATCGCCTCGGCGAGCGCGTGTTCTCTGGCCCCGTTTCCGACAAGCAGGACTCTGGTCATAGGGTAATCTCCTTAATTCGTTGGTGCAGCAATGATCATGGCCGGCAGCAAAGCGCCTGTCTCTTTCAATCGCCCTTTGCGATATCGCCGGGTTGAAAGGCTTGAGCTTTTCGGAGGTACATAACGGAAAAAGGGGCGTTAGTCAAATTAATCGGCAAACGGACGCGGGCATTGACCAGCGGCACAATTGACAGAACTTCATCGATAGTGGTACCGTAGCCCAGAATTGATCGATGGAGGCACTGCCGCGCTGCCGGCAGCATTATCGCAAACATATCAGATTGTTGTACAGAAACGACCCGGGAGGCATTAACCGAATCTTTCGATAGCGGACAGAGTCATGTTCTCAGCAGCGCCGGAGTTCAAGGCTATCCTCCGGGCCCGTGATTCTGGAGTCATATTTCAAGAACATTTACAAATATTGAATACTTGCGTATAGATAACTATTGGGAGGTTGTCGATGGACGACAAAAAAACCGGTTTTTCGACCATTGTTCTGGCGGCCGGCAGGGGAACAAGAATGAAGTCGGATATTGCCAAGGTCTTGCACCCTCTCGGCGGCAGACCGCTGCTGTCCTGGCCCCTGAAGGCGGCCAGAGAGGCCGGCGCCTCCCGGATCGTTGTGGTAATCGGCCATCAGGGAGAGAGGATCCGGGCGCTGTTTCAGGAGCCGGACCTGATTTTTGCAGAGCAGAAGGAACTGCGGGGCACCGGCCATGCCGTACTTCAGGCCCGGGAGGCGTTTGAGGGACTAAATGAAGAGATTGTCATCCTGTGCGGCGATGTTCCGCTGATCAAACCTTCCACGATCAGTGCCCTGTTCGAGAAGCGAAGAAAAGACCAGGCGGCGGTCACGGTGCTCACGACGGTTGTCGATAATCCTGTCGGCTATGGCCGGGTGATCAAATCCGGGGATGGACAGATAGCGAGAATCGTTGAAGAAAAAGATGCGTCCAAGGAGGAAAAGCTTGTCCGGGAGATAAACACGGGGATCTACTGCGTCGAGAGTCCGTTTCTCTTTACCGCCGTCGCCTCTCTGGGCGACAGAAACGCTCAACGGGAATACTATCTTACCGACATCGTTGAAATTGCCTGCAAAAAAGGACTCCTGGCCACCGCTTTGACCGTTTCCGACCCGGCAGAGGCAGCGGGGATCAACACGCCGGAAGATTTGCAGAGGGCAGCCCTGCTTCTCGCAAACCATCCCTGAGGACGTGGCTTTAAAAAATTTACGAAAATAATATTCGCTCCCGGCCTTCTCCCGCTGATCAGGGCTAAAGGTCAACATTTTATCAGCTCCCTGCGGGAAAGGAATGAGGGGTACGCGGCAGATGAAAATCGGGAATTTACAACTGAAAAATGCCATCTTTCTGGCCCCGCTGGCGGGAATCACCGATCTGCCTTTCCGGACGGTTGTGCGATCTTTCGGCTGCGGCCTTGCCTATACCGAGATGATAAGCGCAATCGGCCTTGTCAGGAAAGCGGACAAAACGTTGCATTATCTCGCCTCCCTCCCGGCGGACCGGCCGCTCGGGGTGCAGATATTCGGCAACGACCCCGGGGAACTTGCCGAGGCGGCCCGAATAGCCGAGCAGCACGGCGCCGATTTGATAGACGTCAATATGGGCTGTCCGGTAAAAAAGGTAACAAAAACCGGCGCAGGCGCCGCACTGATGCAAGATCCAATCCTGACCGCCGCCATCATGCGGGCGGTGAGAAATGCCACAAAACTCCCCTTTACAGTGAAGATCCGCTCCGGCTGGAACGGCCGACAGGTAAACGCCCTCGAGATCGGCAAGCTCGCCGAGGATGAGGGCTGCGATGCCGTGACCATCCATCCCCGCACCGCCGATCAGGGCTACAGCGGCCATGCGGACTGGCAATTGATTGAAAGGTTGAAGAGACATATCCGGATTCCCGTCATCGGCAACGGGGACATCCGCAAGCCCCAGGATGCCGTCAGGATGTTTCAGGAAACAGGGTGCGACGGCGCCATGATCGGCAGAGGGTCCCTGGGAAATCCGTGGCTTATCGCCGAAACCCTGTCACTGCTCGGAGGAACTCCATTTTCGCCCCCCACGCTTGAGGAAAGGGCGGCGATAATCATCCGTCACATAGAACTGGCCGTTGCTTTTCACGGCGAACGGGCCGGCGTCAGGGACTTCCGCAAGCACCTGCTATGGTACACCAAGGGGCTCCCCGGAGGCGCCCGTTTCCGGGAAGCGGCCGGCCAGATAAGCAGTCGGGAAGCGGCGATAGCGGCCATGCGCGACTACTTTTTTGCGATCGAGAATGACAAATGACCAAAGCGCCCGTCGATTATTCCTGCAAATAATTCCTTGACTTTCCTATGGCATCTCTGCATAATCGTGCGGAATTTTGCAGAGCCGGGTCTTTTCCCCGGCTCTATAATAATATTACAATGAAGAGGAGATTTTGGAAGCCGTGGAATTTCAGAAATTTTCAGAGCTGGAAAGCAAGATAAGCGGTTTGTTGGGTGATTATGCCCTGCTGAAGAAGAGAAATATCGAGTTGGAGGAAGAACTTCAAAATAGAACCAGGGAGTTGGAAGAGGCAAATTCAAAGATGGAGGGGTTAAAAGAGGACAAGGATGCCGTGCGCACAAAGGTGGACTCGCTCCTTGACTTGCTTCAGGAAATAAAGGCGCCCTGAAACCAAAGTCAGTGTTCATAATTTGTCAAGAGGGTGATGGTGAACAAGCGCTTTGAATTTAACATTCTGGGGCAACAACTGTCGGTGGTGAGCGATTCGGGGGATGAGCATATAGCCAATGTTATCCGGTATGTCAGCAGCAAGGTTTCCGAAGTGCAAAAATTCGGCGGTAGCAATACCCTTACTGTTGCCATTCTGGCCGCTTTGAATATCGCGGATGAGTATTTGCAGATTGCTGAAAAAAATGAACATCTTTACGATAATTTGGAGAGCAAAGCAGAGCAGTTGATACGTTCGATAAATGAGACGAGATAAGCGGGCAATCCCCTGAGATGTAAGTTATCAAGAGTGTTTTTTTAGATGACGGTCTGCAGCCGGGCACCCTGCAATGGCTGCATGAAAGGCCGTCTTTTCGGAAATAATTGATATCGTACTTCGCCTTTCCGGACGTTTGACAAAACTGCCGCTCACGACCCCGGACTGTTTTTTTCAATAAGCACCCAATCATTACGGCGCCTCTTGCATCCCCTTAAATGCAGACAGTTTTTCTCTGCCCAGTCTTTACGTCCGGGCCCAAAAACAAGGAGGTGGCAACTTTGCTATATAAGATCCTATTTATACTGTCCCTGCTGGCGGTTTTTGCCGCAGGCGGGATGATCGGCTTTGCCCTGCGGCAAAAACTCGCGAAGAAGAAACTGGAATCCTCCGAAAGTCTCTCGGCGAGAATCCTCGACGAGGCAAGAAAAGAAGCGGAGACAATCAAAAAGGACTCTATCCTGCAGGCAAAGGAAAACCTGCTCAGGGTCAAAACCGATTTCGACAAGGAAGCAAAAGAAAGAAAAGAAGAACTCGAAGCGCTGGAGCGTCGGCTCCGGTCAAAGGAGGAGAATCTCGAACGGCGCTCGGACACCTTCTCCCAGCGAGAGAGCGCCCTGGAAAGCAGGGAACGCCTGAGCCTGCAGAAAGAGGCGCAGATCAACGAAAAAAATGAAAAAATTGATCTCCTGTTGCAGGAGCAAAGGGTAAAACTGGAGCAGGTTGCCGGTCTTACCGTGGAGGAGGCGAAAAATATTCTCATCCAGTCGATGGAAGCCGAGGCCAAACGCGAAGCCGCGCTGATGATCAGAAAGATCGATGAAGAGGCGCGGCGAACGGCGGATAAAGCGGCAAGGGAAGTTATCGCCTACGCGATCCAGCGCTATTCCAATGATTATGTTGCGGAAAATACCGTTTCCGTCGTCAACTTGCCGAATGACGAGATGAAGGGGCGCATCATTGGCCGCGAAGGCCGAAACATACGGGCCATTGAGGCGGCAACCGGGATTGACCTGATCGTTGACGATACCCCGGAGGCGGTAGTTCTGTCCAGTTTTGATCCCGTCCGGCGGGAAGTGGCGCGCCTTTCGCTGGAGCGGCTGATAACGGACGGGCGTATCCATCCCGGGCGGATAGAGGAAATAGTCAAAAAGGTCCGTTCGGAGGTGGACGCGATCATCAAGGAGACCGGAGAGCGGGTCTGCTTCGATGTCGGCGTGCATGACCTGCACCCCGAACTGGTGGCGATGATCGGCAGTCTCAAATATCGCACGAGTTATTCGCAGAATGTTCTCGAACACTCGATAGAAGTGGCGCATCTGACCGGCATGATGGCGGCCGAACTCAAGATGAACGTCAAGGAGGCCAAACGGGCAGGACTGCTGCACGATATCGGCAAGGCGATCGATCACAAGGTGGAAGGTTCCCATCCCACAATCGGCGCCGATTACGCAAAGCGTTTCGGCGAACCTTCGCGAATCGTGCAGGCGATCGCCGCCCACCATGAAGACCCGATGATCAACACCCCGCTGGGGGTGCTGATTCAGGCAGCGGACAGCCTGTCGGCGGCGCGGCCGGGGGCGCGCAGGGAGATGCTCGAAAACTACGTCAAGCGTCTCGAAGAGCTCGAAAGCATCGCCAATTCCTTCAGCGGCGTGGATAAATGCTTTGCGATTCAAGCGGGCAGGGAAATCCGCATCATGGTCGAAAACGAGAAGATTTCCGACAGCGATGCAGTAATGCTCTGCAAAGACATCGTCAAGCGGATTGAAGCGGAATTGACATATCCAGGACAGATAAAGGTTACCGTAATCCGGGAGACGCGCGTTTCCGAGCTTGCGCGATAGGGGCTGCCATGAAGATCCTTTTTATCGGCGATATTGTCGGAAAACCCGGGAGACTCGCCGTCCGTGAACTGCTTCCCGGAATCATCGAACAGCGGGGGATAGACTTTGTAATCGCCAATTGCGAAAACGCCGCCGCCGGGTTCGGGGTCACCGCCGAGATCATCCAGGAGCTTTATGCCGCCAATATCGACGTTCTGACCTCGGGGAATCACATCTGGGACAAAAAAGAGGTTATGGGCTTCATTGACAATTACGAAACCCTGCTCCGCCCGGCCAACTATCCCGAGGGAACGCCCGGCAGGGGAAGCGTCCTGACCTGCACCGAGGGGGGAATTCCCGTAGGGATCATCAATCTTCAGGGACGTATCTTCATGAATCCGATAGAATGTCCATTTCGCGCCGCCGACCGGGAAATCGAAAAGCTGAAGAAGGCGCGGATCATTATTGTCGATATCCATGCGGAGGCCTCCTCGGAAAAGATCGCCCTGAGCTGGTATCTGGACTCGCGGGTAAGCGCCGTTCTCGGAACGCACACCCATGTGCAGACGGCTGACGAACGCATTCTGCCCGGGGGAACTGCCTGCATCACCGACGCCGGCATGACCGGCCCTCTCGACTCGGTGATCGGCATGCAGAAGGAGGCGGTCGTGCAAAGGTTTTTGTTGCAGATACCCAACAAGTTCGATGTGGCCAAAAACGACGTGCGTCTGCAGGGGGTTATTCTGGAGATATCGCCGGAAGGCAGTTCCCGGGGAATCGAGCGGCTGAACGTGCCTTTCCGTTGATTTCCCGGAAAAATAACGAGGAAGGCAGTCAAACTTGGAAGGTCAGGAGGAAAAGAGTTTTGAAGAGCGTTTACGACATATTCAGAGAACGGGGGTTTATCGAACAGATCACCGATGAGGCGGAAATAGATCAACTCCTTAAGGAAAAATCCATAACCTGCTACATAGGCTTCGATCCAACAGCGGCGTCCCTGCATATCGGCTCGCTCGTCCCGATCATGGCCCTGGCCCACATGCAAAGACAGGGGCACCGTCCCATTGCGCTGGTAGGAGGCGGCACCGCGCTGATCGGCGATCCGTCGGGAAAGACCGAAATGCGCAGGATCCTTTCCCGGGAACAGATCAACGCCAATGCGGAGGGCATAAAAAAACAACTCTCCCGCTATCTGGATTTCTCTGAAGGCCGGGCACTGCTGCTCAATAACGCCGACTGGCTGACGCCGCTTAACTATATAGAATTTCTGAGGGATATCGGCCGGCACTTCAGCGTCAACCGGATGCTCGCCGCCGAAAGTTACCGGATGCGCCTGGAGAAGGGGCTGAATTTCATCGAATTCAACTACATGCTTCTCCAGTCCTACGATTTTCTGCAGCTCTTCAAAAACTGGGACTGCCTGATGCAGATGGGGGGAAACGACCAGTGGGGCAATATGGTCGCCGGCATTGACCTTATCCGCCGGATGGAAGAGAAAAAGGCCTACAGCCTGACCTTCCCGCTCATCACCACCTCCCAGGGGCACAAGATGGGAAAAACGGAAAAGGGAACCGTCTGGCTGGACGCCGCGCTTACCTCTCCTTACGAATATTATCAGTTCTGGGTCAACACGGAAGATGCGGATGTGGCGCGTTTTCTTTCACTGTTCACCTTCCTGCCGATGGAGGAAATCGATGCGGTAAGAGGGCTTGCCGATGCCCGCCTGAACATGGCCAAGACGGTGCTGGCCTTCGAAGCGACGAAGATAACCCATGGCGAAAAAGAGGCCGCGGCCGCCTGGAAGGCCTCCGCGGGCGCCTTTGGCTTGAAACCGATAGAAGACGGGCTATTCCCCTCCAGTTCCATACCGCGCGCAGCCGAAGGACTGGATACCGATGCAATTCCGTCGTTTCAGAAAAGCCGGACGGAGCTGGAGGCCGGCGTCCCCGCGTTCGAGCTTTTTCAGGAAGCGGGCCTGTGCGCCTCGCGAGGGGAGGCCAGACGCCTGCTCTCGCAGGGGGGTGGTTATGTAAACGACCGGCAGATTGCCGCGTTTGATGAAAAAATAACCCTCTCCGACACCGACGAGAAAGGGGAAATACGGCTGCGGAAGGGAAAAAAGAATTACGTAATCGTGACCGCCTTTCCCGCTGGCCCCCGATGATGGCTTGAGGCAGGCAACCATCGGGATAATGCAAAAGCGTCTCGACTCACCGGGGGCATCTCCCGCGCCCAATCAGTCGTCCAACCTTGCGGCAAACTCCCCGGGGGTAAACCGGTATTCCTGGGTTCCGTACTTCTCCACTGCAAACGATGCGCAGACGCTTCCCAGCCGGGCGCTCTGCTCGATATCCATTCCCCGGACAAGCCCGCTGATCAGCCCTCCCCGGTAGGAGTCGCCCGCTCCGGTCGGGTCGGTCACCACCCTTGCCTTTGCCGGGGGAATGCTTATTTCGCCGGCCTTTGTGGAAATCAGTGAACCTGCTTCTCCCAGTGTGGTAATGATCGCCCCGGCAAACCCCAGGAGGTCGCCTTTACTCAGCCCTGTCTTATTGACAATCAGTTCCAGCTCGTAGTCATTGACAATCAGTATCTTGCAGCCCGAGATTGACTGAAGCAGTTCTTTTGCATCCCAGACAGGCAGGGATTGCCCGGGATCGAATATGTATCCGATCCCCCTCTGCTTGCAGGCGCTCGGGTAATTGATCATATCATCCATATTGCCGGGGGACACGATGACAATGGTCTCGTCCGCCTTCACTGCATCGAAATTCATGCCGGCGGAATACTGCATGGCGCCCGGATTGAACCCGGTAATCTGATTGTCGGCAAGATCGGTGGTGATATAGGCCCCGGCGGTGAATTCATCATCGATGATTTTGATGGCCTCGGTTGAGATGCCGTTTTCGGCAAGCCATGCGAAATATCGCGCATAATCCTGCCCTATTGTTGCCGATATCAGTGGTTTTTCTCCCATCAATCCCAGGGAGTAGGCAATATTACCCGCCGTGCCGCCATATTTTTCCTTCATCCCGTTTACCTGAAAGCAGACGTTCAATACATGTATCTTGTCAGGCAGTATATGGTCGGAAAAATGTCCCGGGAAAGACATGATGCGGTCATAGGCAAGCGATCCGGAAACAACTATATTCATTATGATCCTTTCTTCTCACTTTTTGGGGTTACTGGCCAAAACCTACGGCAGTTTTCCTTCATTCAGCATTTTCCGCTGGATCTCAATGGCAAAGTTGCCGTCGGCGGGAGAATGGACGCGAAAATCCATTCTCAGATTGCATATTTCCGGGTTGGTTTTGCGTTCAAGACCCACAGCCATGACATCCGTGGACGCCAGCCGGTAATGAGAAATAAAATCGGTTACAATGGCTTGCAGCCCATAGCGAAAAGGG
>CAZKHU010000055.1:0-19191 GCA_964552725.1 uncultured Syntrophus sp.
ATTGTGAGCCTCAAAAAAATAGCGAAAGAAAATCAGGTATTCTCCGATATAGCCGCTTCAAAATTATCCGTCCGCATGGATCTGAATGCCTTCTAAACCACTTCGGGGCTGGGAATTCTCAGCCCCGTTTTCCTCTCCGCCTTTCACCGTATCTCATGCAGTGTGAAAACCCATGTGTTGTTCTCAAATATACTGAAAATTTATGTCCGGATAAAGGGGAAGTCTACACCCAGTGTGCCTGGGTGAGAAGACAAGATTGTAAAGGGCCACATCAAGCGGTTAAAAGCCCTTGGCTACGAGGTGGAGATAAAGAAGGCTGCGTGATCATCGAGGAAAAGGAACAACAAATGGTTTACAGGATGGAGGTCGATTCTTACTGGTGGTTGCGACCCCGGAAATGAAACTGACCCGGCCGGGTTTAAGAACAAAGGGATGTTGCCGCGAGCACGCAGATGAAATTTTTACGATCTACCCGGCCTCCTGTTCGCCATTAACACAACGCTCTTTACGGTATGTAAGAAAGTCAAATACTTAGATGTACATTTTCAGATGAAAAATTGCATTTTTCTCTGCATCGGTATAGTATTCCCAAGAAAATAAAGGCCAAAATTACATGCAGCAATGCAGTTATTGAGGAGGGAGACTGTAACTAATTTGTAACCGTCATACCCGAAAAAGAACCAAGATAAACAAACGGAAACAAAGAACGGTGTCGGAATCGATTGATATATAAGGCATTATTTTATGATGGGAAATCGCCTCATACTATAATGTGGCTCAAAATCCCCCGAGGGCAACTTCATGTCGGTTCGATTCCGACCTCCGGCACCAGGAAAATCAGGGGCTTGGCCGTACGGCCGGCCCTTCTTTTTTTGCATTCGGAAGGGCCTGCAGTAGTATTGCAGTAGTTTGCTTCCGAAGGAAGCCTTCGTAGCGGTTGTCTCTCCTCCCGGAGTGATCCTAAAGCGCCGAGTCAGTTGGTCTTCGATCCGGTCAAACTGCACCAGGATGTGGACGTCCTTGGTGGATCCGGTTTTGGCCATCTCGGCAATGTCCCGAAGGGCCGCGCCGTCAAGGTTTTATCCCCGGCCATGTAGACCATGAAGGTCCATTTGGCTCCGCCGGTGGTCGATATTCAAACCGAGACCGGCTCGATGCGGGTTTCCACCCCGGAGGCGACCGTCTTCGATCTCGTCCGCTTCGCCCCTGCGGCAGGACATGTCGGCAACGTCGCCAGTGTCCTTGGCGAACTAGCCGAAAAGACCGACCCGGAGGCGCT
Organism: uncultured Syntrophus sp.; assembly: GCA_964552725.1. GTDB lineage: Bacteria > Desulfobacterota > Syntrophia > Syntrophales > UBA5619 > DYTH01. The sequence goes on from CAZKHU010000055.1 coordinate 1,280, forward strand.
GGCGGGGCTTGCGGACCTGTACGCAGTCTCGGATGTACAGCGGCTGGGCTATATGCTGGAGAAACTCGGCGAGAAGCGTCTCGCCGACCCGCTTGCGGAGCGACTGAAGACCCGGCGCTACCGCCCCATCCTTCTCGCACCGGGTCAGGAAAAAGGTGACACCCCCATCGATCTGCGGTGGCGTGTCATCCCTAACGAAACGGTGGAGGTGGAATTTTGATTCCCCGGGCACAGATCACCGCCTGGCGGGCTTGCGCCCCCTGGCCGACGGATGCCCAGGTCGAACAGGACATCGTCCTGTCAAGGGCGCTGGTGGAACTCCATGGTAATGCAGCCGTTGCCGGGATGGTGGCGTTTCGCGGCGGCACGGCGCTGTACAAGCTCTTTTTCACCACGCCCGGCCGCTTTGCCGGGTTCCTGCCGTTCAGGGCGTTCCTGCCGTTTTATCTTTAGCTTCGTTCCAGAGCCGATCCATTTCAGCGAGGGAAGAATCCGCCGGAGTCTTTCCCTGCCGGGCGAGGCTCTGCTCGATATAAGCGAACCGCCGGGTGAACTTTCCTGTAGAGCTCCGGAGCGCCGCCTCCGCATCCACGCGGACAAAGCGGCAGAGGTTGACAAGTGTGAACAGGAGGTCGCCCGCCTCATCGTGCATTGCCTCTTGATCGCCTTTTTCCAGGGCGGCCCGGAATTCGCCGAGTTCCTCTTCCACTTTTTTCAGAACCTCGGCTGTGCTGTTCCAATCAAATCCGACCGTTGAGGCCCGGGCGGTGATCTGCTGGGCCTTTACCAGGGTGGGGAGTGAGCGGGGGACGTCGTCGAACAGACGGGCATCGCCGGCGCCCTTGTGTTCCACCTCCTTTTTAATCCTCTCCCAGTTGTCGCGCACCTCCTCGACATTCTTGACCCTGGCGTTGCCGAAAACATGCGGATGACGGCGGATCATCTTTTCGGCGACCGCATTCATAACATCGGCAATGGTGAATTCTTCCTTCTCCTCGGCCATCCGGGCGAGGAAGAGAATCTGAAAAAGAAGGTCTCCGAGTTCCTCCAGGAGCGCCGGCGGCGAGCCGCCTTCGATGGCCTCGACGACTTCATAGGACTCTTCGAGCAGGTAGCGGGAGATATCCTCCGGCTTCCGGGATTGGTCCCAGGGACAGCCCCCGGGAGATCTCAATCTGGCAACCAGCGCGAGCAGTTCACGGAATTTTTCTTCGGCATGAGGGGAGTGTGGCTGCATCTGATCACTGCTTTCTTCAGGCAAATCGTTCATTGGGGGAGGGCGCGTCCGAGAAGCTCCACGATGTGCAGAACCGGCTGCTTCAAACCCATCTCCCGGACGCCCCAGGCGAGCTGGAGATGGCAGCCGGGGTTAGCGGTGACGAGAACGTCGGCGTCGGTGGCCCGCACATTGTTTAGTTTCCTTTCGAGAAGCTTGCGGCTGGTCTCGATCTCCTTGAGGGCGAAGGAGCCGGCCATGCCGCAGCACCAGTTCGATTCCTTCATCTCCCGGAGCTCGACGCCGGGAATCTGTCGGATCACCTGGCGCGGGGGTGCGGAAAGGCCCTGGCCGTGAACGAGGTGACAGGGCTCATGATAAGTGACGCTGAGCGGCACTTCCCGGAGTTCCTCTGTGCGGATTTTCACCTCCGCGAGGAATTCGGAGATGTCGCGGATTTTGGAGCGGAACTGGCTGAGCCGCTCGTGATCGGCATGGCCTTCGAGGAGCTCCTCGTACTCCTTCAAGGCGCAACCGCAGCCGGCGCAGTCCGTGACGATATATTCACAATCCAGTCCGAGGAAGAGGTCGAGATTGATCAGGGCAAGACGCCGGGCGGTTTCGCGATCCCCTTCGGCCAGATGGGGGGCGCCGCAGCATTTTACCTGTGCCGGAGTGACGACCTCGAAGCCCTGCTGGGCCAGGATGCGGGCGGTCTGCCGCGACACATCGGGGAAAACCAGGCTCATCGCGCAACCGAGGAAAAAGGCCACGCGGCCCCGCTTTTTCCCCTGTGCCGGGATTACCGCGGGGATATCGAGGCGGAGCGGTCGGCCAAGAGTGGGGAGGATGCCTTCCATCTTTGCCAGGACGTCAGGGAGGAAGCGGTTGAGGCCGATCCGGCGGGCGGCCCACTGCAAGCCGAGGCGCTGGTAGAGACGGATGGGCAGGAGCGATGTCTCCATCAGAGCCGGCGAGGGGAGCATCCGCTTGAGGATGAAGTCGCGCAGGAAGCCGGCGGGGAGGGAGGGGGGGTGAAAGCTTTGTTCCTGGCTGCGGCAGAATTCCATGATGGTTCCGACGCGCACCCCCGAGGGGCAAGCCGTGGAACAAGCCTTGCAGTCCAGGCAGAAGAAGGCCTCTTCCCCGATGGCGGCGGTGAATTCCAGCCGTCCCTCCGCCACGGCGCGGGCCAGCGCCGCGCGGCCGCGCGGACTGGAGCGTTCCCGATTGGTAAGGGCGTAGGTGGGGCAGACTGCAAGGCAGAAGCCGCAGCGCATGCACTGCAGGATCGATTCATAGCTGGGTGCGTCGGCCGGATGGAAATTGCCCGCGGGGGACGGCTCAGGCATGGGGGCCTCCCTTAATCCGGATGTTCGCAGGCGAAGCAGAATCAATGAAGATCTTCCCCGGATTGAGCAGGCCTTTCGGGTCGAAGGAGTCCTTGATCCGGCGCATGACGCCCATGCCGCCCTCGCCGAACTGACGGAGCAGGTAGCCTTTCTTGGCGATTCCGATGCCGTGTTCGCCGGAGACCGTTCCCCCCATTGCCAGGACTTTTTCGTACAGTTCGTCGAAAAAGGCGTGGACATTTTCGATCTCTGTGCGGTCGCGTTCATCGGCGAGGGCCGTGGGATGCAGGTTGCCGTCCCCCGCGTGGCCGAAGGTGGCCACCCGTACATGGTATTTCTCCTTGAGTCTTTCGATCTCGGCGAAGGTTTCGGACAGCCGGCTGCGGGGGACTGTGGCGTCTTCCAGGATTGTGGTGGGTGAGACGCGGGCCACTGCCGAAAGGGCGGTTCGCCGGGCGGCGGCAAGACGGGTCGCCTCGGCGGGGCTTGCCGCCTGATGGATTTCATCTGCCCGGACCTCTTCGAGGATTCTCCTGACGCCGGCCGCCTCCTCGGCGACCACTGCGGGGTGCCCGTCAACTTCTATCAGGAGGAGGGCCGCCATCTGGCGGGGAAGTCCTATGGCCGAGTAGTCCTCGACGCAGTTGATTGTCATTTTGTCCATAATCTCGAGGGTCGCGGGGATGATCCGGGCGGCAATGATTCGCGATACCGCCTCGCCGGCGGTGCGGATATCCCGGAAATAGGCAAGGAGGGTGCGCTTCTCCTGGGGCGGGCTGATCAGGCGGACCGTGACCTCGGTGATGATTCCGAGGGTGCCTTCGCTGCCGACAAGCAAATCCCGCAGCGAATAGCCGGCCACGTCCTTGACGCATTTTCCACCGGTGAAGAATTCCGTTCCGTCGGAAAGGAGGCCTTTCAGCGCCATTACGTAGTTCCGGGTGACGCCATATTTGAGACCGCGGAGCCCCCCGGCGTTTTCCGCGACGTTGCCGCCCAGCGTGGAGACGTTCTGCGAACCGGGATCGGGCGGATAGAAGAGTCCCCGCGCAGCCGCGGCGTTGAACAGATCGATCGTAATGACGCCCGCTTCGGCCGTGGCGGTCAAATTCGCTTCGTCGATCTCGATGATCCGGTTCATCCGGGTGAGGCCGAGCACCATCCCGCCTTCGACAGGGGTGCACCCGCCGGAGAGCCCCGTTGCCGCGCCCCGGGGGGTGACAGAAAGCCCTTCCTCGCGGCTGACTTCAAGCGCCGCCTTCAGCCCCTCAATATTTTCCGGAAACACCGCCACGTCGGGAAGGGCGCTGATTTCCGGAGTGGCGTCATATCCGCAGACCAGCAGATCTTCCTTCTCATGATAAACGTTTCCCGCTCCGACACGCTGCCGGAGGCGATCGATAACCGCTTTTGTCAACATTGCTTACCTCGCAGGCTCTGATGCTTAAAGATTTATTTCGAGACCCTCGTGCGCCATGTAAAGGAGAGGCGCTCCGGGGGAAGATGAGAACCGCGCCCTTAACTGTTTTTCAATCATGTCGAGCTCATCGTCGCTGCGCAGCGGTTCATGGTGAGTGAAGTACAGCGAGCGGGCTTCCGCTTTTTTTGCCATATCGATGCAATACTCATAAGTGCCGTGACCCCATCCCTTTTTTGCCATGTATTCATCACCGGTATATGCGGAATCGGCAATAACAACAGCGACTCCTCTTATGAAATCACGCAGAAAATCGTTTTTTCCCTGGATAATCTTGTCATATTCTTCATAGCAGTCGTCTTCCGGATCATAAATATTGAACAATTTTTCATTGTCGCCGGTGAAAAAAACCTTTTTCCCATTGTCTTCTATAAGATAGCCGAAATTAAGGGAGGTGTGGTTCATCAGGATGCTTGTAACCAGCGTTGATCCTACCTCTATTGTTTGCCGTTCGCGAAGCGAGGTGTATTGTATGTCGGCGGCAAGTTCCGTTTCTCTGACAGGGAAATAGCAGTACGCCATTTGATCCTTCAGCGCATCCCCGATGTCTTTTTGCAGCAGAGGATCAAATGTTCCGTAAATCCTTATACGGTTCCCGGACATGAAAAGCGGAAGGAAAAAGGGCAATCCCTGGATATGATCCCAGTGGGTATGGGTGATAAATATATCGCAGGTGAGAGGCATCTCCTTGAGAAGCTGCTGAGATAACGGATAGATGCCCGTGCCCGCATCAAGGATGATTGTCTGTCCGCTGTCGGTTTTCACCTCGATGCAGGTGGTGTTGCCGCCATGCCTGACGGTATTGAAGCCGGGCGAAGGTATCGAACCGCGCACTCCCCAGAAGCGTATTTTCAAATTCCCCGCCCTCCTCGCTGTAAAGAAAAGCTGATTTTCCGTCTGACCTGCTGAATGCCGGCAGCCTGTTCGCGGTTGCAGTAGTTGCTGAATAACTGCATTGTCCCCCTGTCTACTGCTGCAACAAAGACTTGTCTAAAGTTGTGCTGACGTCTCCTAACGATAAAATGACATTTTCCATCTCCGCGATTCCCAACAGGGCATAAATTTTATCAGGAAGCTCCTGGACAATGTCATCGCCGCTGTAGCCTGTTCCCGTTTCCTTGGTTATCTGGTTTGCAGCAAAAACTGCATCAGTCAGCAATTGCTGCTGGGCGTCCCGGCAATGATGATTTTTTATACATTCAACCACAACAGAGGGGAGGCGCCACTTTTCTGCGAGCAGCGCCCCCACTTGCGCATGGTCGGTTTCCAGAAACTGCCGCTCCGCATCGTAGAGAGAAATTCCCTGTTCCCTGGCGACAAGGAGCGTTCTTTGATATTCCCCCGGCAAAAAGTTTGTAAAAACTATTTTACCAAAATCGTGAAGCAGTCCGCACAGGAAAAAGTCAGACCAATCCTTGGCGGGGACGGAAATTTTCTTCGCCAGAATTTTTGATATGGCGGCTGTGGATAATGAATGCAGTAAAAAATCGTCTATATTAAAACCTGCTTTGTTTCTCCGGGGAAGCACGCCAAGCGCTGCCGTAAGCAGGGCCATATTTTTTACTGTATTGATGCCTATATAAACGACGGCGTGGTTGACTGAGGTTATCGGCTGCGACAATCCGAAATAGGAAGAGTTTACTAACTTCAGAATATTCATCATCAAGACCGGATCGCGCTGTATTACATCCACCACCTCCCGGGGAGGACAATTTATGTCGGATGTTAAATCCATGAGCCGCTGAACGCTTTGTGGAAAAGCGGGCATTCTTTCAATCAGGGTTAGCAGATCCATTTTTGTCTTCTATGTTTATGTTATTTTAAATCTTTTTAATTTTTCCACCAGGGTCGTTCTGTTTATTCCCAAAAGGGTTGCCGCTCTGCTCTTGACTCCGCTGGTTTTCTTTAAAGCCCGGCAGAGCAAATCCCTTTCGAAGTTTTCCACAACCCTGTTCAAGTCCATTCCCCCGTCGGGAAAGCCGCAGTCAGATTCCGCGAAAGCTTTATCCTCTGAGGAAACAATCATTCTGGCCGGGAGATCAGCGATGTTTATTTCTCCCCGTTCCTTAATTACAACGATTCTTTCGATAAGATTCTGAAGCTCTCTGACATTGCCGGGCCAGGGGTAATGCTGAAAAATATGCATGGCTTCGTCTGTTATTCCCGTGACGGTCTTATTGTTCAGATTGTTAAACTTGTCGAGAAAATGAACGGCGAGGAGGGGTATGTCGATCTTTCTTTCCCGCAGCGGCGGCATATAAATCGGGATTACGTTAACGCGGTAGAAGAGATCATCCCGGAATTTTTTTTCGGCAACCGCTTTTTCCAGATCCTGATTTGTCGCTGAGATAATGCGGACATCTGCCTTGATTGTCTTGACGCCGCCAACCCTTTCGAACGCCTTCTCCTGAATGACGCGCAGCAGTTTTACCTGCAGGGCAGGGCTCATGTCGCCTATTTCATCGAGAAAAATGGTTCCCCCCTGGGCCAGCTCAAATCGTCCTGCGCGGCTGCGGATGGCGCCGGTAAATGCCCCCTTTTCATGGCCGAAAAGTTCGCTTTCCAGCAGTTCTTCCGGAATGGCGCCGCAATTTACGGCGACAATTTTACTGCCCTTTCTGTCGCTGTTGCAGTGGATTGCCCGGGCAACAAGTTCTTTGCCGGTCCCGCTTTCTCCATATACGATCACCGTGCTGTCCGAGTTTGCTACCTTTGCCGTTGTCTCAAATACCTTCAGGATTGATTCACTGCGACCAAGCAGTTCCCCAAGATTGAATTCATCAATTGGCTTGTCGTTCACAACATTCATTCCATCTTATTCCAGGATAGAGGCCAAGTCCCTATACACTTTCAGCATTATGCCGGTTCCGTGCATGATTCTGCAAACAATTCCCGGATGACGGGTTTTATTGCCACAGCAGTTTCTTTCTGTAAGCTGCCCGATACTACTCTGGCTATCCGAATATTTCAAGAGAATTGCTTTTTGAAGCTTTAATGATCATTGACAAAAACTTTTTTTTCTATATGATCGCAGACAACTTTTCAGATGCGACCAACCGTTTTTACTGAAATTTATCATTCCCTTGAGGAGGTTTCCATGGAAAATAAAGTTGAGATGGCAGAACAGGGTACAAAGACTGCAAACAGGGAAGGCAAGTACCTGACCTTTTCACTGGCCGGCGAGGAGTATGGCATAGGAATATTGAAAGTGAAGGAAATTATAGGACTGATGGCAATCACGACTATTCCCCGGATGCCTCCCTACGTGAAGGGTGTGATCAATCTGCGAGGCAAGGTGATCCCGGTGATCGATCTGAGGCTCAAATTTGCGATGGCGGAGGACGACTACACGGAGCGCACCTGTGTCATCGTTGTCGAGATATCCGGCAATGCGGGGCCGATCCTGATCGGCATTATTGTCGATTCCGTATCGGAGGTTTTAAACGTAAAGGGCGCCGACATTGAGGATACCCCCGTCTTTGGAGCGAAACTCGATACCGAGTATATCCTGGGGATGGCAAAGATTGGCGGCAGCGTTAAGATACTGCTCGATATCGATCGGGCGTTGAATAATGACGAGCTGACAATGATGGAAAAGGTTGCGTAACTTCCCCCTCTGTCAGGATGGCAAGTGTCTGTATATGTTGCAGAAAAGCAAGATTAATAAATATGGCTGAATATGAGCTCAGAGATAGCGATTTTGAGAAGATCAGTGCGCTCGTTTACAGCAAATGCGGGATAAACCTGCACAGCGGAAAGAAGGAGCTCGTCAGCGCCCGGCTGGGGAAGAGGCTGCGGGAGGGGGGCTTTTCCTCTTTTACGGAGTATTATAATTTTATAACGGGCAAGGGCGGAATTGATGAATTGGTCAGGATGATTGATTCAATTTCCACCAATCTTACCTATTTTTTCCGGGAAGAAAGTCATTTTACTAAACTTTCCGAGCTGTTGCCAATTTTTTGGGAGAACGCTGCCCAAAAGGAACGTAATCCTAAATTGCTGATTTGGTGTGCCGGATGTTCCACGGGGGAAGAGCCTTACTCGGTCTCAATGACCGTTTGCGAGTCGCTTATGGAGCAGGCTGCGAAGGTTAGGATATTGGCAACCGATATATCTACGGCGGTTATAAGTAAGGCTGCGGAGGGGATCTACCCGGTTGACAAGGCCAAGAATATTCCCGCTTCCCTGTTGAATAAATATTTTCAGCGGGGTTCCGGTAAACTGACTGGTTATCTGCGAGTCAAAAAAGAGATCAGGGCGATGGTCAATTTCAAGTTGTTCAATCTCATGCAGTCTCCGCCTCCGGGAGTGCGGTTCGATTTTATTTTCTGTCGCAATGTGATGATCTATTTTGACAAGCAGACACAGCAGAGATTAGTGGGCAATTTCTTTAACAGTTTGAAGAAGGACGGTTATTTATTTGTAGGACATTCGGAGAGTTTGACCAGTCTCAGCCATTCTTTTAAATACGTCGAACCAAGCGTTTATAAAAAATAGAGAACAGCTTAATGAGCGAAATAGTCGTCGGGATTGCTGATGTAAAGGTAAGTAATAACTTGGAAGATGTTTTGGTAACATATGCCCTTGGTTCTTGTATTGCGGTTATTTTGTATGACCCGGTGGCGAAGGCAGGCGGACTTTTGCATTACATGTTGCCTGATTCGAGCCTTGATGCCCATAAGGCGCAGGAGAATCCCGCGATGTTCGCCGATACCGGCATCCCTCTTTTATTTAAATCTTGCTACAAACTGGGCGCTGAAAAGAGGCGGATTATAGTAAAAATCGCCGGCGGCGCCAGAATCCTCGACGATTCCAACTATTTCCGCATCGGTGAAAAGAACATAATGGCACTGAGAAAGATGTTCTGGAAAAACAATATCCTGATAGACAAGGAGGATACCGGAAAGAACTATAATCGTACCGTACGCCTGGATATTGCAAGCGGTCTGGCGCAAGTTAAGGGGAAGGAGGGGCGGCTATACGAGCTATGAGGATAGACGAAATAATTAAATCTGTTGATAAACTGCCTTCCTTTCCGCTTACCGTTTTCAGGATTGGAGAAATACTGCGCACCGATGATTATTCCGCTTCGGACATTGTCGATGTGATCAAGTATGATCAGGCGATAGCGGCGAACATTGTGAAAATGAGCAATTCTCCATATTTTGGAGCGCGGCAGAAGATTGGATCGCTGCGGGATGCCGTTGTTTTCCTGGGCAGGGACAATCTGTTGCGAATAGTGCAGACCGCCGGCGCTTCACGTTTTTTCAAAAAAGAAGGCCGGGGTTATGTGGAAAAGGCGCGGGAGATTTGGGAACATTCGGTTGCCGTTGCCTTGATGTCGCAGATACTGTCGCGGAAGATTTTGAAGAAAGAGGATGGCAAGCTATATCTCGCCGCCCTTTTGCACGATGTCGGCAAGATGGTTATGGGGGAACTGGTTTACGACTCATTCGCCGAAATCTCGAAGCTTGTTTCCGAGGGAGGTTATTCCTTTCTTGAGGCGGAGGCGTCGATTATAGGGATAAACCATGCTGAGTTAGGAGGGAAAATTGCCGAAAAATGGAATTTTCCCAACGACGTCGTGGATGCGATTGCGTTTCACCACCGTCCGGATTTGCTGGAAAATAAAGAGGATGTAATGGCGTGGCTTGTTTATCTTGCTGATCAGGTGTGCCTGATTTCCGGATATACAGGCGGCTTCGATGGCCTCGCCCACCGGGGAGTGAGTGAAATTATGAAAAAATTTGACTTTCATGAAAAGGATCTTGAACTGGGGATGATTCAGCTTGTCGAAGAATTGAAGCATGCCGAAGAGGTGCTGGGCATTATATAGGATAGCCAATAACCTGCAAATCGCGTTATCCGGCCGGCGTTTGGAAAAAAGAAGGGAAAAGTTGGCAATGAATTTTTGTGGAGAGACGATATGTCGTTCAATGTACTGATTGTTGATGACTCGAATGCCATGCGGGCGGTCATTAAGAAGATTATTTCCATATCCGGATTCCGGATGGATAATTGCCTTGAGGCGGGAAATGGCAAGGAGGCATTGGCAATATTGGCCGATGAGTGGGTGGATGTAATAATTTCCGATATAAACATGCCGGAGATGAATGGTCTGGAAATGCTTGCCCAGTTGAAGAAGGATGAGCTTTACAAGCAAATTCCGGTGATCATGATCTCGACTGAGGGTAGTGAAGAGAGGATAAAGGAGGCTTTTGCCCTGGGCGCTGGAGGATTTATCAAAAAACCGTTTGTTCCGGAGGTGCTGAAGCAAAAGTTACATGAGATTATAGGGGTAGGCAATGATGGCGGATATGAAAACGACAAAGAATGCTCTTCAGAACTCGATTTTTGAGGTTTTCGAGAAGATGTTTTTTGTGTTTCTCGAGCATTCTGAAATAAAACGTCTGAAATACCGGTGGTCAGCTTCAATAAGTTTTTCCGGCGATAAAAGCGGGAAGCTCAATGTCTATTTTTCTGACGGGATCGCCGGAGTTATGGTTCAGAACATGTTGAACATTCAGCAAAATGAGGTGACGGACAAGCTGAGGGAAGACTGCATTAAGGAGTCGGCCAATATGATATGCGGCAATTTTCTCGGAAACGTTGACTCCTCAAGAGTGTTCGATCTTTCCCTGCCCCTTTTTGAAGAAGTTGCCGGGGAAATAATCATCGATAATAACGACGAAGATAAAATTGCCTTGAGTTTTGAATCCGGCAGCGAAATGCTGGGGGTCGTTTTATCGTTCAGTTGAATGGGACAATTCTGCTGCGGTGAAGGTATGTTTGATAAAGATATCGTCCTTTTTGAATATTTCCTGCTTCCTGGGTATATTTTCCTGAACGTCGAACCATCTTTGATATCGACGGTGCTCGGTTCGAACGTTGCCGTTTCCCTTTGGGACCAAAAGAAAAAGCGCGGCGGCATGGCAAATTATCTTTATCCTGACTGCGGGGCCGGCCAGGCCGCCACTGCGCGATATGGAAATGTGGCGATACGGCACCTTGCCAGAATACTGATGCGCGAAGGGGCAAAAAAAAAGGATATGAAGGCGCAGATATTCGGCGGGGCCGAGACAGGGGAGCAGGAGTGCATTCGTATTGCCCGCAGGAATGTAAGCATGGCAAGAAAGACAATGCTTGAACTTAACATTCAGATTGTTTCGGAGGATACCGGGGGAAGTCTGGGACGGAAGATTGTTTACAATACTGAAAAAAATGAAGCGATTGTTTACAAGGTGAACGGTTTGCGCGGCAGCGATTGGTACCCATATGTAAATGACAGGGGTGAAAATTGAGCAAGATTCGGGTTCTTATCGTTGATGATTCGGCGATAGTCAGAAAAATATTTTCCGAGGAACTGTCAAAATATCCGGACATCGAGATTGTCGGGACGGCTCCTGATCCCTATGTAGCCAGGGATAAGATTGTCAGCCTTAAACCGGATGTGGTCACCCTGGACATAGAAATGCCGCGGATGGACGGCATTACGTTCTTGAAAAAATTGATGAGATACTATCCCCTGCCGACCATTGTCGTTAGCTCGCTTACCACTAAAGGGGGGAAATTAACCCTCGAGGCGATCGATTCCGGCGCTGTGGATGTGATCGCCAAGCCGGGCGCTTCCTACACCGTGGGCGATATGAGCGCACAGCTTGCCGAAAAAATCAGGGCGGCAGCCCGGGCAAAGATTATAAAAAGAGACAACGGGGGAGTCGATGCAATAAAGCCGCAGCCAATAAAGGCTCTTGCCCAGACATCGAACAAGGTAATTGCAGTCGGCGCCTCCACCGGCGGCACGGAGGCCCTGAAAGTCCTTTTGACGCAGATGCCGCCAAACTCTCCGGGAATTGTGATCGTCCAGCACATGCCGGCAAATTTTACAACCGCCTTTGCCGAACGGCTCAACGGAATCTGCCAGATTTCCGTCAGAGAAGCGAAGGATGGCGACAGACTCAGCAACGGCCTGGCCTTGATAGCCCCGGGCAATTATCATATGCTGCTTCGCAGAAGCGGCGCGGTTTATTATGTCGAAGTAAAGACCGGGCCGATGGTTCACCATCAACGACCGGCGGTTGATGTGCTGTTTAAATCGACGGCTCAATACGCGGGTGCAAATGCAATCGGGGTTATCCTTACCGGAATGGGTGCGGATGGCGCCGCCGGTCTTTTGGAGATGAAAAACATGGGGGCAGGGACAGTTGCCCAGGATGAGAACAGTTGCGTTGTATTTGGCATGCCCAAAGAAGCCATAAAATTAGGCGCCGTGGACAAGGTACTGCCGATTGAGCAGATTGCCGCTCAAGTAATAAGGATGGTGTGAGATATGTCTTATGAATCGTTGATTAATCTATTGAATGACATGGCTTCCGATTATATGTTTCTGGCCGGGTCGGAGGTTGATGTGCCCGCTGCCGGCAAGTTCATGAACAACCTTGACAAGGTTTTAGAGAAGGCCGCCGAAGGGAAAATCTCCTCAGTCAGAGAAGTTACAAGCTGGCTGAATGCATTGCTGGAAAAAATTGTTCTGGATGCCCTGCCTGACAAAGGGGGCGGTTTTTCGGCGCTGGGTGAAGGGATTGCCCTTCTGCAGGGGATTGTCGATTCGTACGCCAATTCAGGAAAATATGAGGGCAATATCTTTAATCTTGGCAATAAAATTGCATCCTTGACGGGAATTTCACTGATAGCGGACGACAGTAATCCTGGAATTCAGGAGCAGAACAGACCGAATGACGAAACGACCGATAGAGAAGGCGAATATGGAGAAGGCCGGGGAAATAAAGCGTCTTCCGTCAACCGGCAGTCCGCTGCGGAGTTGCAGATTGAGGACGAATCGCTGTTGCATGATTTTATCGTGGAAGGGCTGGAGTACATTGACGAGATAGAGGTAAATATCCTTAATCTCGAAAAGAATCCCGATGACAAGGATTATATAAATGCGATCTTCCGTCCCTTTCATTCCATCAAGGGCGTGGCAAGTTTTCTTAATCTGGAACAAATTCGCGAGCTGGCCCATACGCTGGAAAATCTGCTCGACAAGGCGAGAAACGGGGAATTGGCGGTAACGCCCCCGGTCATTGATGTCGTGCTGGAAGGGGCTGATGCGCTCAAAGTTCTTATCGGGCATCTGAAAGGCAGGCTGGACGGGAATGTTTCTGCCGGAGAAGAGGCGGATGCGGATGTCCCCTCTCTGATAAAGAAGGTTAAACTGGTTCAGGAAGGGGTAAACGAACCTGAGCGCGGGAAAAGGATCGGCGAAATTCTTTTGGAAGGCGGCATTATTACAAGCGCCGATCTTCAAGAAGGGTTGAGAATCAAGGAAGGAAAGCCCGGCGGGAAAATCGGCGAAACCCTGATAAGGGAGGGTAAGGCCACTCCAAAGCAGGTTTCCCAGGCGCTGCGAAAGCAGGCGGAGCAGGCGGGCGACATGTCGAGCATCAGGGTTGATACAAGAAAACTGGACGACCTGATTGATATGGTTGGAGAACTGGTCATCAATCAGACGATGGTTCAGGAAGATATCAAACGGCTGGTTAGCATTGACCGCAATCTGGGACGGGATATCAGCCAGCTTTTCCGGATAACCTCCGGGTTGCAGCGGATATCGACCAGTTTGCGCATGGTTCCCATCAAGCAGACATTTCAGCGGATGTCGCGGCTGGTTCGCGATCTTGCCAAAAACAGCGGCAAGGTGGTGAATATCGACCTCGTGGGCGAGGATACGGAAATTGACAGAAATATGGTTGATGAAATATACAATCCCTTGGTGCATATGGTCAGAAATTCGGTGGACCACGGCCTGGAAAATCCCGAAGAGCGGATGAAAGCAGGCAAGGCGACCGAAGGATTGATCCGCCTGAGCGCGTATCACCGCGGCGGCAGTGTGGTTATCGAAATCAGCGATGACGGAAGGGGCCTAAACAAGGATAAGATACTGGACAAGGCCTTGAAAAATGGCCTTGTTCCCTCGGCGGACGGGCTTCCCGAGCAGGATATATACAGGCTCATTTTTATGCCGGGGCTCTCGACTGCGGAAAAGGTAACCGATGTTTCCGGCCGGGGAGTGGGCATGGACGTTGTCAAGCAGGCTGTCGAAAAATTGCGCGGCAAGATAGATATAGAAAGCATGCCGGGGAAAGGGACGAAATTCATGGCCGCTTTTCCTTTGACAATGGCTATCATTGATGGAATGATAGTAAGGGTCGGGTCGCAGCATTATATACTGCCGATGACTGCCGTGCGTCAGGCATTGCGTCCCCGCAAGGATGCTTATGTCAGTGTCGTCGGCAGCGGAGAGATGATCAGCGCCATGGGCCAATTGTTCCCGCTCGTGAGGTTGCATGCTTTGTTTGGGATAGTCCCCGAGCACGAAAACCCCTGGGATGCGATTGTCCTGGTTCTGGAAAGCGGAAACCGGTCAAAATGCCTTTTGGTCGATGCGATAATCGGCAAGGCGGAGGTCGTTATCAAAAACCTGGGCGGCGGCATAGGGAAGGTAAAAGGGGTTTCCGGCGGGGCAATTCTCGGTGACGGGAGAATAGGATTGATTCTTGATGCGGAAGGGATGTTTGAAATTAGTGAAAATTTACAATAGAAAGAGCCGCGGTAGCGGAAAAAGAGCTTTGCAATCCGTCGGCTTTTTTGAGGCCGTGATAAATAACTGATTGCTGCAAGGGGTTTATTATGGGAAAAGACATGAAAATTTTGGTAGTCGATGATTTTGCAACGATGAGAAAGGTTGTCAAAAATCTGTTAAAGCAGGCCGGCTTTGAAAATGTCGTCGAGGCGGAAGACGGTGTTGTGGCGCTGCGTATTTTGAAATCGCAGAGGATTGATTTTATTGTTTCCGATTGGAATATGCCCAATATGACGGGGCTTGAACTGTTAAAGGCGGTTCGGGCCGATCAGGAACTGGCCAGCACCCCCTTTCTGATGGTTACCGCAGAGGCCCTGCAGAATAATGTAATTGCGGCAGTAAAGGCGGGTGTGAGCAATTACATTGTCAAACCGTTTACGGCTGAGGTTCTCAACGAGAAGATCACGAAGATCATGGAAAAAATGAACCAGTAAATAGCGAAGAACAAGGAGCATGAACGGGGATGGATGTAAAAATTATCAATGCTTTTCTGGATGGAACAATCAGCGTTATTAAGACAATGGCCTTTGTAGAGCCAAAGGCGGGCGCGCCCTATTTAAAGAAGGATGCTGTTGCCCATGGCGATATCAGCGGCATCATTGGTCTGGCCGGTTCCATTAAAGGGTCTCTGGCCCTGAGCTTCGATGAGCCCTGTATTCTGGAAATTGTTTCCAGCATGCTGGGGGAAAGGATATCCGGGATAAACGCCGATATCAGCGATGCCGTAGGCGAGCTTACAAACATGGTTTCCGGGGCTGCGCGAAAAAACATGGAGGCCGCGGGATTTTCCATATACTCCGCCCTGCCGACGGTCATTTCCGGAAAAGATCATAATATAACTCACGTAATGGGCGGGCCGAGCATTATTATCCCGTTTACGACAGCGTCAGGCTCTTTCGTCGTTGATATATGCATCGGCAAATAAGGGCCGCATCGAGCTATTGTTTTTTGAGGGGTGATTTCCCTGCCGCCTGGGGAGAGTTTTCGTTTATCAGAATGATGCTGATCCTGCGGTTTTTCGGATCATTGGGGTTTTCCGGCACGAGCAATTCCTGATCGGCATAACCAACGACGCGCGCTACCCGCGACACTTCAATGCCGTATTCTTCCAGCATTCTTCGCGCGGTGGAGGCCCGGGCTGTGGAAAGTTCCCAGTTTGTCCTCTCGGCGCCCTTGAAAGGCGCGGCGTCGGTGTGTCCCTCAATGGCAATGCGATTGGGAACATTTTTTATGTTTTCTGCCACTATTCTCAATATTTCCTTTGCCTTTGCGGTTAGATCGGAGCTGCCGGAGGGGAACATCATGCCGCCTTCCGTATCGGTTATCTGTATCCTTACTCCCCCTTCAATGATATCGACGGTAATCTGATTCTTTACCGATGCGAGCTTTTCTTCTATGGCCTCCTTCATTTTCTTTACCATCTCCTCCTGCGTCATTCCCCCCCCGCCACTGCCCCGGACAGTATCCTGGGGCGTTGGTCTAAAGCCCTTGTCCGGTTGATTCAATACCTGGGATGTGCCTTCCATGAAGGATGTGCCTGATTCAGCAAAAACGCTGTAATTTTTCATATATTGTGCAACTCGAGCCTTTTTTTCCGGGGCTACCGAGGCAACCAGCCACATGACCAGAAAAAATGCCATAAGCGCGGTAACGAAGTCCGCATAGGCGACCTTCCACGCCCCGCCATGATGTCCCCCGTGGCTGCGTTTTTTTTTCTTGATGATTATCGGTTGATAATTTTTCTCCATTTTTTATTTCTTTGCCCGCAGAGCTTCTTCCATCTCTGTAAAAGTAGGTTTGGCATCCCCGGGCGCAACCCTTCTGCCGAATTCGATTGCCACTTTGGGAGCGGCGCCGCTGCCGATGAAGGAAAGCAGGGAAACCTTGATTACCGTAAGGTACTGCAAGTCTTCCGCGGCCATCAGGGATATGTTCCTCGCCAAAGGTCCCACATAGCCATAGCTCAGCAGGATTCCCAAAAACGTTCCAACCAGGGCAGCGCCAACGCTATGACCAATAACTTCCGGCGGCTCGTTTATTTTCCCCATTGTGATGACGATCCCGAGAACAGCGGCTACTATGCCAAGACCGGGAAGCGAATCGGCGACAAAGCTCAGCAGATCCGAAGGCATAATTGTTTCCTCATGATGGGCTTCCAATTCATTGTCCATGAGCGCTTCCAGCTCGTGCGGCGGGATTGTCGTCGTCATGACGGTTCGGAGCGTATCTGTTATAAAGGTCAGCGTATGATGTTTTTTAAGGATTCCCGGATATTGTCTGAAAATTGCGCTCTCCCCGGGATTGTCAACGTCGGATTCGACCGCCACAAGCCCCTGCTGTCTTATCTTGTAAAATATGGCATTGAGCAGGAGCAGCACTTCGATGTAATCATTCTTTGTATATGATTTGTAAGTGAAAACTTTTATGACGGAGGCGACAATAAGTTTGATTGTTTTGAACGGAGCGGCGACGACAAGGGAGCCCAGAGCTGCTCCGCCGATTATCAGCAGTTCTGTCGGCTGAAAAAGAATGGAAATATTGCCGTGTTCGAGAAGATAGCCGCCGACAACAGCGCCCGTAACGATTAGGAAGCCAATTATTGCAAACATATTTCAGCTATTATCCTCTTTTGCTCCGAATAATTTCTCGTTCCTTTTCGAAGACAAGCTTAAATATCTTATCCCGGGTCGAATCATCGATCATGGTGAACTTTACCGCAGTCCAATAACCGTCTGCGCTTTTTTCCGAACGTAGGACATCTCCATACAAGCGCAGTATCTGCGGCGGAGAAAAAGGATAAAGGATGCTTATTTCCAGGGTGTCGCCTGGGGCAAACTGCTCCTGCGCGAGGGTGCTCATGCCGCCTCCACTTAAATCGCATACTTCCAGGGGCATTTGACATTCTTTCTGGTTTTCAAAGATTAACTGTAAAATCTGGTCTAACTTTGCATCAAGAAATTTTACCCACTCATAAAGCGCCGGGTCGCTTAAAGGCTGGGGAGGATTAACCTGGATTTCCGGAATTCCCCCTATCCGGCCTTCTATGGCAGCCTTCTCCTCAAGGGAAACAAGCCGCATTCTCATGGAAAGGGCTGTTCTTATTCGTGAAAATTCACGCTCATTATGGTTTTTGTTTTTTTCAATCCCCGGCATTGCGGCAACTCCCTTGTTTCATGTTTGAAAGGTTACCTCTTTGAGTATATCGATGTGATCGAGTGCCATTCC
>CAZKHU010000056.1:0-19088 GCA_964552725.1 uncultured Syntrophus sp.
ACCCGCAACCTGCTGATTACAAATCAGCTGCTCTACCGATTGAGCTACGCCAGCGGCATTCCTCGCCACCACAAGGGCAATAGTCCGCCCCCATAGAAACCGGGACATTAATTTTAATGGCCGATTTTGTCAAGATTTTTTTTTATTTTTTTTATGCGGGGTCGCCGCTAACCGTCAAATTTGGGAAGGTTGACTTTTATGAACTGCACCCCTTCGTCCCTCAGCGTTTCTTCCTCTCCTTCGGTGGTCACCCCTTTTATATTGCGGGCCTCTTCCTCTCCCTTGTGCATCTTCAGGGCGACATCGGCAAACCGGTCTCCGACATCATCGAAGCTTTTATTCAAATATTCCCGAATGGCGCGGACAAGTTTCAGCGAATCCCGCCCATCCTTTATCTCCCGGGAAAGAGAGGGCTGCCGGCGCCCGCCGATCGCAACCGGCGACGGGGCCAATGAAACATCCGCGCTCCCGCAAACGGGACAAGTGATCTGCCTGTCCTTTTTCTGCGCCTCGAAGGCGCTGCGCTCCTTGAACCAGCCTTCGAACCGGTGATTATTCAGGCATTGAAGTTCGTAGATTATCAAACCGAAAATTCTCCATAAAAAATATTCTTTATTTTCGTGATCTTCCCGCTTGCCGTTTTTCCGGGAACGGCAAGGAAACGACATTTTTCAGGGGTCCCGCAAAAAAATGATGGACAATTCATCGTAAATCGTTTATTAGCCCTCGCAGTCGGGATGTGGCCCAGCTTGGTAGGGCACTGCGTTCGGGACGCAGGAGTCGCGCGTTCAAATCGCGCCATCCCGACCATTTTTTACCCCGCGCCCTTACCCGACCACCGCCGCCATCTTGAAGATCGGCAGGTACATGGCGATAATCATGCCGCCGACCACCCCTCCCAGAAACACCATCATGAAAGGTTCCAGAAGCGCCGTCATGGCGTTTACCGCCTCGTCGACCTCGTCGTCGTAGAAATCCGCAATTTTGGAAAGCATGGTGTCCAGGGCGCCGGTGGCCTCGCCGACCGCGATCATCTGCACCACCATCGGCGGGAAGATATCGGTTTCCATAAGCGGCTCGGCAATCGTTTTTCCTTCGCCGATACTTCTTCTCGTCTCCATGATGGCGTTTTCTATTATCTTGTTTCCCGATGTCTTGCTTACGATATCAAGACCTTCCATAATGGGAACGCCGCTCGACATCATTGTCGAGAGCGTTCTGGTAAATTTGGCCACGGCCACCTTTTTGAGCAGAGGCCCGAAAACCGGCATTTTCAGGACAAGGGCATCCACCGTCAGGGTTCCCTTCTCCGTCTTGTAGTACATTTTGAAGGCGTAAACAAACGCGGCGATGCCGATTATCACATAGATGAAGTAACTCTGGGCAGCGGCGCTTGCATCCACAAGAAACTGCGTCGGACCCGGAAGCGCGGAGCCCATCCCCTCGAACATTTTCTGAAAGACGGGGATGACCTTCAGCAGCAGGAGCGCAATAACCCCGAAAGAGATGCCGAGGACGCTGATCGGATAGGTCATGGCGCCCTTCACCTTGCTTTTGAGCTTCATCGCCTTTTCCATGTAGTTGGAAAGACGCTGGAGAATGACGTCGAGGATGCCGCCGCTTTCCCCGGCAGCCACAAGATTCACGAACAACTGATCGAAGATTTTGGGATATTTTCTGAGGGCGTCCGTCAGCGTCGAGCCGGCTTCGATATCGTCCTTCATCCCCTTTATTACCCTGGAGAAGGTCTTGTTCTGCTCCTGCCCGCCCAGTATGTCGAGACACTGCATCAGCGGCAGACCCGCATTGATCATCGTCGCGAAAATCCGGGAAAATACCACCACGTCCTTTTCCGTGATTTTTTGCTGTAAGAAGGCAATGTTTTCAAAAAGATCCTTCGGCTTCTGCTTTACCTTTCCGATCTTGAACCCCTGCCTGCGAAGCCTTCCCCGCACTGCCGCCTCATCGGCGGCTTCCATCTCTCCCTTTTTCGTTTCTCCCTTTTTTGTTTCCGCCTGCCAAAGAAATACCGGCATAAATCAATGCCCCCACTTTCGGATAATCTCAAAAAGGATCACCCCGGCTGCAACAGAAACGTTCAATGAAGTCACCCTCCCCCGCATCGGGACGGAAATCAGGAAATCACAGTTTTTGCGAATGAGCGGCCTTATTCCCCGCCCTTCGCTTCCCATGACCAAAGCGACATTTCCGTCATAAGGAAGCGAACTCAGATCATTGTCGGCGTCCGCATCGGCGCCGTATATCCAGAAGCCTTCCTCCTTCAGATATTCGATTGTCCGCACAAGATTGACAACCCGGGCCACCGGCAGCAACGCCGCAGCGCCGGCGGAGGCTTTGACGGCCGAGGCGGTAACTGAAGCGGCGCGGTTTTCCGGAATGACGATGCCGTTTGCCCCGAGACAGTGCGCCGTCCGGATCACGGCGCCCAGATTGCGGGGATCGGCGACGCCGTCCAGCAAAATCACCAGGTCGTGGCTGCCCTCCGGATGGCGGTTGGCGACGACTTCTTCAATCGAAGCATACTCATGCTCGCGGCCCAGTCCCAGCATGCCCTGATGGACGCACTTCGGAGCCAGTCTTTCTATAGCTTCCCGCCCCACATATTCGACGGGAATCCCGGCTTTCTGCGCCAGGTCGAGGATCTTCCGCAGCTCTTCCCCGCCCCTCCCCCGGGCGATCAGAATCTTTTCGAAAGCCGGCGGATGGGAAAGAAGCCCCTCAACGAGCGGGTTAATCCCGTAGGTAAGCTGCATGGCAATCCTCAACTACAACGATCGGCGCAATCCCTGAATGCCCCCTTGTCATTGCGGGCAGTTTACGGCGCAAACGGTTTCCATCCCGCCTCACTCCAGATCGTCATCGTCGCCGATGAATTCCGTATCGTTGGGGACAAGCTTGTAATTATCCTTAACTATTTCCAGATACTCAGGCTTCGCATAATAGACCTTTCCGGCGGCTATTTCCCTGAGGGCAGTCACAATCTCCCGGTTGTTTCCGGGATCAACAAGGGCATGCGACCCCTTCATAATCTGCTTGGTGCGCTGAGATGTCAACAAAACAAGGGCAAACCGGTTCTTTGCCTTCTTCAGGGAATCTTCGACGGTAACTCTCGCCATATACGGTACTCCTCCATTTTTCCAATAAAACTGCTATTTTAAAAAAGACCCTATTTTATCTGCGTAACGCTCACGCCGGCTTTTCTCGGCAAGGTAAATCGCCCGGAACCGCTCCACCGCGTCTTCAAGTTTTTCATTGACGACGATATAGTCATACCACATCGCCTCCTTTATTTCACTCAAAGAAGCATGCAAGCGTCTCTCCAGCGCCTCCGCGCTTTCGCCCCTTCCGGCCAGACGTTTTCTCAATTCGGCAATCGAGGGGGGAAGGATGAAGACAAAGGCCCCCCCGGCGAAGTGTTTGCGGATCTCTCCGGCCCCGCGGGGCTCGATGTCCAAAATCAGATCGCATCCCCGCTCCAGAAACCGCTCCATCGTCTTTTTCGACGTTCCATAGAAATGTCCATAATTTTCCACCCATTCGACGAACTCGCCGCGGGCGATCATCTCCTGGAACTCCCCGGCCGAAACAAAGTGGTAATCCTTCCCCTCCACCTCGCCGGGACGCGGCGCCCTCGTCGTCACCGAGACCGAGAAGCTGATATCGGGCAAGAGCTCCATGACCCTTCGGCAAACCGACGTCTTGCCTGCCCCGGATGGGGCGGAGACGACCATCAGCAGGCCGGGCGCCTTTTTGTCTTCATGCTCATTCAATGTTCTGCGCCTGCTCCCGCAATTTTGCCAATTCGCTCTTGATCTCAACGACCAGACGGGCTATCCCCACATCCCCGCTCTTGGAACCGATCGTATTGATCTCCCGGCCCATCTCCTGCAGCAGGAAGTCGATCTTGCGCCCGGCGGCATCCCCCCCCGTCAACAGGCCCGAAAACTGCTCCACATGACTGCGAAAACGCACTATTTCTTCAGTAATATCGCTTTTTTCCGCCATTATCGCCACTTCCTGCAGCAGGCGGGACTCGTCCAGCTCCACCCCGGCAATCAGTTCTCTTATCCGTTCGGTGAGCCGCTTCTGATAATCCAGCACTACGGCCGGCGCCCGGACGGCGATCTCCTCCAGAAAACCGGTAATCATCCCGAGGCGATCCCGCAGATCGAGCATCAGGCTTGCCCCCTCTTTTTCCCGCATGGCGGAGAGATTGTTAATCGCCTCGTCGAGGATCGGGGAAAATCCCCCCCACAGATCCGCTGCCTCCTCGGCTGCCTCGACGGGCATAAAGACGTCTCGCAGGCCGGTGATCGTCGACAGGGCGATCTCTTCCGTTATGTTGAGTTCATCCTTCAACTGGGTAAGCAGGGCATGGTAATTGCGGACAAGCGGCAAGTTCAGCGCGAGCCGCGTCTCGCCTTCGGCGGCGCCGTTGCCGTCCGCCCTGATCGCAACGTCGATCTTGCCACGGGAAAACTTCTCCCCCATCCGCCTTTTTATCTCCGCTTCCAGTGAAAACAATATTTGCGGTATCCGGAGCGAGATCTCCAGAAAACGGTGATTGACCGATTTCATCTCGACCGTGAACTTCCTGCCGGAGACAACCCTCTCCGCCTTGCCGTACCCTGTCATGCTGTTAGTCATTAAAACTCCTGTTTTTCTGTTTTCCCTGCGGCCTCGCCCCGGAGCTGCAGCAGATATTTTTCCCGAATCCGGGTCAGCATCACGATCATCGCGTCTGCGGCGTAATCGGGGTAGGTCCAGGGAAGAATCTGAAACGCCCCCTTCTGATAAATCAGCGTCAAATCGGCGTAGATTCCCTCCCGCAGATAGGGACGATGCGAATAACCCTTGCCGGTTGCCAGAATCAGGTGGGCGGCAGACAGATAACCGGGGTCGATGTTGACCCGCCGCCTGTTTCCCGCCGCAAAGCCCTTCTCCAGTTCATTTGTCCACAATTTCACATCCGGCAGCGCTTCCGGCTCAATCAGCCGCTCGAACGCGACAAAACGCCGGAGCAGGGAAGCGCCAAATTCCCGCTCATAGTAATCCGTGTACGAAAAGGAGAGCGGGACGCTGACGTAGTCGGCCTTCCCGCACTTTTCCGAAAGCGCCTGCACAACCTCGCCGATAATTGCGACATCCCCGGAAAAAATGCTCGCCACGAGCTTCACTTGCGGCGGACTCTGCGGGGCGCTCATAGAGCCCTTTTCAACTCAGCGGCGGCAACCGTTGCGGTGCCGGCCTTGCCTACGGCAATCCCCGCGGCGTGATTCGCCAGGCAGGCCGCCTCCCGGAAAGAGGCCCCGGCCGCCAGGCAGAGGGCAAGCACGCCGATCACGGTGTCGCCTGCGCCGGTCACATCGAAGACCTCCCTCGCCTGCGTCGGAAATTCGGTGTGCCGCAGCGGCGATTTTTTGCGGGAGTCCAACCCGTTTCTTTCGAAGAGGCTCATCCCCGCCTCCCCCCTTGTCATCAGCAGGGCCTTGAATCCGTTCTCTTCGAGGAGTTTTTCCCCGACGCGGATATGATCATCGGCGCCCGTCATCTCCGCGGCCGCCGCCAGCTCCGCCTCGTGGTGATTGGGGGTGATGATGTCGAACCCATCGTACAACGAAAAATCCCGCTGCTTCGGATCGACGCAGGTAACGATCGCCCGGCCGGCAATTGCCCTGCGCACCTCGTCAAGCAGCGGCCGGATCACAACGCCCTTGTTGTAATCGGAGATCACCAGCGCCCCCAGCTCGTCGCGCAGCGACTCGACATAGGCGGCGATCGCCCGAATCGTCGTTCCCTTTATCGCCCGGCGATCCTCGCGGTCGAACCGGACCACCTGCTGCCCGTGCGCGACAATCCTCGTTTTGAGCGTCGTCGGGCGCTCCTCCTCTACAATGATGCCTCTTGTCTCAAGACCCCGGCTTCCCAGATCATCCAGCAGGCGTCTGCCGGTGTCGTCGGCGCCGATCACCCCCGCCAGCACCACCTGCCCCCCCATTGCGGCTATGTTGTTGAAGACATTGGCGCAGCCGCCCGGCATGAAGCTTTCCTTCTTTACCTCCACAACGGGTACCGGCGCCTCGGGAGAGATTCGCGATACGGAACCCCAGATAAAGTGGTCGGCCATTATGTCGCCGATCACCAGCACCCGGGAGCGGGGAAACTTTTCGATAATCTCCAGGGCACGTTTGTTGCTCATAACATTCTTCATCAGCACTCCCGCCTTCTTCGCGGCGCAAAAAGCCTTTTAAAAGCTGATGCTTTTATTATTCATGGCGAAATTTGTCAATCCTTTTTATGAAGCGGCAAGCTTATTGACACCATGCAGAAAGCATGTTAGGAGGTCTCGCAATGTAAGTCACGCCCCTGTAGCTCAGATGGATAGAGCGTCGGATTCCTAATCCGCAGGCCCCGCGTTCGAATCGCGGCAGGGGCACCAAATAAAAACGGGTAGTTAGGAGATAGTAGCTTAACCCCCGTTTTTCTTTATCCAGCTATTTTTACCACTCCTTTACCACTTTGGAAATATTTCAGGCCATAAAAAACCCCGGCCATGAATGCCAAGGTAGCGCTCGGAGATGGAAGCGAAAATTTCAAATCATGTGTGGTCACTAGAGGAGATTGCTAAATTATAATACCTAAATTTGACATTCTTCAAATCTGTAAAGCGCGACAGGTCAAGGTTTAGCAAGGCCCAAGCTAATTAAAATCCAAGCGGTTATAACACCCGTTATGATACTGCCCACCAAGCCACTCAAAATCCATTGGCTAAATGCGCCGCGACGGTTCTTTTTCTTCCAATCAATCAGTGTGGGAATACTATTATGAATTTTCTCATCAATATCTAACAGATCGGCCATGACTCTCCGGTACCTATCCACCTCTATAATCGCCTCGTTGCTCTTCCCTACTTTTGCCTCAATATCTGAATTCCTTGCTACGTCCTTAGCTCCACGAATCCCGGCAATCTCTCGGCAGGATTGGTCTATGCTTGGGCGGAGCTTGGTGTAGTATTCTGGGATAACGGCCGCAATGCACTCGGGAGAGTAGACGTCCAATGTCTCAATGATCCGTTTACGGATTGACACGCTGAGCCAATCCGCAGCGTCAAAGAAAGCCCGGTATTCGTGACCGATTGCCTTGTCGAAGGAATGCTCGATATAGTTGGGGGAAGTTTCGCCGCCATTGATGCCCAGCATGGCTGCCTGGGCGCGAACGATGTGCTCTAACCCGTGGCGTAGTTCCATCGCAGGCTGAATGAAATCCTTAGACTCAGGATCGAACTCTTCCGCCAGCAGAAAGATGCTTTTGGCGTTATTATGGATTTCGATCAGTTTAACCCAGCTGCCGCTGGTATCAAAGTCTCATAGCGGGTTATCGACTGTTGGCATTCAGATGCCTTAAGGAAGAGGAGTTGTAAGAATCTTTTTCCGCCGCTTCTCGTAATCTTCACTGGTCCAAATGCGACCAGTCGAAATCCTCATGCTCCCGCGATAGCGACGTCCCTGACTGATGGCCATTTCGACCGTCTTTGATGTGACAGTTAAATTCCCCGGAATATCCTTCGTGAGAACTTTCCGCCAGTCCATTAGTTTCACGTCTCCATCTCCTTCTGTTATTGTCAGTTTATATAACTTGTTGAAATAATTTTATTCGTTACAAATGACATTTAAACCGGGACTAAATACAAAAAACTAAAACACCCGCTCTCTGTTTTAAAAGGCGGGGAATCTCTAAAAAGTAATTCTCTAATCAGAGACCTCATTTCGCACCCGATAACGGTCTGCGCATGAGCAGACATAGAGGGACTTGAACCCCCAGCGTTGTTTTCCGCAACGCTCTCGCGTGTAATTTCCTTATACCACAAGTGAAAAGTTATTTGTCAAGTATTTTTTACGTGCATATCCTCATAATCGTCTAAAATACTTCAGCAAGATACTCACCACATTCTTAAAATAGTATATAACCATGACAACGTCCATCAATGGCTGAATAAACATCCCCGGTTTCATCTGCATTTCACGCCCACCAGTTCGTCGTGGTTGAACCTGGTCGAGCGGTGGTTCGGTGAAATCACTCGTAAACGCATTCACCGCGGTACGTTTCACAGCGCGTCCGAATTGATTCAAGCAATCAATGATTACATCCATTCCAATAACCAAAATCCCAAGCCGTTCGTGTGGACCAAGAAAGTTGATGCCATTTTGGAGAAAGTCCGTCATTGTAAAGCCGTTATTGAGACACTACACTAGCGCCTCCTGATAAAAAGACACACCGACCCCAAATGGAATTAAATGGAGGGCACAATGAAGGCTGCACTTGAAAAAGAGATATTTGATTCAATAACCGAATTTGTAGACTCTCAAAATTTCATATTCAAATCAGTACGATGTAAAAAAGATAACGATGGGATACTATCAGGCATTGCGCTTGAATTTGATTGAGATGACATTCCGTCAGATGTTATGGAACCGGAAAAACAAATCCATTTGTTCAAAAAATCCGGTTGATTTTGGTGGGTGACTTTGGTGGGTGAAAACGTAAAAAAGGTGGCTCTTTTGATCACAGATGGACCAAAAGAGCCAAGTGACAACACTTAAGTTTTAACTGGTTAGCCACTTATGGATTAGGGCTTTTGTCTTCCTAATCCGCAGGCCCCGCGTTCGAATCGCGGCAGGGGCACCACCAACCCTGGGGGGACAAATCGCCCCCCTGAACCCCTTTGTTCTTACAGAAACACCCGATAATCCGTATCCAGGGCTTTGGCAAGTAGCTTTGCATTCTTCTTGCCGATGGTCCGTCGGCAGTTTTCCATTTCGCTTATATGACGCTGATGCACGCCTGTTATATCGGCAAGCTGCTTCTGCGACAAGCCGGCCTTGTGTCTGGCGCCGGAAAGGATGTGGCCAGTTAGTGCGTCATCGGAAAGATCAGGGAAGGCGTCACGCCACGGGATGGAACCAGGCGTCTCCGAAAAACCAAGCGACATTAGAGCATCTATGGCCTGGGCCTTGTTCGCCTCCGGACCGATCATGAAGATTTCAATGCTTTTGGCAGGGTGCGCCTTCGTGGGTTCCAACATAAATCACCTCAATCCGTCTCTTGTCTATCGAAGTGCGGCTACTTTTTGCAGGATGAAGATTACGTCAGCGGTGTCGATTGTGGTGGTTTGATCCACGTCGGCCTGAAGGTAAATGGTTTTGCCGGTCGTGTCCATCCGGGAGAGGAGTTGCAGGGCCAAAACGGCGTCGGCAAGGTTTACCGCTTCATCGCCGTTGAGATCGCCGGGCTTGATTATGGGCCAATATGCCCCCGCCAGATCGATCCCGAGGAGCCCGGCCACCGTGATCGGGGTTGCCTCCGCCGCAGGACAGGTAACGGAAAGCTTGAAAGCCCAGCCGACGGCTGGTGGGGGATCGTAAACATAACAGGACGAGGTACCGCAAGGCGCCGCTTTCAGGCTATATATCCCCCTGTTTAAAGATTGCAGACTGATTACACTGCCCATTTTGTCGCCCGTGCCAAGAACTCCGTCAATCGACCCAATAACTGCGCCTGACGAATCCACAACCGATGAAAAAAAGGCCTGGCTGACATAACCATTATCACCCTGAATCTGGCAATCGCCTTCCAGGATCGCCGGGATGCTTTGGACATCATCCTTACTGGCAAATGTACCGCCGACCGTAAAGGATTTGCCGAAGAGCGTCTGGCCGTTGTCCGTCATGACGAGGAAAGATTTCTGCACGTTCTGACCACCCGCCGAGGCCGTTACTACAATGCGACTCGCTATCTTTGCCGTCCCCGTCGGCGTCAGCTCGAGGATATTGCCGTTTAAAACGGCGCGCACGGCAAGGGGGTTGCTGTTGTCGACCGATAAAGCAACCGGATCGCCGTTTTCATCCCGGGCATCGATCAAGATCTTCTTCGCTGCCGACAAGCCTGCATCGAGGATCACATCCGGCAAAATGCTGTTGATCACCGGCGGCTTGCGCAGGGCCTGGTCGGCCAGCGCCTGCTCTTCGGCGCTCAGCGTCTGCGATGTAAGCGTCACCGTATAGTTGAAGTTGTTTTGGAGCGGACTACACCACAAACCGCCTGCATCGCAGAGAGACACCCGCAGACGGTATTTTCCGGCAGTCAGGTTGCCGACGGCAATCGTCTTGTTGGCGCTGCCCTCAGCGAAGGGATCCGCCAGCGCAAAAGCCGTGCTTCCGTCCGCTTCATTGATGAAAGAGACAAAAAAGGCAATATTGCTGTAGCCCCCCCGTGTCGCGCTGAAGGAGGTCTCGCCCTTCAGGTAGAACTCATAATCGTCCTTGTCCTTCTCCCTGTCGAAATTGCCTGTAATAACAAGGCTGCTTGCAGAGTCGCCCGTTTCGAGATTGACGTAACAGTCGCTGTCGCTCGTGCAGGGTTTGATATTGTAGTGGATGCTGAGTTTCCCGGCGCTCGTATCAAAATTGGGGATATTCCCATCCGGCGGCGGATCGAGGAAATAGAAGTCGTCCACGCTGCCGCCCCAGCCCATGTTGAGATGAACCTTCCGGCCTGAATTATCGGCAGAGTAGCCGTCGGCCACAACCATGTGGTTGGGCAGGCCCAGAAGGAGCGGCCGTCCCGCGTCGAGATCGCCCTTGAGCGTCGCCAGAAAACCTGAATAGTCCGTCATATTGTCTTTCATCGCCAGCGCCGTGGAATAACCGAAATTCTCGACCAGACTGTCGGGCGAAAAGGAGGCCGACGAATCAGTGATCCCGAAATTGGTATGGTTGGCAATGCCCAAATCTCGCATGAACAGCGCCACCTCGTCGGCCTGATACTCCGGCGTGGCCGCATCCAGTTTGTCGGGCATGTTGGCCCAGTCGTAATTACGGTAGAGAACGGCCTTCAGGGGAGTCAGGGTGGCGGGGCTGGTGCTCTTGTCTTCCCAAGTATAGGAAAGCACCCCCTTTCCCGCAACGGGGTATTTATAGAACCGCATAATCTGTCCGGCGGCCACATTGACGCAACCGGCAAGGACGTTTTTGCCGCCGCTCGCCGCAAGGGGAAGAAACTTGTTGTAGGGGTAGTCCTGATTCCAATGGGCGGTGATCAGATAGCTGCCGGGCGTATAGACGGCCAGCGGTTGACGCGCCGCAGCAAAGTTGAGAAGAAAATCCCGCCTTGCCTCGGTCTCTGTGGTTCCTGCTGTCTGGGGGGCGCGGCCGACAGCGGGCAGCGCGGCAACCCGGACGCGCAGCTCCAGTTCATCGAGGAGCGCCTTCCGGTACGGCTCGGGGAGGGCGGCAAAATCACCGGCCAGCGAGTAGGCCTTGACCGGGGAGATGCTCCGGTCCGTGGAGACAAGCATATAGCCGCCGCCTGCCAATTGGAAGAGATGGGCCACCGGAACTTGGGCAAGCGCCGGATCGAGGAGGTTCCTTTTCACGATCTCCTCGGAGATGATTTTCTTGTCGCTGCCGAGGAATTTCAGGAAGTTCGAGGCGATTGTCGTCTGATCGCCGGCCTGGGCCGGAACTGCCGCAAACAGTAAAAAAACCAGGCAAAGCGCCCCCGTTAGACGCTTAATGATCCCGCAACGGTTAAAGCCTCTCATGACTGTCCTCCCCTTCCGCCATTTCTGCCTACAAGCCTTACAAGTTTATTCTGCTGAAATCACAAATACTTTTTCCCGGAAGGGGGAAAATAAAATGAGAACATGGATGTCTCAGCCCTTGCAGCGCCTGAATTTCGCCAGGGAGGCGCAGTCTAAGACCGGTAATGCCGGTGCTGAAGGACTTTTTTTGATCAATCCGGGTTCCGCGACCAGAAGGTCTCGACCAGCCCCACCTTCCACCGCCCTTTTTCCCTGAACATCCTGAGAACTGCCGGCTCTTTCGCCTTCTTGTAGAGGAGGCGGATCTCCGCCCGCTCCTTCCTGAGCATGCCGATGCTCCAGGCGCTCTGGTTGAGCGCGAGGTCCGGGTCAAAGACGCTCAGATAACCATGCCAGTACTCCCCGGCAACGCCCTCGCCCCGCCGGAAGTCAGCGGCTATTTCCTCCCGGGAATGCTTGACGACCGTTTTGGAGAAGCTCTTGTACGTATCCCGGACAATGGTTTCCTGAGACTTCTCCGTCAAAAACTCCCAGACGGTTTTGTATTCTTTTGACTTGAGTTTCACAAAGAAGGTTTCGGCCGCGGCAAGGACGGCATCGGTCTCGCGCCCATCGGTCTGGGCGCCAGCGAAATCGGCAAGGGGAAGAACCACACACAAAGCCATGATGACGGCTAATATCTTTTTTTTCATCAGAATAATTGCGGATGCCCCTTGGTGCGGGCAGTCGTTCAAATGGTAAGGCCATTGAAAGAGCCCCTTGCTTTATCATTGCCCCTTCCACAGAAATGAAGGAATGCGAAGTATCGGGAGAAATTCAAAGGTCAAATGGCGGGTTCAACCCGCAGGATTGAGCCCGCCATCGGAAACGCTAAAAATAAAGACCTGACCCCTAGCTATGGTGCGCTCACGTGGGAGACGGTTGAATAAACATTATTGCCATGATTGACCGTCGTGACGGTGACTGTAGCGCCGGGATGCCGGGCCGTAAGAATAGCGAGCTGGGCCTGTCTTAAATTCTCCGCCTGCTGTGCGGCAGTGCCGGAGCCAGCTTGTGTGATAACCTGTGATATCGCAGCCATAGTTGCTGTATTGGCAGCACCAGCGGCGTAAATAGCCTGTAATGCCGCCAACTGGGTGGGTGTGTAGGATGAGAAGCTCTGCAATGCATTGTACTGGGTGCTGCCCACGGCATAGGCTCCGTTTCCGCCGCTGGCGAGGTAAGCCGCGAAATTAGCAGCGCTGAGCGTGCTCGCTGCCTGGGCCAAACTCGTCTGCCCGGCGGTGCCCAGGGCGGTATTGGCAGTTGCCAGAGTCGACAGGGCGGTTGTATTCAGGGTGCCCAGCGCACTCGCCACTGTCGAAGCCGCAGCCGGATTCGTAGTAGCCAAAGCGGTGCCTGCGGTCGAGGCGGGCGATGCGGCGGCAACCGCCGTGTCGGAACCGCCGCTCGTGGCAATGGCAAGGGCCGCTGCCGCAGCGACGGCAACGCCGGCGGCGATCGTGCCGGTCGTCAGGCCGGCCTCAGTTCCTGAGCCTGCGGCTGCCCCGGCTGCCCCGGCGCCTTCAGCGGCCATCCCCTTGGCGGTGAATGCCGGAATGGCCAGGATATTGATGAAAAAAACAGACGCGACAATCAAACTCATCTTTCCGAATGCACCGAACCTTACACGACGCTTTTCCATAATCATTCTCCTCCTTTAGTATATCGGCCTTTTAATCGGATAATATTGCCTTCGATTCCCTGGATGACTGAATATCATTTCCCGGCCGTTTTCTACTAATGATATTTGTTTTTGTCAAGATTTTTTCCAAGGAAAACATCCGTATCCCTTCCTATCAAGTCGAACAGACCGGTGAAATGGTCAATGTCCTGCGCCACGTCTCTCGTCCAGGGAGAGATCGCCTGCCCGTAAACCGCCCGCGATTCCTTGCCGGTGAACAGCCTGATCGGGATCGAGACGGCAATTCCCTTGTCGTGATAGTTCCTGTTGTCGCTGTCCGTAAAAATCGTCGTATCCGTCACGCTGTACCACGCCGAAAGGGTCACCCCGTTGATGAATTTGGACAGGGTGATCCTCGCCCCCTTGTCGCCCGCCAGAAACATCCCGCATTTCACGTCGAGGGCGATGTCGGACTGCGGAAAATTGAGCCTCGTATTGAAAAAGGCCGTTTTATAGTACTCCTTCACCGTGTTTTCAGCCAGACGCAGCGGATTGTCGGGATCCCTTTTTTTCACCACGCTGCCCCCCAGCCCCAGGAGCAGCCTCCCTCCCAGCGTCGGCATCGCCGCCTCGAGATCGAGCCCCGCGTACTGAGTCTCCAAAATCCCCGCGGTAATTTTCGCAAAGACGGAGGTTCCCGGAAGCCTTTCCACCTGGTTGAACAGGAGCCGCTCGAAGAGCGCCTTGTTCTTCAGGTAATCTACAATATCGGTGCGAACCGGGATGGAGAGGGGCTCGTTTACCGTCTCCACGTTGGCAAACGGGTAAAACGCCGCCCCTGCCACCAGGGAGCCTCCCGCCCGGACCGGATAACTCGCCCAGAGTGAAATCCCCACCTTGCCCTTCCAGAATCCGGAAGGGTCGTTGAGAAAGAGCTGCACCTGCGGCTTGTAGCCGATAACGTACCCCGGAGTCATCTCCTTGCGGCCCTCGGGAAGCGCCGCATATCCTGTGTCGATCGTTGCCAGGGAATGAAACTCCCCGTCGCTCAGCCGCTCTGCGGCATATTCCAGCAGATTCTCCGCCCCGGTCCGGTAAGAATAGAGGGGAACCCCGTTTTCCTTGACGATGATCAGGATGCTGTCAATTCTTCCGTCCTTTACCGCCGCGTTATGATCCCTGACCATCGGCGCAATGATCAAAAGCGCCTCCTGAACGCCCCGCGCATTGTAAAAGAACCGGTTATTCTGCAAATCGATCGTCAGATCGCCGCCGGTTAGCGTGATGCCGATGCTGCTGAACCCGGCCAGGCCGAGCCCGAAGAGGATCCGCCTCTCCACGGCCAGAAGCGCGATGTCCGGATGCTCCCGATACCGGGGGGCATAGATCGGAATCATCGGTTTGCCGATCTCAAACGGCATCGAAACATTAACCCCCACCTGGTTGCCCCGTTGCCAGGAGAGGGTGATATCCGCCCAGTTGTAGAAATTGTAGCGGAAACCGAAGTTGTACGGCGAAGGAACCGCCTCGCCGAAATACCCGCCCCGCAGCGCCGGGTCGCTCAACTGCTCATGGTAGCGGATCGGACTGTATTCGACCATGAACGCATACCGGTCGGAAGGGGCAAACTGGATTCCCCCGAAGAACTGGGCATCCGCCCGCCACCCGCGCGGGTGGCTCAGCATCTCGATTCTGATCCCCTCTCCCTGGGAGGGCAGGGGCCGCTTGCCGAACCGGCCGTTTCCGAGGCCGAGCGTGAAATCGAACGGGTAGAGCTGCTTGCTGGCGACAATGTACTGCGAGGCATAAAGACGCGTCCCTTGGGGGTCCATGATGCCGACCGCCAGCGCGGGCGAGTATTTTCCCTCCGCAACCATCTGGTACTTGATGTCGACGGCCTTGTCCTTGTAGTTTCCGTAGCCCTCCCAATTCGTCCCCGGCTGATCTATCGAAACCATCGTCTCCGTCAGCCGCCCGTCGATCTCCAGCCCCTTCAGCGGGCTGATGGCGCCGTAATAATAGCGATATGGCTCCACCTGACCGAAACCGATCCGATAGCTGTTTTCCCTGATCACCCGCGCGGTGGGAATCTCCATGAGTCCCGTCCCCCCCCAGTTGGCGGGAGCGGTAAACGGCTCATCGGCGGCAAAACCGCCGGCCGCGCCCAGCAACATCACCACGATGACCGCGGCAGCCCTCAGCGCAAAGTATCCGCGGCACGCGCTGCAGATCATTGCGAAGAGGCGGCAGAAGGCCGGCGAAGCAGCCCTCCCGGTAAAAGCGGTTTATCGAAACAGTCCATTAATCAATAATTTGAACGAGGGACGGTGTGGTTATAAGCAACCCCCCGGCGCCCTGTCAAGAAAATTATGCGGTTTATGTTAATTTTTTCACACCCCTGCCTGAAAAAACCGTCGTCCGCGGCCCGTTAGAAAAGCGCCTTGAAGACGCCCGCGGTCACGGCGGTGTTCATTATAATCTGGGTTATGTCCTTGATCTCCCGAAGCCAGGCAATCTTATCGACCTTCTCCGGCACGATGATCGTGTCTCCGGGTTCAATGGTTCTGACCTCCCGCTCAAACCCGGCCACCTCCCAGCGATCCCGGGAAGAGCTCCAGTTGAAGAGGCCCCGGGAGAGTTTCCGGGCCGAACCATCCACCTTCAGGACAAAGATGTTGTCGGTGTCGGCGTATTTGGCGTAACCGCCGGACAGATCGACGTAGTCCTGATAATCCATCCGGCTTGCATAGATGAAGCTGCCCTGCGACATGACGGAGCCGGCGACATTGACCACGTTGTTGCTGGGGGGAATAAACAGTGTGTCTCCATCCTCGAGTTCGATGTCGTATTCGCTGCCCTTGAGGAGGCGCAGATGGGCAAGCCTGATCGTCATCCTTCCTGTCGCCTTCAGACCCCGCAGATACCCGACAAACTGTTTTTTCTGTTCCAGCTCGGCCTTTTTCGCCGCCACCTCCTCGGCGGAGATTGACGTGGAAATCTCTCCGCCGGAAAGCAGCTCCCGCTCCATGCGGTCTGCCATCTCGGAGAGCCCTTTTTGCTGCAGGGCGCGGACCGACTCCCGCGTGAAGACGGCCCCCCGCAGGTACGCGTCATCCGTGTAACCGCCGGCGCGCTCGATCACCGCCGAAAGCCTCTCGTTTTTGGCGATGACGTAGCGCCCGGGGTACTTTATCTTGCCGGAGAGGACCGCGTACTTCTCCACATGCCAGTCGGGAATGCTCTTGATGAAGAGCCGATCGTGCGGTTTCAGGGGCAGATTGTGTTCCGGATCGCCCGCCAGGGCCTTGCCAAGGTTTATCTGTCGGTGCACAACTTCTGTACGGTTATTTTTATCGACCGTCCGCGAGGAAAGCTCCGCTTCCTGGAGCGACGCCGATTCGAGTACATTGCCGGCGGCGAAGACCAGATTGCGCACCGTCATCTGCTCGGCCATCGGATAGGTTCCCGGTTTCAGTACCTCCCCTTCGATCGCAACGTTCTTCTTGTACACCTTCTCCCAGAGCGAATGGACAACCAGCCGGTCGAGATCCTTGAGCTTCAGGTTGTGCTGCGGATCACCTGCGAGCGCCTTCCCGAGGTTGAATTTCTCGAGCATTACCTCTTTCGTCCGCCAATCCGTCCGGTAGAGTTCCGCCTCGTCCAAAAGCGTGTCGCGGGTCTGCCCGCCGGCCTTGAAGAGCAGGTCGCTTACCCGCATATTCTCGGTCAGGACGAACTCGCCCGGTTTTTTTACCTCTCCGCTGACCGAGGCAATTTCTTTCCATTTCTCCTCGTAGAGGGAATGGATAATGATATGATCTTCATCCTCCAGCAGAACATTTTCCGCCGGCTCCCCGGCCATCGCCCGGGCGACGTCGAAATAGAGGGTGAAAAACTCCTTCTTTTTATCAACGCGGATGATCTCGCCCTTTTTCAGGTAGGCGTCTTTCGTCAGATCCCCGGCGGTGCGGAGCGCGTCCTTCACCCGGCTGTTTTCCGAGAGCTCGAACCGCCCCCCCTTGCGCACCTCGCCGCTTACCGTGAAGTACGGCTTGTCCTTGAAGAACCATTTGCTGAAGATGTAGATGCTGTCCTGACGCTGCAGCGGCAGATTGCTTGCAGGATCGCCCCGCAGCACCAGATCGCCGAGGTTGAAGGGGAGCAATGTCGTTTCCATCCCGGGCGGCTGGAGCCGCTTGATCAGCGCATAATCGAAATAGGTGTCCGGCAGGAAATCCTGCTCGTCTTTGAGAATATCGCCGAGGCGCATCCCCGGCGTCAACGCGTATTTTCCCCCCCGCTTGACGTTTCCATTGAGGTAAACGGCATTGAAGTCCTTCTCCACGATGGGGAAAACCTTTACGATATCGGAATCCTGCAGGATAAAGGACCGCGTGCGGGCGAGGTTCTTGTCATCTATGTCGATGACTACCTTTTTCTCGTTCTTTACGGTGCGCTCCACCTGTATCTGCTGGGTATAGGCCGTCGGAATGATCCCGCCGGCCAGCTCGAAGAGGTATTCGAGGGAATAGTTGTCCTTCAGTTCGTAAATGGCCGGACGTTTGACGTTCCCGGCAATCCCCGCATAAGCGCCGACGACGGGGACGAACACGATGTCGCCCGCCTGGAGGGTCACGTCGTGAGATTTGTCTCCCTTCAGCAGCAGATCGTAGAGGTCGTAGGTCTGAACGACCTTGTCCTTTCTTCTGAGCTGGATGTTGCGCATCGAGCCGATCTCCGACGGTCCGCCGGAGATGAGCAGCGCGTCGGTAATCGTGGCGAACGCGCCGATCGTGTAAGCGCCCGGCCTGCGGATATCGCCGAGGACAAAAACCGGAATCGTCCGGAGGGAGCCCATTGAGATATCGACATTGGTTCCGGTCATCTGCTCGGCCTGCTTGATGAGTTTTGCGGACATCTCTTCGAAGGTCATCCCGGCGACGGCGAGCGGCCCGATGCCGGGAATGTCAATCTTGCCGTCGCGGTTTACCACGAGCTTGTAGGAGGCGTTCACCCTTCCCCACAGCGTTATCTTCACCTCGTCGTCCGGGCCGACGACATACTTGAGCGGGACGGGGACATCCTTGCGCTCCGTTACGATATTGACGGCCGCCTCCCGGAAAAAATCATAGCCGAACGGCTGGAGTTTGAGCGAGATATCCTGATATTTGCCGATGTCCTGGGCGCGCTCGAAGAGGGTCCGTCCCTGCGGTTCCCCGGCAACGGTCTGTGCAGGTTCCGGGGCGGGCTTGTCCGTCTTTGCCGGTTCGGTCTTCCCCGGCACGCCTTCTTTGCCTTTCAGCAGTTCCTTGACCTTGGCTGCCTCTGTTTCCGGCACGCCTTCTTTGCCCTTCAGCAGTTCCTTGCCTTTGGCAACCTCTTCCGGGGATATCCCTTTAAATTCAGGCTTTTCTTTCAGGGCCTCAATGGCCTCGGGGGTAAGCTGCCCCCCCGATTTAACCATTTCCCGGGAGATCGCCTCCTTCTGCTCGGCCGTCAGCTTTTCGTAAGCCGCTGACTGCTCCGCGGTAAGAGCCCCGGCCCAGGCGGGAATCAACAGCAGCAGCACCACACCCAATATTGCCTTTTTGATCATTTTACCACCCTCTCAAAAATAGGGACAGCGCCCTATTTAATTGCGGAACCCGGGGACCGGAAATCCGTCATTTCAAGCCTTCTGCGCCGGCCCGCCTTTCGTCCGGAAGCGCAGGTAGCGCCGCAGATTAGCCAGCCGCTCCGGGTCTTCCCGTGTCCCGATGTTTTTTATGTATTCGAGAAAAAAGGCAAGAAAGATCGCGATGAAAA
>CAZKHU010000057.1:0-19032 GCA_964552725.1 uncultured Syntrophus sp.
TCCTCGCTCTCGGCGTCCATGTCGTCCATGAATTTGTAGATCAGGGCAATGGTGATCTGCTCAACCTGGCTTTTGGGATCGGGCACCTTGCCGACCAGGATATCGCGGGCGGTGTCGATGCGGCGTTTGGTATCGGTGTCTAACATTTGACTCCTTTATCCATGTTCTCTTTCTTCACGCCTTTTTTTAAACTGGTCGAATTCGACGGGTTTAAACTTTTAATTGTGGCGAATTCGCCATAATTAAAATTGAGGTTTTGGGCGCTCTTCCATGTCCTCCCTCAGGCGACGAACTGGTTCAAGGAGACGTAGTCCTTGACGTATTCAGGAATGAGCGTGCGGTACTTCGCCGGTACGGCGCGGAAGTCGCGGGTGGAGAAGACCGGATTGGTAGCCAGATCGGTGAAATGCCTGTTCTCGATGATGTGGCGCACCTGATCGCTGATGACGTAAGCTTTGAAGAAGGTTTTGATGGCCGGAATGGCCGCGGCTTCTTCGGGCTTTGCGTCGGCGACGAACTTGGCAAACTCCTCTTCCAGCAGTTCGTCCTTGGACTTGAAGCGTGGGATGAGGCCGAAGATCTTCTCCAGGATCTCCCGCAGGGTGAGGCGGCGGTCCACGGCCGCGGCTTTGCGAAGCTTATCGAGGTTGTAGTACTCCTCGGGCTTGTCGAAGACTTCGCGGTTCACATAGTCGATGACGCGATCCCATTGACCTGACTCGACGGCTTTCGCGATGGTCTCGTTCTCGCGTACGGTGTCCTCGAACCTCTCGAAGAACATGCGGTCGGCCATCTGATTCATGATCTGCGCCAGCTTGGCGGCGTGGTTCTGGCTGACCGCGAAGATGACGGACTTGCCGATCTCCCCGCTGACGGGATCGCGCAGGGCGTTTTCCAGGAAGGTCTTGCAGAAAAGCTCATTGGTGGCCTCGGCAACGAAGCGCTTCTCGAACGCCTGTTGCCTGAAGGCTTCCTGTTGATCTTCGCCGGTATCGTCGGTGAAGGAGACGATGAAACCCTTTTCGGAAAGCAACTCGGTGGTGATCTCGGTGCGGGCATCCAAAACTGTGGGGTTGATCAGGTAGCCCTCCTTTACGCCGTCGAGCAGCGAGTAGCGGTAGGTGGGCTGGCTGTTTTCGCAGCCGAAGGTGCGGTAGGTGTCCAGGAGCAGCCGGCGTTCGGCTTCGCGCGGGTCACGGGTGGAAGGGTTGGTTTTGTCAAACCGCCTGAGGTAGTCCCGGGGTGTGGCGGTGAGCCCGAGCTTGTAGCCGATAAAGTAATCGAACACGGCGCGGGCGTTGCCGCCGATGGAGCGGTGTGCTTCGTCGGAGATGACCAGGTCGAAATCGGTCGGCGAGAAGAGCCGCTGGTACTTGTTGTTGAAGAGCAGCGACTGAACTGTGGTGACCACGATCTCCGCGCGCCTCCAGTCGTCGCGGTTCTCCTTGTAGATGACCGTCTGAAAGTCGGCGGCCAGCAATGCCTTGAAGGCCTTCCTGGCCTGATCCTCCAGTTCGAGGCGATCCACCAGAAACAGCACGCGCCGGGCATTGCCGGAACGGAGGAAGAGTTTGATGACGGCGGCGGCAGTGAGCGTCTTGCCGGTGCCGGTGGCCATCTCGAAGAGGAAGCGGTCTTTGCCCTCTTTCACGGCCCGTTGCAGCGTGTGGATGGCCTGCAACTGATAGGGCCGCAGGAAACGCAGTTTGTTGGCCTGGATGTAGCCGGGGCGCTCGGCCTCGCTTTTCCACGCCGCTGCGGATTGGTAGTTCGGGCGCTGGGTCAGCACGATGTAGTCGTCGCCGACCTGGTCCCCGATAAGGCGCTGCGGGTTGGGCGTGACCTGTTGGTAGCCGATCACCGAGTTCGGCGTAGGGAAGGACGTAATGAGATAGGGATTGCCGCGCTCCAGGTCCCAGAAGTAGTGCAGGTTGCCGTTGGAGAGGATGACGAACCGGCAGTTCTGGGACTTGGCGTACTTGCGGGCCTGCTCCTTGCCGACGAGCGGGTTCTTTTCCTCCGATTTTGCCTCAAGGATGATGAGCGGGAAGCCTTTGGCGTCTAACAGCAGGAAGTCGATGAAGCCCTTGCCCGTCTTCTCGAAATTCTCGCCAAGCGTTTCCAGATCGGATGACTTGATCGTCACGCTGGGCTCAAGGCGGATGTTGGCAGGTGCGCTCCCTTCCGGAAAGAAACGCCAGCCTGCCGCTTCGAGCAGTTTGTTGATCTTTATACGGGCTGTGGCTTCTTTGCTGGTCATTCGATTCCTCTGGATCGCCACGGCTGGTCAACCATCATAACGGTCTTTCCCCTGACCCTTGATTCTGTGGAGGATTGCGAAAGGAACCGTTGCTGTTTTTACGATGAAACAAACCAACCGAAAAGCGGGGTCACTCAATCACTTAATGTGCAATTTGTCAATGAGTTTAGAGGCGAGTTTAGGGGCAAATCCGGTCTTTTGCCTTGACGGGCAGAGAAGGCGAAACTATACTCAAACACAACACCGGGGCTGTTTTCAGGTTGCCGAATCCCTGACAGTTAATGAAGGAGTTGCCGGAAGAATATCCATGCTGAAGAATATTCTCGGGAGGTGGAACAAAGACGGTCACCGGCGGCCGCCGGTTTCGCGCTTCATCAAGTATATGGGGCCGAACCTGCTTGTGACCGTCGGCTGGGCGATCAGCAGCGCGATGATTCTGTCCGCCGTCGTCGCGTTGAACGGGATGTTTCTCAGGCTATTCGCTGTCAACCCTTTTTATTTGCAGTCGGGCGTAGAGCCAGGCCGCCATTGCCGCGGACCAGTTGATGGCGAAGATTCCCCACCAGATGCTTGTAATCCCCAATCCCAGCAGGCGCGTCAGAATCCAGAAGAGCGTTGCCGGGGCGATGATCTGCCGCCAGAGACCGATCCAGAGGGAAAACATCGGTTTCCGGATTCCCTGCAGCGCCGCCACGTTGACCGACAATATCACGTATGCATACAGAAGAAATGCTGAAATATGCAGGTAGGCGCGGCCGGCGGCGATGACGGCGGGATCGGCGGTAAAGAGGGTCATCAGCGGCCCGGCCAGCAGGAAGAGCACGGCGGTTCCGCCAAGCATGATGATGCCGCCGAAGCGGAGGGCCGTCCGGACTGTCTCGTTTATCCGGGAAAGAAGTCCTGCGCCGCTGTTTTGGGCGACAATTGCAAGTGTGGCCGTGCTGAGTCCGATGGTCGGGAGCAAAACGATTTGTTCGATCCTGATCGCGGCGCCATAGGCGGCGACGGCCTCCTTCCCGAAGCCGCTTGCGTAATAGGTGATCACGAAGATTCCCAGTCCGATCGTGAACAGATTAGCCGAGGCGGGGATGCCCTGACGGGCTATCTCCCGGAAGGCGGCCAAGCGCGGGCGGAGGCTCGCCGGACGACAGGCTTTTCCGAGGCTCGTGCGCCGAACCTTTGAACAGAGGTAAACACCGCCCATCGCCTGAATCAGGATGGTTGCCAGTGCGATTCCGGCGAAGCCCATCGGCGGCACGCCGAGTCCCCCGTGGATGAACCAGGGGTCTAACAGTGCGTTGACAAAGCATCCGGCGATCAGGAAGTTCCGAAAGGATTTTGTGTCTCCGAGGGCGTTCAGGGTTGCGCTGAGCATGTGGTTGATGATGAAAAAGAGGCTGCCGGCGAAAATGACGTTCATATAGAGAAGGCAGATGCGGAGATACTCCCCCGAGGCGCCGAGAAAGACGAAAAGTGTCCGTGAACCGGCTAAGCCTAATGCGGTGATAACGATCGAGACAACGATGCCGAAGGATACCCCCTGTGCGGAAAAGGTCTCCGCCACTTCGCGGTTTCCCTTCCCGAGCGCAGCGCCGATCAGGGCTGTCGTGCCGCCCGCCAGGCCGCTTCCCACGGCGATAATTATGAAGAAAACGGGAAACGACAATGAAAGCGCCGCCAGGGCTTCCGTCGAGATCTGTCCGCCCCACCAGGTATCGACGGCGTTGAACAGCGTGTTGAAGAAAAAGCCGACGCTCGCAGGAACGGCGAGCTCGGCGATCAGCGTCGGGATGGGCCTGGTGGTCAGCGTCTGCGTTTGTGTCATGGTACCCCTATTCAAATTTGAACCATTGTGAATTATGAAAGCAAGATGGCCTTCCGCCATTTCCGTACGGAATTTACAAGAAATATCTGTTTTGCGTCTTTCAGGGCGGCTATGGATATTATCCCTTCCGTTATCTTTCCATCCGCCAGCAGTTGCGCCCGATAGACGCCGTTTAAGAGTCCGCAGTTCAAAGGCGGGGTGACAAGCCTTCCTTCCTGCAAAATTACTACATTGGCAATGCACGATTCGGTGATCTCGCCCTTTTCATTGTAAAGAATGACGTCATCCGCATCGGGAATGGCGGCCTTCGCCCGTTCGTAAACCTCTCGTCTGGTCGTTTTGTGAAAAAGAAATGGATTGCCGGAAGAGACTGCTTCGTTCGCGAGTCTTACCTGCAAA
This sequence comes from uncultured Syntrophus sp., assembly GCA_964552725.1. Taxonomy (GTDB): domain Bacteria; phylum Desulfobacterota; class Syntrophia; order Syntrophales; family UBA5619; genus DYTH01. The sequence goes on from CAZKHU010000057.1 coordinate 4,485, forward strand.
GGGGTGTTCGCCGGTTCTTCAAGAGGCGCGGCCTGGCACTCAATTTCCCCGTTTCGGGCAAGCATAAGGCGGATGCGGTGAGGAGACGCTGAAAGGACGGAAACCGCCGCTGACAGATTTTCGAGGATACGGTTTTCCTCAAACGGGTAATCGAAGTAATCGGCGGCATCTTGCAGGCGCTCAAGATGCCGCGACTGCAGAAAGAATCCCCCATCCGGCGTCCAGAGCAGTGTTTCCAGAAGGGAAAAAGGGGCAGGGGAAAGGGGGGCGAGGATGATTCCGGCCTTGGTCAGGCACTCCTCGTACTCATCGTCTGTCGTCGAATCCCAGACGATGCCGCCGCCGACTCCGTACTCCGCCCGTCCCGTGGCGGTATCGATAAGGGTTGTCCGGATTGCCACATTGAAAAGCGCGCGACGTCCCGGTCCATAGTAACCTATTGTTCCTGTGTAAATATTGCGCGGCGCTGTTTCCAGCGCGGCGATGATCTCCATTGTTTTGGCTTTGGGGGCGCCGGTGATCGAGGCGCACGGGAAAAGCGCCTTCATTATTTTGGATAGAGAGGCGGCTGTGACGGCTTCCACGGTTGAGGTCATCTGCAGAACCGTCGGGTATTTTTCAATTTCATAAAGACGGGGAACATCTACCGAGCCGAACTCCGCTATTTTCCCGATATCGTTGCGAATCATGTCAACGATCATCACGTTTTCCGCCCTGTTTTTTTCTGAATTGTGCAGAAATAATGAATTTTCGCTATCTTCAGCGGTTGTTCTCCCCCGGGGCGCGGTTCCCTTCATCGGTTTGGAAAAGATGCGTTTCCCTTTCAGCGAAAAAAACAGTTCGGGGGAGGCGGAGCATATATAATAAGGAGGGGCCTCTATAAAGGCTCCATAGCGGGCGTCTCCGCAGGCATTGAGAAAAAAATTCCACGGGTCTTCGTGAAATTTGCTCCATAAACGAAGGGTGTAATTCACCTGATAGGTGTCGCCGGCCGCGATATGCTCCCTTATCCGGGCGATTGCCTGGGCGTATTGCTCCTGGCTGACAGAGGGGCGCCATCCTTCGAGAGGATAAGCTGAGCCTGCTGCTGGGATTTTTCGGATGATTGGCGGATGTTTGAAAATCCCGAAACAGGCCAGCGGAAAAGCTGTCGCTGGCTGGGTGTGCAACGCTGAGTCAAATGCCGCAGAGGCTTCATAAACTATCCAACCCGCGGCAAAGAATCCTTTACGATCCACAAAACTTTCCACTTCCGCCAAGAGCGGAAGCACATCGGAAATGGTCTCCGCTTTGAGAACCTTATGGGGACTGGAAAAATGAAGCCATTGCCCAAGGTCTTGATCGTGCAGGATTATGTTGACCATAGGCCTGGTTACAGCGGCCACTCTTTGCGTTCAACAAGCACATCCCGAAAAATAGTCAGGGCTTCGTTGACGGCGGGCATGCCCGCATAGGTGGCCACCTGGAAGAATATCTCCGTCAGCTTTTTGGGGTCGCACCCGACATTGAGCGCGGCGTTAACGTGCAGCTTCAACTCTTCGCCGGCGCCGATAGCCGCAAGAATGGCGCAGGCAGCCATCTGCCTTTCCTGCGGGGTCAAGACTGTGCGCGAGTAAAGATTGCCGGTTATAAAGCGGGAAAAATCCTTGGCCAGTTCCTTGTCGAACGCCTTCCAGATAAGATATGAAGGGTCCATCTTTATGCCGCCTTCAAATAGCCGCTTTGCCGTTGCTTTCGTTTTTTCATCAATATTTTCCGTCATGTTGGTCTCCTCATATAGTAGTATTGTGGTTGTTGCTCATTTTGACAGGAATATCCCCGTTGTCCGGTCCTGAAAATAGATATGGTTGTACTTGCCCCGCTTGGAGCGCCCGTAAGATTCCTCTCCTTCGGCCCGGCATTCCGGACAGCAGCGGGAGGGAAGGATAACGGCAAAGATGTTGTTGCCGGTACTGGCAAAAGATTCTATCGTGACAAGGCCGCCGCAGTCATCGCAGATGCGCACTGTTTCCGTTTGCTGCTCCCTGATCCCGTCCGTGTCGTAGTAAATATTTTTATTCCGTCTCATGCAGCGCGCGTCGCCAACGAGTTTTTTTTTCATATTGCGCCTGCAGTCCCAAAGCCGCAAAACTTGATCAATCTCTTCGGCAATTGTTCTGGTGACAGAGGCGTCCTGACGGAGCAGGTCGGGGTTGTAATCCGGTTCCCGGACATGGCTGTAATCGAGCCCGGCCATGGCCAGAATTATCCCGGCGTTGGTGTAGGGGAGGGCTCTTTCGATCGAATAGCCTCCCTCCAGAACGGCGATATCGGGGGCGAGCCGGGCGTTCAGGGTCGCATATCCCTGCGCGGAGACGCGCATGTTGGTCAGCGGATCGGAGTAGTGGTTGTCCTGCCCGGCCGAGTTGATGACGATGTCGGGTTTGAATTCGTCGAGAATCGGCAGGACAAGCCGATCGATAACGGTCAGATACCCCTCATCGGATGTTTCCGGGGGGAGCGGCACATTGATTGTTGTCCCGAGGGCGTTCGGCCCGCCGAAGTCATTGATGAAGCCGGTCCCCGGATAAAGGGTCCTTCCGTCCTGGTGCAGCGAGATGCACAGGGTATCCGGGTCGTTCCAGTAGATATCCTGGGTGCCGTCCCCATGATGACAGTCGGTATCGACAACGGCGATTCTTTTGTGGCCATAATGACTGCGGATGTATTCGATCATGATCGCTTCGATGTTCACATTGCAGAAACCCCGCGCGCCATGGACAACGAGCATGGCGTGGTGACCGGGCGGCCGGACGAGGGCGAAGGCGTTGTCAACCTCGCCGGCAAGCACCTTCCGGGCGGCGGTTATGGCGCCTCCAGCCGAGATGAGGTGTGATTCGGTAACGACGCTCAGGGCATCCGGCACGCAGATATGGGCGCGATTGATGTCTTCTGCTGTCGCTATTTGCGGTTTGTATTCGTAAATATTGTCAAAATCGAGGAGGCCTTCTTCAAAAACCTGATCCTGCGTATAGAGAAGGCGCTCTTCCCGCTCCGGATGAGTCGGAGAGATGGCCCAGTCAAAGGCGGGAAAGAATATCAGGCCTGTTTTTTTCAGTTTTTTCGTTGCCACAATTTTTCCTTTCCCCCTAACTCATAACTATTAACTAATAACTATCAACTATTTACATTCACCGATGCTTCCCGGTTTAACCTGTGTCTTTACACGGATGTTTTTACCTGCCGTACAGAAGTCGTCAACGATGTTGAACTCCTGAGATTCTATTACCTCGATTTCAGGTTCACGGACAAAATCGTCTGTATGGCGAATCTTTTCCCGCAGTCTTTCACAGCAGACCTGGATTGTGTCCGCAAGTGTGAAATTTGAGGGAATAGAGACTTGCGACCCATCTTCCGCTATCGTCAAGATGCCTCTTTCCGTATCTGCAAGGATGGTCAGCTCCGCCGTCGTCCGGGCAAGGGCGGCCCCGATGGCATTGGCAATTTCGTAATTGACGGGGATGTGGGTCTTGCAATTGCAAACATCAAACTCTGTTTCCAGCAATCGTTCGATTTCCGGGGCCATCTGCTCGGCCGGGCCGCCAACAACATAGAGGCTGTGAGGCGCAATTTTTCTGTCCGTCAGCAAGGCATGAATGGTATATGCCGGTTTGTTGTTTATTTCATTAAGGAATTGGAATGCGGCTGATGCAATCCGGCGGCAGGTTTCCGTAAAAATCATCTGTGCTGTCTCCGGGATGCTGCAATGGAGAAATTCTGCTATTGGAACAAGGGAATTTATCGCCTTCTGCCGGTCGCCTGTTGTGGCAAGTCCGAGAACAATCATTGCGTCGGTGGGAGTAGGAAATTCTCCTCCCAGGGCGGCCGCAGCTCCTTCGCGGTTGGGGCCGATTAAAATATTTCCCTTTTCAAGGCGTACCACGCTGTCTCCCCCTATGCCGATTGAACGGGTGCGCAAACCCCGGATCAGGGTTTTTCTGCCTTCGATGGTAACCCCGAACGGTTCAAGGAGCGGAACTCCCTCGGCAAATATGGCAATATCTGTTGTTGTGCCTCCTATATCGAGGGCGATGGCATCAGCCTTGCTGTTTGCAATAGCCATAATTCCCATGATGCTTGCCGCTGGTCCGGAAAGAATCGTTTGTACCGGAAATTCGACGGAGCGGGAAAGTTCGATGGCGCCGCCATCCGCTTTCAGGATGTAAATTGGAATATTCATCCCTTGTTTCAGCGCGAAGTCGGCGACGCTGCCGGCAAACCTCTGATAAAGATTGCAGATAGCTTCATTGAGAAAGGTTGTGGCGATCCGGCGGGGGAAATTGAGATGTCCGGACATTCTGTGTCCAAGGGTAACATGGTTTGCCTTGTCTCCGACAATCCTTCGCAGTTCAAACTCGTGTTGGGGATTACGCGTTGAATATTTTCCAACGATTCCGATATTTTTAATTCCTTTGGAAACAAAATCAGCCACTGCCCGGTCTGCCTCTTCACGGTTGAGGGCCTCCATTTCCCGGCCGCGGTGGTTAATGGAACCGGCCAGGAAGCGCATGTCCGGATATGCATTAAGAGATTCAGGGGAGAGGCCGGGGCCGCTCGCGAGCAAGAGCCCTACCCGGTCAATCTTTTTTTGGACAATCGCGTTTGTGGAAATGGTTGTGCTTAAAACAATTCTTTCCAGGAGCGGAATTATCGCTTTGTCGACGGTTTCGTTGGTTGCAGCGAGAAGCGAAGTGAGCAGACGATCATGATTTGTGGTAACTTTTGTCTTTTTAATAACTTTGCCGCCATCGATCAGAACTGCATCGGTGTGCGTTCCGCCCACGTCAATGCCCAGAATCATGATTGGTTCTCCTTATTTCTTTGCGGGTGCCTTTATATATTTATAAAATTTTCTTGACAAGCTGAAAATAAATAGTAGAATACCCCCTGTTTGCAATCAATGATGCGTGTGATTGTAAAGTATTGAAATCTACGAAAGGAGGTGGCGTTTAATGAAGAAGATATTCGCAATGATTATTTCTATTTTATTTCTGGCGACGATTTCGTTCGCGGTTGTTGGCTGCAGCAAGAAAGAAGAGCCTGCGCCTGCACCTGCTGCGGAGACCGCAGCCCCGGCAGCTCCTGCTACACCCGAAGCAGCCCCGGCAGCCCCTGCTACACCCGAAGCAGCCCCGGCAGCTCCGGCTACAAAGTAGTACTTTTTCAACCGTAAAAAAGGCTGGAATTTTATTCCAGCCTTTTTTTATCTTATTTTTTGACTATCCCTATAAATGTATTATATAAGTAACAAGAAATTGTGGCTAAAAATTACAATGGAGGTGCAGCGATGAGCGAACGTGGCGATTTTATTGCGGGGATGGTTGTAGGCGGTTTTTTGGGCGCCCTTGTCGGCATTCTTTATGCGCCGAAAAGCGGCAGGGAAACTCGTGAAGAAATTGGCAGAAAAACGGATGAGCTTTTTTCGCGGGCAAAGGAAGAATATGAAAATGCCCTGGAGAATAGCCGCAATGCCTACGAGGCAGCGATAACGAAACTGAAAAAGCTGGAAGAGCAGACCCAAAAGAAGGTCGATGAGGTGGGCGGGAAGGTCGAAGAGTTGAAAGAGCAGGGAAAAGACAAGCTGCAGGATGGCAGGAGCCGCCTGAAGAATGCTATCGCCGCGGGGGTGGAAGCATTTCAGGAGGAGCAGAAAAAGGCATAGGATAATTGCAACGCCGGTGAGGAAACGATCATGAATAAAATAGAGATTATTCTGCTGATTATCTGCGTGGCGCTGCTTGTCATTGTCGGCTATCTGGTTCCTTTGCTGATTCAAATAAGAAAAACGGCGACCAGGGCGTCGGAGACGCTCGGCAGCATCAACCAGCGACTTCCTGTTATAATGACCAATCTGGAAGAAATAACGACAAATATGAACGGTATTTCCAAGACCGTCGGACGACAGGTTGACGAACTTGCTTTGACCGTTGACAGGATTAATGGCGTCATGAAGTTTTACCTGGGAAAAGAGCTGTTTTTTCGGGAGCAGTTCAGCATTCCGCTTATGAATGTGTTTCGTTCATATGGGGCGGTTATAAAGGGTATCCGTGTTTTTCTCGATTACCTGAAACCCGGATCGCCGTACGAGAAAACAAAACATTCCATCTAAATTATTCGAAAAATAACTGAGAGAATTATGGCCGGGGTAACATACGGGAAAAGGGGTGGACGTATCCTTGTAAAAAAGGTTCAGGATACTTCGCCTTCCTCCCGTTCTGCTGAAGATGTCGTCAGACAGATAAAGGCAGCGCAATCATCCGGCGAGGAGGATTACCGGGAGAGATCCCTTGCCATGCATGGCCTGATCTGTGCCCGCTGCGGCAGGGAGTTTGACGCCGTCAATCGCCACCTCCTCACTGTTCATCACAAGGATGGCAATCATCAAAACAATCCCCCGGATGGCAGCAACTGGGAGAATCTCTGCGCCTATTGCCATGAGGATGTCCACAGCCGGGAACTTTTGGGCGATTACCTCGAAGGAACGGCCGCGCCTCGGGAACACGCCGTTTTCTATGCAGACCCCGGCGCGCAAGGAGGCATGGGGACTCTTGCCGAAAAACTGAAAAATGCATGGGGGAAGAATAAAAAATAGATAGAATCATCATAATCTAACTTGAAGAAGGAGGGGGAACATGGGTAAGCTTTTGTGGCAGCCGTCCGAGGAAAGAATCAAGAGTTCGAATATGTACCGCTTTATGGCGTTCGTAAAAGAGCGGTATGGAAAAGATTTCAAGGATTACAGCAGCCTTCATGAATGGTCTGTCAACAATATTGCCGATTTCTGGGGGGCTGCCTGGGATTTTCTCGGCATCAAGGCATCCCGGAAGTATGACAAGGTGATCGAAGATGACAAAAAGATGCCCGGGGCAAACTGGTTTCCCGGCGCTCGTCTCAATTTTGCCGAGAACCTCCTGCGTTATCGTGACGATCGTGTGGCGCTGGTCTTCAGAGGGGAAGATCATCAACCGGTTAAAATGACATACGCCGAGCTTTATGCCGAGGTGGCAAGACTGGCCAAAAGCCTCAAAAGCTGCGGCGTCGGTCCTGGCGACCGTGTCGCCGGCTTTATGCCGAACATGATTGAAACCGTTGCCGCCATGCTCGCGGCGACAAGCATCGGGGCGGTATGGTCTTCCTCCTCGCCCGATTTCGGAATAAAGGGGGTTCTGGATCGTTTCGGGCAGATTAAGCCCAAGGTGCTTTTCGCGGCGAACGGTTATTTTTTTAAGGGGAAAAGCCTTGATTCTCTTTCCCGTGTTACTGAGATTATCAAGGCACTGCCGACAATCGAAAAGGTTGTCATTGTCCCTTACACGGAAAAGGAACCGGATATCAGCGCCCTGCAGAACGCCGTTCTTTATAAGGATTTTCGGTCCTCCGAAGACGGTTTGAAAATAGATTTTGCACAGCTTCCCTTTGATCATCCAGTTTACATCATGTACACCTCCGGGACGACCGGCCTTCCCAAATGCATGGTGCAGAGCGCCGGCGGAATATTGATCAACCAGATGAAGGAGATGGTTCTCCATACAAACGTTACCAGAGATGATACGATATTCTACTTCACGACCTGCGGCTGGATGATGTGGAACTGGCTTGTCAGCGCCCTGGCCGTCGGTCCGAAAATTGTCCTTTACGACGGAAATCCGTTCCATCCGAATGCGGGCGCCCTCTGGAAAATGGCCGAGGAGGAGAAAATCACGGTCTTCGGAACGAGCGCCGGGTATATCTCGGCTTTGATAAACGAGAAGGTGCTGCCGGGGAAAGAATACGATCTGTCGGCCCTCAAGACGATCCTTTCGACAGGTTCCCCCCTTTCCGAAGAAGGATTCGAATTTATCTACCGCGAGATCAAAGGAGATATACAGCTTTCGTCCATCTCCGGCGGATCGGATATAAATGGCTGTTTTGCCCTGGGCAATCCGACCGGGCCGGTGTATTCAGGAGAACTGCAGTGCCGCGGCCTGGGGATGAAGGTGGAAGCTTTTGATGAAAATGGCAAGCCGGTTGTCAACCAGCAGGGAGAGCTGGTTTGCGCGGCCCCGGCCCCTTCCATGCCGATCTATTTCTGGGAAGACCCGGAAGGAAAGAAATACCACGCCGCCTATTTTGACGTATATCCCAATATCTGGAGACACGGCGATTATGTCCTGATCAATGAAAGGGGCGGGGTGATAATTTACGGCCGATCGGATGCCACGCTTAATCCCGGCGGCGTCAGAATCGGCACGGCGGAGATCTACCGTCAGGTGGAGAACGTCGAGGGCATCGCCGACAGCATCGTTGTCGGGCAGAACTGGAAAAATGATGTCCGTGTTATCCTTTTTGTGATGATGGCGCCGGGCGTCGAACTTACCGACGAACTCAGAAACAAGCTCAGAAAGCTGATCCGCGAGAGCGCCTCGCCTCGTCATGTGCCGGCGAAGATAATCGCGGTTCCGGACATCCCCTACACGTTAAACATGAAAAAGGTCGAGCTTTCGGTAAAGAAGATGATCGACGGAATGGCGGTTACCAACAAGGACGCCCTGAAAAATCCGGAGTCGCTGGATTTCTATGCAAACATTCCGGAATTGAAGGAAGATTGATTTACGTTGTATTCTCTTGTGACACTCCCTGCGGAATGTCACAAGAGAATCACTTCCCTCTATTTTCCGGTACCTTCACCAGCGTGCATAAGGCGAAGTGCCGGGCAGGAGCTGCCCCGAAGGTCTTTCAATGGGTTCCCCGAGACAAAATATGGTTCATCCGGTTGATCCGTACTTTTATTTCTTTCTACAAAGCCACACGCTCATGATTAATTTGGAGAGGTAATTGCAAAACTCCCCATTCTTGTCATTCCCGCAACGATTCTGAGCGGGAATCTGGTTCTAACTGCTTGAAAAACCATATTATGAACATTAAGCTTCGCTTTCCCGATAGAGACATTCGGGAATGACAAATGGTTTTGCAATTGCCTCTGGAGATAAAGATTATGGAATGAAATGCTCGGCACGATAGTCACTCACATCGTGCACCCTTGCCCAGTCGGGCGGATTTGTTTGTATGGGTTACTTTCTTCCCAGGTCTTCGACAGATTTGAGCCAACTAGTGAAGATAGGGCAACGCTCACTAATTTTGGTCAAGCCAATTGCCTTGGCAATCGTGATGCCGGTCGATGTCTTTTTGAATCGATCCGAAAGGTCTTCTAACCTCTTGGAAGGTGCTGTGCGGAAAGAGAGTTAGATAAGTGTCCGGTCTCTGTTTCAGATGAAGTCCAATATCATTCTTCACTCTTGCGAATTTGACATCCCCGCCTTTCTGCCCTGGCTTGGAAATAATGACTGGTGTCATAAGAACACCTCTCTCGGCCAGATAGGGAACCAATATATCCGAAATGAAGATTTTTTCAGTTGTTCCCTCCACAAGCGCCACGATTTCAGTGTAATGACTACTCATAGACAGGCCCTCCGGAAATCACGTTCTTGCTCCAGAGTTCGCCAACGGAATAGGTCTCTATCCAAACATTAAAGTCTTTTTCCTCGAGCCTTTCAAAGGTTGACGCGCCGTCTTTTCGATTAACTACAACTATATCCTCAACCCTGAAATTATCTATTAGAGCCGGGGACTGCGTGGCCACAATTACTTGTGCTCGTTTGGAAGCGTTTTGAATCAGTTCCGCAAGAATGGAAATTGCCGCTGGATGCAAACCAAGTTCGGGCTCGTCAATGATGATCGTTGCAGGAGGGTTTGGCTGAAGCAACGCTGTTGCGAGACAAATAAACCGTAGTGAACCATCGGAAAAGTGATAAGGCTGCATTGGATAATCCGAACCCTTTTGCTGCCAAGAAAGATTGACTTTCCGTTTTTCACCAAATTCCGTCACCTCCAGCAGAAAATCGTCGAAAAATGGCATCACCAGCCGTACTGAATTCAGCACTTCCGTGTAAACGGCCGGATGCTTAGTCCTGAGTTGCAGCAAATAGGGAGCAATGTTAGAGGCATTGAATCTCAACACCTTATTATCTTGGATTATTTCATAATGCCTCATTGGTGCGGAGGCGCTGGTGTCATGGAAGTGATAAATCTGCCACGAAGAAATTGCCCTATATACTGCCATGCTGTATTCGCTGTCTTTCGAATCACTTTTTGCTTCTTTGACTAGCAAAGAACTGCCATCCGAACTGTCACCAAGCTCCCGCCAGCGGCCGCCATAGTATCCGGGGTAATAACGAGCTTCACGTGTAAGTGAACAGGTTTCAGATGGGCCAGGCTTAATTATAAAGCGATAACCGCGCGAGCCAAAATACATTGTGAACTTCATTTCCGACGTCACTTTTCGACCATTGAAAAGGAAATCGCTGATACCACCACCATCACGAATGTATTCGTTGAGCTTGCCGTCGATGATCTCACGCAACATACGAAAGAAATCAATCAGATTGCTCTTGCCCGCACCGTTGCCGCCAATGAAGACATTTAGGTCTGAGAGAGCAAAGTCCTCCAAAGTCTTGATGGATTTAAATCCTTGCATTGTCAGCTTGCGCAGAGGATCAGCCATTTACGCTCTCTCCACATCCCATTATTGGTTCACTAGTTAAGCGCTTTTCTTATTTATTACATACCTTCACTTGTCTATTACGGAACGTAATCTACATCAATCATATTGATATGTCTATTGTTTCTTTCAGGAAGTTACAAATGCCCCCAATCATCCTCCCCCAATGCCACATTTCAATCGCAACTCATCAATATACCTTGATGAAAAAAATGGCTACTTGTATTTCCTCAAGGGAGACGTTTTGTTACGTATAGCAGGAAGCATGCAAGAACCGGATGAACCCAAAATATCAGTCTGAGATTGAACGCACTCATTCGAAATCTGGCTAAAATGGCCTACCTCAACAGGGAGAACGGTTTATCGCGTTGCGTCACGAGCTTTTCCCCGACGGAGGTTCCACAATAGGGGCAGTAGTAGTCGTATTTGTCGCCTTCGGGCAGTATCAGCAAAAGACGCTTTCGCACCGGGACAGCCCTTCGGCATTTCGGGCAGAACAGCTCGGTTGCGTTAAAATCGTCGTATTGAGGCCTGTTTTTCATTCTTCATCACTCTCCGGAATATTTTTTGCGTTTTCCAGCCAGACGGCGGCCTGGGAGTCGCTGGGGGCGCGGTAGTCCCCTCGGGGCGACAGCGAGCCGCCGGAGCCGACCTTGGGGCCGTTGGGAATGCAGGAGCGCTTGAACTGACTGGTCTGGAAAAAACGGTAGAGAAAAACATCCAGCCAGTGGCGGATCTCGCCGATTGTGTACTGGCACCTCTTCTCCACGGGCACATCGGGCCATTCTCCCTTTGTCTTGTCGCGCCAGGCGCAATAGGCCATAAAGGCTGTCTTTGTCGGCAGATATCCGAATCTGGTTGTGTAGAAGGTATTGAAATCCTGAAGTTCGTAAGGGCCGACGATCTCCTCTGTTTTCTGGAAGGGCTGCGCGTTTTTTCCGCCCGGGATCAACTCTGGGCTGATTTCCGTCTCCAGGATGTCGAGCAGGATTGCTGCCGTCTCTGGTGAGTGCTGGGATGATTTCGCCACCCAGCGGATGAGATGCTGAATCAGTGTTTTGGGAACGCTGGAGTTGACATTGTAGTGGGAAATATGATCGCCGACGCCGTAGGTACACCAGCCGAGCGCCAGTTCGCTCAGATCGCCGGTGCCAGCTACCAGTGCATTTCTATTATTGGCGATCCGGAAGAGATGCGATGTTCTTTCTCCGGCCTGGATGTTTTCGAAGGTGACGTCGTAGACTGCCTTCCCCTCTGCAAACGGGTGGCCGATATCCCTGAGCATCTGCATGCAGCTCGGGCGGATGTCGATTTCGTTGACTTCCACACCGAGCGATTTCATGAGACGAAGGGCATTTTTGTGGGTTTTGTCGGACGTCGCGAATCCCGGCATTGTGTAGGCCAGAACATTTGCCCGGGGCAGCTTCAATGTGTCCATCGTCCGGGCGGCGACGAGCAGTGCGTGCGTCGAGTCCAGCCCTCCGGATACCCCGATTGCCACTTTTTCGATGCCGGAGGATTTTAGCCGCTGCGAAAGTCCCTGAACCTGAATGCTGTAAGCCTCGCAGCAGCGTTCATCGCGCTTTGCGGGGTCAGCGGGGATATAGGGAAACCGGGCGTATTGGCGTTGCAGCAGCAGAGGCTCCTCTCTCGGGCCTGTTTCAATCCTGACAGTTCGGAACTGGGCAAGTTTTTCCTTGTGGGTGAAGGCATTTTTGCTGAAGGTAGTCTGCCGCATGCGATCCTGGGCAAACCGGTCGAGATCGATGTCGGCCGTTATTATTTGGGGATAATCCGCGAAGCGCTCCGATTGGGCGAGGATGTTGCCGTTCTCAAAGATCATGGCGTGTCCATCCCAGGCAAGATCGGTTGTCGATTCTCCCGGACCCGCCGCCGCGTAAAGATAGGCGGCGATGCAGCGGGCAGACTGGTTGGCTGCGAGGCTGCGGCGGTATTCCGCCTTGCCTATGGTGGCGTTTGAGGCGGAGAGGTTGCCGATAACGGTTGCGCCCGCCAGGGCGGCAAACGATGACGGCGGAATGGGAACCCAGAGATCTTCGCACATTTCCAGAAAAATGCGGAAATGGGGAATGTTGGAAACCGTAAAAATAAGGTCGGCGCCGCAGGGTATATCTTCCTGCCCGCATAACGCGATCGTTTTTGAAATGGCTTCTTCGGCAGGGCAAAACTGCCTGACTTCGTAGAATTCCCTGTAATTGGGGAGATATGACTTCAACGCCACGCCCTGGATCTTGCCCCGGTACATTAAAACGCCGGCGTTGAAGAGTCGGAAGTCCACCCGCAGGGGGGCGCCGATCGCAATGAGGATATCGAGATCTTTGGTCTCGCGGGCGACTTTTTGTATTGCCGTAAGGACGCCGTCGAGAAGCGCTTCCTGCTGAAACAGGTCGTCGTTTGAGTAGGCGGAAAGTCCCAGTTCCGGAAAAAGAGCGAGGATACACTTCTGTTCCGCCGCTTTTCGGGCCAGATCGATTGTCTGCGACGTGTTGAAAAAGACGTCGGCAACCCGCACCTCGGGCAGGCAGACGGCGGTTCTGATAAAGCCGTGCTTGTAGAGATTGAAGAATTTTCCGCCTTTTCCCATCGCTATTCCTTCTCAACGCATGCATAAGCGCTGTGATTATGAATACTTTCGAAGTTTTCGGCCTCTACCTTGTACCATTGATAGTTGGAATCTTTGTTGAGGCGCACCGCCACGTTGCGGACGATGTCTTCCACAAAAAGTGGATTATTATAGCCCTGCTCGGTAACGCATTTCTCATCAACCCTTTTGAGGAGGGAGTAAACCTCACTGCTGGCAGAAGTTTCAATCAGTTTGATGAGATCTTCTATCCAGAAGAATTTGTGGAAACGTACCAGAACCGTCACGATGCTGCGCTGGTTGTGGGCGCCGAAAAGACTTATCGCCCGTGAACACGGGCAGACCGTTGTCACGGGAACGTCCACGCCGACGATGAAATCCATCCCCTTGTGATCGCATGTCCCGATAAACCGGCAGCGATATTCCATCATGCTTTTTGCGCCAGAACGGGGCGCGGTCTTTTCTATGAAATAGGGAAATTCGATTTCGATATGCGCCGATGAGGCACGTAATTTTGCCCGTATCTTTTCGAGTATGTCATGAAAAGTCCGAATGTTTACCTGTTCCCTGATTTCGTTGAGCACCTCGACGAAACGGCTCATGTGCGTCCCCTTGAAATGATGAAGGAGACTTACGTACATGCTTATCGTGGCATTGACCTGCTGGGTTTTGCGAGTTTTGTCCAGGACGGTTATCGGGTATTTAAGTCCCTTGACGCCCACTTTTTGTATGTTGACATTTCGTTCGTCTTTTAGATTCTGTATGTCTATCATAGGCTGTAGGATACGCGAGCGTCCTCCGATTCCCATACGGTGACACGGGTAATGGGGGCGTTGGCGGATTTGGCCTTTTCTGCCAACCTTTCAAACATGAATTGGGCAATAACCTCGGACGATGGATTGAGATCTTTTAAAAATGGAAGTTCATTCAAATATTTATGATCCAGTTCTTCAAGTATTTCGTTTGTCCAGCGCTTCAGCAGGCGAAAATCGAGTAGCAGGCCGTCCTTGTTTAAGCTCTGGGCCCCCGCTGAAACCTCAACGGTAAAATTATGGCCGTGCAGCCCCTCGCACTTTCCGCCAATGTCCCGCAATTGATGAGCTGCGGCAAATGACTTTCTTATAGTCACTTCGAACATGAAAATGTCCTCCCCTTATTTTCCTTGCCCTATATCACAAAAAAGGCGCAGGCGATAAGCGGAAAATAATGAAAATGTTTGCAAGGTAAAACATCCGAAAATTTAAAAGAAAGAGGCAATTGCAAAACCATTTGTCATTCCCGAATGTCTCTATCGGGAAAGCGAAGCTTAATGTTCATAATATGGTTTTTCAAGCAGTTAGAACCAGATTATGAACATTAAACTTCGTTTT
>CAZKHU010000058.1:0-18651 GCA_964552725.1 uncultured Syntrophus sp.
AAGATTATGCCGCCCCCCAAGGAAGAGAAGGTGTTTACCAACTTTATCCGGTAAAAACCGGGGTCAGAGACACATGTGCGGCCGGGCAAGGTCGCGCCTCCGACGTCAGACTCAGCTTGTTCGATATCTGATACCAGTTCTGGTCAAGCACGCGAAGCAGCGCGGCGAGATCCAATGCACCGAATGCGTTTAAGCCGTTTTGTTCCATGCGTCGACGTTGCTGGAACGACAGGCTATTAAGAACGGCTTGCTTCCACCAGTCCTCGAAAAGCGAAGGCAACACCTTCTCGAGGAAAAGAGCAAGTTGTTTAGCGATCTCGTTTAGCGCAGTGTTGAAAAAAGGACTATTTTGTTATTTGTCATATCTTTTCGGACCAATCCTTACAGATGACTTCTACCTGTTCCAAAACAAGCTCCGTGGCGCGGGCCTGCTTGTCCGGCGGATAGCCGTATTTTCGAAGAATGCGCTTGATGATCACCCGCATCTGGGCCCGGACGTTTTCCCGGACGGTCCAGTCGATGGTGATACTTTTCCTGACCGCCTTGACGAGTTCTTGAGCAATCAGCCGCAGTGTCTCGTCACCAAGGACGGCCACGGCGCTATCGTTGACCTCCAGCGCGTCGTAGAACGCCACCTCATCATCCGTCATCCCCAGTTTCTCGCCTCGCCGGCCCGCCTCGCGCAGGTCCTTCGCCAACGCGATCAATTCTTCGATCACCTGTGCTGTTTCGATGGCCCGGTTTTGGTATTTTTTGATCGCATTCTCAAGAAGCTCCGCAAACGACCGAGCCTGCACCAAGTTCTTTCGCCCGCGTGCCTTGATCTCGCCTTCCAGCAGTTTGCGTAGCATTTCGACCGCCAGGTTCCTTTGCGGCATACCGCGCACTTCCGCCAGGAACTCATCGGACAGGATCGAGATGTCCGGGTTCTTCAGCCCGGCCGCTGCGAAAATGTCGATGACCTCATCCGAAGATACCGCCTTCGAGACGATCTGCCGGATGGCGAGCTCGATTTCCTCCGGGCTGCGGCGGCCGTCGTCCGTGCTCTTGGTCAGCACGGACCTTACCGCCTGGAAGAAGGCCACGTCGTCCCGAATCTCCAGCGCCTTCTCATGCGGCACGGCCAGCGCAAATGCCTTCGACAACTCGCCAACCGCCTTCACCAGCCTGTTTTTACCGTCCTCCTGGGCCAGCACGTGCTCCTGCGCCGCGGGAAGCACCGACAGCCGCGCCTTCGGCCCGCCGGTGTTCCAAGGCGACCAGTCGAAGCCATAGAAGATGCCGTAACAGATCTCGTAACGCTCCAGCATGACCGCCACGGCCTCTTCCTGGTCGATGGCCGTCCGGCCCGTGCCGCCGCTTTCGGTGTAGTTGGCCAGGGCGTTCTTGAGCTGGTCGGCCAGGCCCAAATAGTCCACCACGAGGCCGCCGGGCTTGTCCTTGAACACGCGGTTCACCCGGGCGATGGCCTGCATCAACCCGTGGCCCTGCATCGGCTTGTCCACGTACATCGTGTGCAGACACGGCGCATCGAACCCGGTCAACCACATGTCGCGGACGATTACCACCTGGAACGGGTCTTTCGGGTCCTTGAAGCGCTTTGCCAGTTCCTCGCGGCGAGGCTTGTTGCGGATGTGGGGCTGCCAATCGACCGGATCGGAGGCCGAACCCGTCATCACGATCTTGAGGATTCCTGCAGCGTCCTCCTCGTGATGCCAGTCCGGACGGATCTCCGTAATGGCCTTGTAGAGTTCGACGCAGATGCGGCGGCTCATGCAGACGATCATCGCCTTACCGTCCATCGCCTCTAATCGGCTCTCGAAGTGCTTCACCAAATCCTCGGCGATCAGCTTCAGCCGCTTCTCTGTGCCGACCAGGGCTTCGAGCTGCGCCCACTTGGTCTTGAGCCGCTCCTTGTGTTCAACCTCTTCGCCCTCGGTGGCCTCCTCGAACTCCTCGTCCAGCCTCGGCCGCTCGGTCTCTTTCAGTTCCAGTTTCGCCAGGCGGCTTTCGTAGTAGATCGGGACGGTCGCCCCATCCTTCACGGCCCGCTCGATGTCGTAGATGCTGACGTAGTCGCCGAAGACCGCGCGGGTGTTCTTGTCGGTCAGTTCGATGGGCGTGCCAGTGAAACCGATGAACGAAGCATTGGGCAACGCCTCGCGCATGTGCCGGGCGAAGCCGTCGATGAAGTCATATTGGCTGCGATGCGCTTCGTCGGCGATCACGACGATGTTTCGCCGGTCCGACAGCAGCGGGTGTTGATCCTCGACCTCGGAAGGAAAGAACTTGTGAATCGTCGTGAAAACGACTCCGCCGGAAGCGGTCGTCAAAAGCTCCCGCAGATGCGCCCGGCTTTGAGCCTGCATAGGCTGTTGGCGCAGCAATTCGTGACAGCGTGCGAACGTTCCGTAAAGCTGGTCGTCCAGGTCATTGCGGTCGGTGATCACGACCAGCGTCGGGTTCTCCATCGCCGGATGCAGGATTACCCGTCCGGCGTAGAACGCCATCGTCAGGCTCTTGCCCGATCCCTGTGTGTGCCACACCACACCGACGCGGCGGTCACCACACTTCGCATCCCGCTGGCCGCGTGCAAAGTAGGTTCCTTCATCACGAATACCGGACACATCCGCCACTGTCATGCAGGCGCGAACCGTCTCCTGCACCGCCACATTCACCGCGTGGTACTGGTGATACCCGGCCATCTTCTTGACCAACACGCCGCCGCCCACATCCTCGAACACAATGAAGTGCCGGATCAGGTCCAGGAGCCGCCGCTTCTCGAACACGCCCTCAAGCACAACCTGAAACTGCGGCAGCTTTGTATCGGCTAAATCCTCGCCTTCAATGGTCCGCCATGGCATGAACCACTCGCGGTCGGCCGTCAGCGTGCCGATCCGGGACTGCACGCCGTCAGATATCACCATCGCCTCGTTGAATGAGAACAGCGACGGAATCTGCATTTTGTAGGTCTGAAGCTGATTGAAGGCCGACCAGATAGTGGCATTTTCGGTGGCGGCATTTTTGAGTTCCATCACCGCTATTGGCAGGCCGTTGATGAACAGCACCACATCCGGCCGCCGTTCGATCTGATTTTCGACCACCGTGAACTGATTGACTGCCAGGAATTCGTTGTCTTCTGGCTCGTCGTAATCGAACACGTGGACAAGATCGCCGCCAATCGAGCCGTCCTTCCGCTGATACTCGACCGGCACGCCCTCGACCAGATACTTATGAAGGGCGTGGTTGTTCGCCACAAGCGACGGCGAGTCCGACCGTGTCAGCTTGCGGAAGGCTTCTTCCAAGGCATCCGCCGGCACCTGCGAATTGAGCCGCGCCAGCGCCTGCCGCAACCGATATTCAAGCACGACCTGACCGTAGTTATCACGCTCGGCAGCGAGTTCACCGGGGGCTATCTCCAGGCCCGACAAGACCTGGTAGCCCAGGCTCTCCAACCACGCCAACGCGGCCTGCTCGATGACAGATTCACTGAATGCGGGGCTCACTTTTTACCCTCCAATCGTTTGATTTCCCGATCGAAGTCCGAAATATATTCGCAATCCTGACGTTGCCGGAACACCTCGTATTCGGTCTCCGCCTTGAGTTTTGCCTCCAAAGCGCTGACCTGGCCCTTATCTTTCAGGATTGGATAGTTGGACAGTTCCAGAAAACGATTCAGGAAGTCCACCCATTCTGCCATTCTGGTGACAATGCCGCGTTCCGCCCGATTTTCGGCCAGATCGAGATAGGCGGAGACGATGCGATTCAGTTCCTTGATGTGCGCCTCGTTGAGGTAGTTCTTTGCCACGGCCACATCCGACTTCAAGATTTTTCCGTGGGGCGCTTGTTTCCAGGTCGCCAAACCCATGTTAACCTTGGCGGCATCGGCGGAGGAATAGATCACTTCCGCCGCCGTCTGTCCGGTAATGGCCCAGTGCAGCTTGTTTTGAACCGTGGCGAAAAAATCCTTTGTGATCGGCGCCTGGGGATCGTAATCCGCCGAGAGGGCGTAGATATCGGTGACTTTCTGATAAAAGCGCCGTTCACTGGCCCGGATTTCCCGAATCCGTTCCAGCAATTCATCGAAATAATCCTTGCCGAAGGCCTGCTTGCCCTGTTTGAGCCGCTCGTCGTCCAGCACAAACCCCTTGATTATGAACTCCCGTAGCGTCTTCGTGGCCCAGATGCGAAACTTGGTGGCCTGATAGCTATTGACCCGGTAACCGACGGCGATAATGGCGTCGAGGTTATAGTAACGGGTCTGGTAGTTTTTGCCGTCCGCGGCAGTTGTTTCCAAAATGGAAATAACTGCATTTTCCACCAGTTCACCGGATTCGAAGATGTTCTTGAGGTGCTTGTTGATGGCAGGCACTTTGACCCCGAAAAGCTCCGCCAGGGCTTTTTGCGTCAGCCAGACCGTCTCGCCCTTGAAAAACACCTCAACCTTCACCGCCCCATCCGGCGCTGTATAAAGAAGAAATTGCTGGTTTTCGGTCATAAACACCTCCCGGTGATTCACTCGGCATCGGGATCGCCTGTGGAGATCTCCGACCCAGACAGGGCCTTGTAGCCTAAGCTCTCCAGCTACGCCAAGGCGGCTTGTTCGACAATAGACTCGGTGAAATTCGGCATATCACAGCCTCCCCAAGTGTTGCATCATGCCGATGAACAACGCCTGGATGGACTCATCGTGGTCGTCGGCATACCAGATCGGAAACACATCGCGGTCGGTCAAAAAATGCTCTCGCTCTCGAAGCAAGTCCGCATCATTAGGGTGTTGCAAGAAGGCATAATGCTTTGGCATTCCAGGGTCGACCTTGGCGACCTCAGCCAATAGCCCAACTGTGCGGTCAGGGCCAAGGCTGCAGCCGATACACAGGATGCTGTGGTTGCGATAGATCGTGGTCAGTTCCTCTTTGATTGGCGAGCCGTTGCAGTACGCCTTCTCGTACTCGGTCTTCCCGAGTACACGTCCATCTATAGACCGGCAGTTGCCGTGGAACTTGAGGAGCACACGCTCAGAGGTTGCCTTGATCCTCCGGTACTCGCCGATGGTGTAACCAGCGAGGACATGGCTGAACGGCTTCTTCCTCAGCTCGTACATGCGTTCGAGCAGATCGTCGAGGTTCGTGGTCAGCACCAACTTGTCGAATAACTCGGGCAGGAAGACCACGGCACCACAGATTGCTTCGGGGTCATCAATGCGCAGGTCATGCTCAATGCGTTCGTCAAAAAGCCTGCCGGGCATGGCGGTGGCCAGACGTTCAGCAGCTTCTTCGTAGTCCCACTTCGATAGAAGGTCCTCCATGTCTTTCTCCGGCATGGATGAATGCTGTCGGATTGTGCGCAGGAATTCTGACCATGTGGATAGGCCTGTGGGCATCGACATTCCGCTACCGACGAGCGGAATCAACTGATCATTCTTCAGTGTGGCACACAGGTCCGCAAACCGCTTCCGGTTCGCGTGGACGCCAAGAATCCGTTCCAAGCGGTCATTCTGTTCAGGAAGCCAACGGTCGCTCATCCACTTTGAGAACTCCTCTTCATAGGCTGCATGGTCAGCGCGAAGGATAGCGACCGGAGTGAAGACAGTGTCACCAATGACGACATTGCCTTTGCCATCAGGCTGAAGCTCAAGCTCATCCTCGAAGACGGCATGAAGGAAATCCATGTCAGATTTCCCTCCCTGCGATACGCTCTGCCTCTGCTACAACGATCTCCCCGGAGATCAGCTTGGGCAGCAATGAATCACGAAGGTCGGCGAGATGCTGAATCTGCTTGAGCGACGAGACAACCCGCCGATGCATCGGTTCAACAACCTGCATGAAGCATCGCAGCACCCGCGGCTGCGGTACGACTGCGGTGATCGGACGGAAGTTCCGCTTGCTAATCTCCATAAAGGTACTGCCGTTTGCATTGGCGAGAACCCGATCCATGTTCGCTTTGGTCCAGTGCAGCACGTACAGATTCGGCAATTCACCGTCGCACACCATCGCGATGATCCCCTGGTTAATCGATACTGGGGTTTCCGCGACGGCCAAGTACCCGATGGGTGCTCGCGAAGATAACAGGACGGTGCCCAAGGGTAGCTGTCCGGAACTGACCTTTGCCAATCCCTCGTCAGTGAGGTGTCGTTCCGTCTGCAACAGGACGGGATCTGTGAGCGACGCCATGTCCTTTGGTGTGCAGAACGGGTGGATGCCGCCTTCCCAGTAAGCAGGTTCCTTGGTGCTGGGTGTACCGCCACCCAGGACTTGCACTACATCGCCGATGGGACGGACCCTCCACCCCTTCGGATTTTCACCCAGTTCGGAGTCTTCGAAGGAGTCCGGGAAAAGGGCGGCGGTTTCAGGTTTGAGGCCTAGTGGTTGCTGTCCGGAGGCCTTGGCGCGGACGGGGTCGAAGTCCACAAACCACGATTTGAAGATCACTCGCCCCGTTGCCTCCAGCGTTAGGTTCATCCGCCGGTTCAGCTCGATCTTGTCGTCCAACGCGCCAAGGATGCACGCGATGGCCTCTTGTTCCTTCAGCGGCGGGATTGTCACCTCACGATGACTGAGAGCGCTCGTCGGCACGCGCTGGCGGCCCGAACTACCGGTCATCTGGGAGATGCAGTATTGCCGAACGCCATCCCATTTCGTCAGGTAGAAGGCGAACCCCTTGTCCGTGACATTGGGCTTGCCACGTATCACGATGAACTCCGTCGAACCGTGTCCTGCGCCTTCGCCTTCGGGAGCGGTATAGCGAGCGATTTTTCCATTCTCCAGACAAGGTGTGATGCGGGCCATAAGAGTATCGCCGTGCATGAACCGTGAGCCGCCGCCGCTGAACGCCCTTAACTCGCTGGGACCGACACTACGCGAGCCAGGATCGACAGCCTGCATGTCGACAAATGGATAAACTTCGCCGCGTTCAAGGCGAACCGAAGGGTTCACCAAGACGGCTTCGTCAAACGGCATCGTTGTCCAACCATCACCCGCCATAGCCGATGTCCTCTAGATTAGCCCAGATGATCTGATCGAGCTTCTCGGCCTGCTCGGTCTGCTCCCGCAAGGCGGCAGTCAGCCTGGGCATCTTCTCCTCGAAGGGTTCGCCGTCGTCTTCGACTTCGGCCGCGCCGACATAGCGGCCGGGCGTGAGGATATGGTTGTGATGGCGCATATCATCGAGCGTGGCGCTTCTGCAGAAACCGGGCATATCCTCATACTTGATCGTGCAGTCCTTGTCGCCCCGCCAGGCATGGTAAGTGTCGGCGATCTTGCGGATATCCTCGTCGGTCAGCTCGCGGTGGACGCGGTCAATCATCGTGCCCAGCTTGCGGGCGTCGATGAAGAGCGTCTGCCCGCGCCGGTCGCGGAAGCGGCCGTTCTTTTTTTCGCGGGCGATGAACCACAGGCAGACCGGAATCTGGGTCGAATAGAAAAGCTGGCCCGGCATCGCCACCATGCAGTCCACCAAGTCGGCCTCGATGATGTTCTTGCGGATTTCGCCCTCGCCGGACTGGTTGGAGGACATGGAGCCGTTGGCCAGGACGAAGCCCGCCAGGCCGGTCGGGGCCAGGTGGTGGATAAAGTGCTGGACCCAGGCGAAGTTGGCGTTTCCCGCGGGCGGGATGCCGTATTTCCAGCGTTTGTCGTCCTTGAGGCGCTCGCCGCCCCAGTCGGAATCGTTGAAGGGCGGATTGGCGATGACATAGTCGGCCTTGAGGTCGGGGTGCAGGTCGCGGTGGAAGGTGTCGGCATGTTCCTTACCGAGGTTGTTCTCGATCTGCCGGATGGCGAGATTCATCTTGGCCAGCCGCCAGGTGGTGTGGTTCGATTCCTGGCCGAAGATGCTGACATCGGCCTTTGTTCTTCCGCCATTCCCATTGCCGGTGGCGTGGGCCTTTACGAATTCCACCGACTGTACGAACATGCCGCCGGAGCCGCAGCAGGGGTCATAAACGCGGCCCTTGTAAGGGGCCAGCATCTCGACCAGCACACGGACCACGCAACGGGGCGTGTAGAACTGGCCGCCCTTCTTGCCCTCGGCGCTGGCGAACTGGGAGAGGAAGTACTCATAGACCCGGCCGAGAATATCTCTGGAACGGTTGGCCTTGTCTCCCAAGCCGATGTTGCCCACCATGTCGATGAGCTGACCGAGCCGCTGCTTGTCAAGGCGCGGGTGGGCGTAGTCCTTGGGCAGCACACCCTTGAGCGAGGGGTTGTCGCGCTCGATGGCGAGCATGGCGTCGTCAATGACCTTGCCGATGGTCGGCTGCTTGGCCTCGGATTTGAGCTTGGACCAGCGTGCCTCTTTGGGCACCCAGAAGATGTTGATGGCCCGGTACTCGTCGGGGTCTTCGGGATCTGCGCCCTGGGCGCGTTCCGCTTCGAGCTTGGCGCGCTGCTCTTCGAAGGCGTCAGAAATGTATTTGAGAAATATCAGACCGAGCACGACATGCTTATACTCGGCGGCGTCCATGTTGGAGCGGAGCGCGTCGGCGGCACGCCAAAGCTCAGATTCGAAGCCGAGGTTCGCGCCGTTGTTATTGTCTTTGGCCATGTCAGCTCTCCTCTCCGGGGAAGAATTCCTGTAAGAGGTCCTTGCCCCGGGCGCCCAGACCCCGGGCCAAGTCCTTGATCTGCTTCAGCGCCAGCGGCGAAGGTTTGGCGCGACCGTTCTCCCAGCGGTTGATGGTCGGGTAGGTCACGCCGAGCTTGGCCGCGAATTTTTCCTGGGTGAGTCCCGTTCGATCCCGAAGCTCACGGACCAATCGGGGTAGGTCAGCCTGGGCATTCAACATCGTTCTCCTTTCAGATCCATTGAGGATCTGGTTGAAACTGGTTTCATATCACACGGCTCGTCAGATGATATATCATGCATGAATTGTCAAGTTTATTTTCAGCCAGCCAAACTTAAACTTGATCCCGGTTGCCATAACCCGCAATTTTCTTGCGTGTTATGCATAGAATCGTCAAGTAATTGCTAAAAACCGGGGTCAGAGACAGATTGTTTCCGGTTTCCTTGGAAAAATGCTTGACAGCGCCGGCAGGGTGTGCTACAAGCCGCCGTAACGTAACACGGGAGGCGTGATGTCGGAACTGGTTCGTTTTGGGGTGTCCTTAGAAAAAAATCTCCTCGACAGGTTTGACGACCTGATTCGGGCAAAACAGTACACCAACCGCTCGGAGGCCCTGCGGGACATGATCCGCAGGGAGCTGGTCGAAAGGGAATGGCAGGAGGGATGCAATGTGGCCGGCGCCATCACCCTTATCTACGACCACCACAAACGTGATGTCTTGATTCGGGTGATGGATATGCAGCATGACTTCCAGGATGTGATTATCTCCACCCAGCACATTCATCTCGATCACCACAATTGCTTGGAGATCATCGCCGCCCGGGGAAAGGCGGAAGATGTGCAGCGGCTGGCCGACGCCCTAACCTCTATCAAGGGGGTTCGGCACGGGACCCTCAGCATGTCGAGCACGGGTAGGGAGATCGGGTAAGCGTATTATTTTTTTACCTGGTCGTGTTACGAATTTTATAATCATAACACTTGAAAGAGGAATGGGAAGAATGTGTTATGCGGTTAAGTGTTTGTTTGTGAGTATATTGTTGTTGGTCCCTGCGGTCGCTTGGGGCGCCCATCCGCTCATCACGGACGACGCCGGCACGCAGGGGAAAGGAAAGTTTCAGGTGGAGGTCAGCGCTCAGTGCGACTCCGAAAAGGAAACTCTCAACGGCGTGTCGGTGGAATCAACCGGTCGTCAGGTTGCGACGACCTTCTCCTATGGCTTCATCGAGAATGCGGATATTGTCCTGAGCCTGCCCTGTCAGTGGGGAAAAGTTAGGGAAGACGGAGCCACGGTCTATGATGAAAGAGGGGTCTCGGACACGACCGTTGAGGTCAAGTGGCGATTCTTCGAGAAAGACGGGCTGAGCTTTGCGTTGAAACCAGGCCTGCGGATACCAACGGGCAACGACGAAAAGGGACTCGGCGCCGGGCGGACCGGATACCACGCATTTATCATCGGTTCGAAGGAGGTCGAGCCTTGGGCTTTCCATGTGAATGTCGGCTACATCGGGAACGAAAACAAGGCGGATGAAGAGAAAAACATCTGGCATGCATCCCTCGCTACGACCTATGAGGTTATCAATAATCTGAAAGTTGGCGGGAATGGCGTTCAGATTTTGATGCACGCGGTTTATAAATCATCATTGTATTCTTAAGAAGGAGGAACGATCATGCACATGGCAGATGCTTTACTTTCCCCCGCCGTGGGGACGACATTGTGGGCCGGAACGGCCGTGGTAGGCGGATATGCCTCGAAGAAACTGAAGGAACGGATCGATGACCGGATGATCCCCCTGATGGGGGTCCTCGGCGCCTTCATCTTTGCGGCGCAGATGATCAATTTTACGATCCCCGGTACCGGATCAAGCGGACATCTGGGGGGCGGAATGATCTTGGCCATCCTTCTCGGTCCCCATGCAGCCTTTCTCGTCATGGCCTCGGTCCTGACGGTTCAGGCGCTCTTCTTCGCCGACGGCGGACTGCTGGCCCTCGGCTGCAACATCTGGAACCTCGGCGTTTATCCCTGCTACCTCGTCTATCCGTTAATCTACAAACCATGGGCGGGGGCAAGCAAAAACCCCGGGCGAATCCTTGTCGCATCCCTCGTGAGCGGTGTCGCGGCATTGCAGCTCGGGGCCTTTTCCGTTGTCATGGAGACCCTTCTGTCCGGCAAGAGTGAACTGTCCTTTAGTGCCTTTGTTCTGATGATGCAACCGATACACCTGGCCATCGGGATCGTGGAAGGGTTTGTAACCGCCGGAGTCATCAATTATGTGCGCAGCGCCAGACCGGAGATTCTCGAGAGCATTGCCGTATCCCGCCCTCTTAGTGCGGGGGTGTCGCTGAAGAAAGTCATGATTACCTTTGCGGTATTGGTGGTCATCACGGGCGGGGCGCTCTCCTGGTTCGCTTCGACCCATCCGGACGGTCTGGAATGGTCCATCGAAAAGGTTACCGGTAAGGGCGAGTTGCCGGAGCAGGAGCATGGAATTGCCGCGGCCCTGAAGGGCTTTCAAGAAAAAACGGCCCTCCTTCCCGATTACGGCTTCAAACCGACAGGAAACGAGCCCCAAAAAGCGGAAGCCGCTCCAACCTGGCCGGGGATCGAGGCCGGAACCTCCGTGTCCGGTATCATCGGCGCTGTTGTCGTTCTCGGAATGATCGTACTTATCGGCATAGGGGTCCGATCCTCCCGGGACAGAGATGCGTAAACAGGGCATCAATAGTGGATGACATTTGAAGGCGCTGCGGATTCGCCAGGATGAAACCATGACCTTTGACGAGAAATATTTCGATATCGGCCGGCTGGACCGGCTCTCCTACGGGGACTCCTTCGTCCATCGTCTCGATCCGCGGGCCAAGGTGATTGCCACCATCCTGTTTTTGTTCACCGTTGTCTCCTTCCCCAAGTATGAGGTCGCGGCGCTGGCGCCGTTCTTTCTGTTTCCGGCGCTGCTTTTAACCGTCGGTGCAATCCCCGTCCGGTTCATGCTCAGAAAGATCATTATCGTTTCGCCCTTTGCGTTTTTTATCGGCATCTTCAATCCGCTTTTGGACACGCAAACGGCGGTTGTCCTCTTCGGTTTTGCTGTGTCCGCCGGTTGGCTCTCTTTTCTTTCGATTCTGCTGAAATTTGCGCTCACGGTCAGCGCGGCGCTGCTGCTGATCGCGACGACGTCGTTTCCGGGCATCTGCCATGCGCTCCGGCGTCTGGGCGTTCCGGCCCTGTTTGTTTCGCAGCTCCTCTTTTTGTATCGCTACCTCTTTGTCCTGATGGAGGAGGCGATGCGGATCATCCGGGCCAGGGAGATGCGTTCCTTCGGGTCGCACGGCGCAGGCATGAAGATGTTCGTGCGCCTGATCGGGATTCTTTTTCTCAGAACGATGGATCGGGCAGAGAGGATCTACTACGCCATGCTCTCCCGGGGATTCCAGGGCGACATCCCGACCCTTAAACGCTCCCATATTGCGCTCCCCGATCTGCTGTTCCTGTCGGTGATGATCGCCTATCTGGGAGTTTTCCGCTTTTTCCCCGTTGCCGAAGAGCTCGGCCGGGTCGTGCAGGAGCTGTTTTAAATGAGCCATCATATAGTTGAATTCAAAGATGTTTTCTACCGCTATCCCGATGGAACGGCGGCGCTCAACGGGATCAATTTCCGGATCACCCACGGCGAATCCGTCGGCATTGTGGGCGCCAACGGGGCGGGAAAATCCACGCTTCTCCAGCAGATGAACGGCTACCTGCTGCCGACAGCGGGAACGATCACCATCGGCGACCTTCCCCTGAACAAAAAAACGAGACAGGAAATCAGGAAAAAGGTCGGTATCGTCTTCCAGAATCCCGATGACCAGCTCTTCATGCCGACCGTTTTTGACGATGTTGCCTTCGGCCCGCTCAACCTCGGAATGGATGAGGCAACCGTTCGGGAGCGTGTTCACGATGCGCTCGCCATGGTCAACAGCCTCAATCTGCAGGACAAGCCGCCGCATCACCTCTCCAGCGGGCAGAAGAGCGCCGTCGCGATCGCGGCGGTGATGGCCATGGCGCCGGACATCCTGGCAATGGACGAACCCGCTTCCAATCTCGACCCGCGTTCGCGGCGCTCTCTGATTACGCTGCTCAAGACCTTCAAACACTCCAAGATCATCGCCTCCCACGACCTCGATCTGATTCTCGATGTCTGCGGGCGCTGCATTGTGATCGGCAGCGGCACGGTCGTTGCCGACGGCCCGGCGGCGGAAATCCTCTCAAACCAGGCGTTCCTCGAAGAAAACAATCTGGAACTCCCGTTGTCTCTCCAGCGGCGGCAAGTTAGTCCCGCCTGCAATTAAAGATTGAAAATCCGGCAGGAGAGCGGTATGTTTGCAGAAAATACACTCGACACAGGATTGAAAGGCCCAAAATGACTCCAGAACAGACCTCCCTCCGCGGCATGGTCTATGCCTCTCTCTTCGGGGCGCTGACCGCCGTGGGCGCTTACATCATCATCCCGCTCCCGCCGGTGCCGATCACCCTGCAAACCCTCTTTCTCGGTCTCGCGGGAACGCTTCTCGGAGCCCGCCTCGGGGCGCTCAGCCAGGTGGTCTACCTCTTCCTCGGCATTATCGGCCTGCCGGTATTCGCCGGCGGCAAAGCGGGGATCGGCGTCCTCTTCGGGCCAACGGGCGGCTATCTGATCGGCTTTGTCGCCGCCGCGTTCGTCATCGGCAAACTCGCCGCACTGAAGGAGCGGCCCGGGTTTGCATTGCTCTGTTTATCGCTCGTTGCCGGAACGGCAGTCGTGTATGCCCTGGGTGTTTTGCAGCTTAGCCTCGTTGCCCGGCTTGCGCCTCTGAAGGCGCTGACTGTCGGCGTCCTCCCCTTTCTCCCGGGCGACCTGCTCAAGATCGTCCTTACCGCCTGGATCGCCATCAAACTCCGGGGTCATCTCCACGGAAAACTCCCATGATCCACGTTGAAAACCTGTTTTACCGTTATGAAGCCGCCGCCCCCGACTGCCTCCGGGGAATCAGCCTCGCGATTGCGGAGGGCGAGCATACGGCGCTGATCGGTCCGAACGGCTGCGGCAAGACCACGCTCATCAAGCACCTGAACGCCCTCCTGTTCCCCGTTTCCGGAAAGGTCTCCGTGGATGGAATGAGGACGACCGACGCCGCCTCGGTCCGGGAAATTCGGCGGCGGGTCGGCATGGTCTTTCAGAACCCGGACAGCCAGATAGTGGGGATGACTGTGGAAGAAGACGTCGCCTTCGGGCCGGGAAACCTGGCCCTTCCCTCCGCGGAAATCCGCCGCCGTGTCGGCCGGTGTCTGGAGATGGTCGGAATGACGGGTTTTGAAAAACGCGCCCCGCACACCCTGTCCGGCGGGGAGAAACGCCTCCTTTCCATCGCCGGCGTCCTGGCCATGGACCCCCGCTACGTCGTCTTTGACGAACCGACCGCTTATCTGGACCAGACAGGAAAAGAACGGATACTCTCGATAATCAGAATGTTGAACCGGGAGGGAATGACTATTATCCACATAGCCCACGATATGCGCGACGTCGCGGAAGCGGACCGGGTCGTGGTCATGGACCGGGGATCGATCCTGCAGGCGGGGACGGCGGCGGAAATCTTTGGCCGGCCCGATCTTCTGCAGGGCATCGGCCTCGCTGCCCCTCCGGAAGGGCATGGAGCATGATCCGGTTAGGGCAATATGTGCAGGGCAATACGCTCATCCATCGCCTCGACCCCCGGGTGAAGATCGTTTCCGTAGTCGCGCTCAGCCTTATAATTTTCGGGGCGACACCGGCGGAAATAATGCTGCTCAGCGCCTTTCTCGCCGCCATCGTCGTTGCAGCCCGGCTAACGCCCGTGCAGATTCTGGAAGCGCTCCGGCCGATAATGTTTTTCATCGCGCTGATCTTTCTCGTCCACCTCCTCTTCACCGAAGGGGAAACCCTCCTCACCCTCGCCCCGCTGCCGCTCCGGATAACGCGGGAAGGTCTCGTCCGGGGACTGTACTTCGCCTGGCAGTTCGCCGCGCTCGTCATCGGCGCCGCCGTCCTCACGCTGACAACGCCCCTTTCCGCCCTCGTCGACGGCATTGACCGGCTTCTCCGGCCGCTTTCCCGGGTGGGAATCCCTTCGCAAGACCTTGCCATAATGATCGCGATGGCGTTGCGATTCATGCCGATGCTGATAGAGGAGTATGAACGGCTGCGGATGGCGCAGACGGCGCGAGGCGCGGATTTTACAACCGGGGGTATCGCCCTGAGGAGCCGCGCCCTGGTGGCGCTTGCCGTCCCCCTGCTGCTGTCCGCACTCCGTCGCGGCGACGAGCTCGCCCTCGCGATGGAAGCAAGGGGTTTTCAGCGGGGCGGATCGCGAACCACGCTCCATGAGTTCATTTTTTTCAGGCAGGACATTGTCGCCTTCGCCATCCTGTTTGCGCTGATCATGGCTGACCTTTCTTTAAGGATCGCGGCATCGTAAGCAATATCCGCTTAAAAGCCTGCCTGACTATGTTTTATTATTACTCCGGCATTCGGTTTTTTCGGCGCCGCTTTCCCGACTTGTCCAGAGGAAACATGTTTGACAAATCTCCGGCATTATATTAGCTACTGTCCCGGTAGAAATCGGAAAGAATAAAGGTTTGGGGTGATTTTATGAAATTGTCAACAAAAGGCCGCTACGGGGTGCGGATGATGATCGACCTCGCGGCCCATTACGGCGAAGGCCCGGTGCTGCTCCGGGAAATTGCCAAACGGGAAGAGATCTCCGAGAAGTACCTGTCTAATCTGATCAATCCGCTCAAGGCAATGGGCTTTCTGGAGGCGACCCGCGGCCTCCACGGCGGCTATACCCTGGGCAAGGCGCCTTCCCAGATCACGATAAAGGAAATTATCGAGGTTCTGGAAGGACCTATCTCTCTGGTAGATTGTGTCGAAAAACCGGGTATTTGCATCAGCTCGTCGGTTTGCATCACCCGCACTCTCTGGAAAGAGGCGGCAGACAGCCTGGCGCGGGTTTTCGAAAAATATACCCTGGCGGACATGGTTGCGCGACAAAAGGCAATGCGGGACAATCTCACATCTGATAACTATTCGATTTAAATACATAATCATCACAAGACTGCCTGGACAATCTCCCTGCCCGCTGCCGGAGGAGGTGTAACCAGCCCGTCTGGACGGCTACAGCGCTCCTCCGGCGTGCCGGTCCCCTGTTTTCCGTTTTGACAAAGCCAATCCTCGGGTCACGGCTTCTGGAACAGCCACGTCGAGAGGTAACGCTCTCCCGTATCGGGGAGAATGACCACAACGAGCTTTCCTTTGTTTTCCGCTCTTTTTGCAATCTCCAGCCCCGCCCAGAGAGCGGCGCCGCCGGAGATGCCCGCCAGAATGCCTTCCTTGCGGGCAAGGAGGCGGGCAGTGCTCCCCGCCTCCTCATTGGCAACCCTGACTATTTCATCGATGATCCCGCGATTGAGAACGTCGGGAACAAATCCCGCGCCGATTCCCTGAATCTTGTGCGGCCCGGGCTGGCCGCCTGAAAGCACGGGCGAGCCTTCCGGCTCGACGGCGACAACCTTGAAGTCCGGGTTCCGCCCCTTCAAAACCTCCCCGACACCGGTTAGCGTGCCGCCCGTTCCGACGCCGGCAACAAGAAAATCCGCTTTCCCGTCCGTATCGTTCCATATTTCTTCGGCCGTCGTCCGTCGGTGCATCTCCGGATTCGCCGGATTGTTGAACTGCTGAGGCATCATCGCTTGCGGATTTGCGGCAAGCAGTTCCTCCGCCTTCCGGATGGCGCCTTTCATTCCCTCGGCGCCCGGCGTGAGGATCAATTCGGCGCCGAAGAGCGTCAGCAGTTGACGCCGTTCCATGCTCATCGTGTCCGGCATGGTCAGAATCAGGCGATAACCCCGCGCCGCCGCCACAAAGGCAAGCGCAATACCCGTATTGCCGCTGGTCGGCTCGATGATGACCGAGCCCTCCTTCAGCAGCCCCTTCTGCTCGGCGTCATCGATCATGGCAACGCCGATCCGGTCCTTCACGCTGGAAAGCGGATTGAAGGACTCCAGTTTGACTGCCACTTCGGCGGCGCTGCCCGCGGCCATTCGCTTCAACCGGACGAGCGGCGTATGGCCAACCGTTTTCGTGATATCTTCATATATTTTCATGATCTTCTCTCTTTCTGAAATGTAAGCCCCAGGCGGGGCGTCAGACCTGCACCGCAAAAGCGCAGCGTCCTTGTTTTGGATTTCCCTCTGCCCTGCTACTGAACCGTTTTCGCAAGGGCCTGATCGATATCATCAATGATATCATCGATATCCTCGATTCCCACCGAAAGCCGAAGGAAATCGGCCGTTACCCCGGTCGCTGCCTGTTCTTCCGGCGTCAACTGCTGATGAGTCGTCGATGCCGGATGGATGACGAGACTCTTGGCATCGCCGATATTCGCCAGATGCGAGAGGAGCTGCGCCGATTCGATAAACCGCCTGCCCGCCTCCAGCCCCCCTTTGACGCCGAACCCGACAAGCGCCCCATAGTGATCCCCCAGGTATTTCTTCGCCAGGGCGTGACCGGCATGTTCCGGAAGCCCCGGATAGTTCACCCAGCTAACCAGCGGATGGGACTGCAGAAATTTTGCAACCGCAAGGGCGTTTTGGGAATGTTGCCGCTGTCTGAGACCGAGGGTCTCCAGACCCTGGAGGAGCTGGAAGGCGTTGAACGGACTCAGGCAGGCGCCAATGTCCCTGAGCCAGAGGGTCCTTGCCCGGATGATGAAGGCGATGTTCCCCAGTCCCTGAAGATTACCGAAGGTCTCCCAGAAATTGAGGCCGTGATAGCTCGCATCCGGCTCGCTGAATTCCGGAAACTTGCCATTTCCCCAGTTGAATTTTCCCCCATCGACTATTACCCCGCCGATCGTGGTGCCGTGGCCGCCAATGAATTTCGTCGCCGACGTCGTCAAAATATCCGCGCCATACTCCAGAGGTTTTACAAGGCCGACGCCAACGGTGTTATCAACCACAAAGGGAATCCCCGCCCCGTGCGCAATTGCGGCTATCTTTTCGAAATCGGGAACATCGACCTTGGGGTTTCCGATCGTTTCGGCATAGATGGCCCGCGTCTTCTCCGTTATCGCCGCCTTGAAGGCCTCGGGATTGGCCGAATCGACAAACTTCACGTTCCTCCCCAGTTTGGGAAGGGTGTGATGAAAAAGCTGATAGGTGCCGCCGTAGAGGTTGTCGGCGGCGACAATCTCATCGCCCAAGCGTGTGATTGTCAGCAGGCCCATCGTAGTGGCGGCCTGACCCGAGGAAACCCCCAGGGCGCCTGTTCCGCCTTCCAGCGCGGCAATCCGTTTTTCAAAAACGTCAACAGTCGGATTCATGATTCGCGTATAGATGTTCCCGAATTCCTTCAGACTGAAAAGATTGGCCGCATGGTCTGTGTCCCGGAAAACGTAGGAAGTGGTCTGATATATGGGCACCGCTCGCGCCCCTGTCGCCGAATCGGGGTTTTCCTGACCGGCATGCAATGCCACCGTATCTATTTTTCTCTCTGACATGGTTTTTCTCCTTTTCCCGCATATTTGCAGGAGCTTTTCCTTGTATCTGCAACAATAATAAACCCGCTTTACCTATCTGCCGGCAAGCGGGCGCCTTGATTCATGGATGCCGTACCGCCTTCACATGAAAAGACATCCCCGCCGGGCGCCACAACAGATGCACATCATGCCGTTTATCGATTCACTGTCTCGCTTCACGTTTCACCTCCTTCTTGCCAGTCTTTTCCTGCATCGTCGCCGACGTATTGCTTGTTCCGGATAAGTCTCCCTCCGAAACCATCCTCACAACGGCGGTTAATCGCAGATTCCTTTCTCCACCATTACCATGGGTTTAGTGGTTATTATACTCAAGGCAAGCGGCTTGTCAAGTAAAATTATTGAAAATCTTGTAAAATATTTTTTTGTCTTTACGGAGGCAGAAAGTTTTTTTATTGAAAGGGGGGCAAATGCACTTCCAGCGGCTTCCGGCGGATTGTACCCCTCGGGATCGGAAAATGCGAACTTCCGGCAAAACGGCATCGTCGGAAAATACGATC
>CAZKHU010000059.1:0-18294 GCA_964552725.1 uncultured Syntrophus sp.
CCAGATTTCTTCTCCTTCTCAAATACCTCTGACGCCCTGTCTAAAAGCTGCGTCTTCCACTGCGAGATCTGGTTGGGATGAACCTGAAAGCGTTGGGATAGTTCGGCAAGGGTTTGTTCCCCCTTGACCGCCTCCACTGCAACTTTCGCCTTGAATACTCCTCCATGATTCCTTCTCATGCGTTTTGCCGTTTTCACTGCTCCTTTCTATGTCATTATAGAGCAGCTTTTCACTTATGTCACTGTCCAGTTTTGCCCGACCGGCTCTTTACCCAACGGTATCGACAGCCCCTGCTTTTCGGTGTAAAACAGCCGCAAAATATTTCTTGACAAGCAAAAACAGCCCCCCTATACTTCCACCTCCGAAAAGCAATGTCTTATCAATTTTCCTTTAACCAGCGTTGATAGTCTACCGTTTTAACATCAAACCCATTCACAGGGAGGAAGCCGATGATCGAACTCAAGGTAAATGGAAAAAGTCTGCAAACCGAGGCCAGTGTGGATACCCCCCTGCTCTGGGTTCTTAGAGATCATTTAAAAATGACCGGTACTAAATACGGCTGTGGTGAGGGACTGTGCGGTGCCTGCACCGTTCTGATAGACGGCAAACCAGAACGATCCTGCATAACCCCGGTGGGAGACGTCCGAGGGAAACCCGTCACAACCATAGAAGGGATTCCTGAACAGCATCCGGTCAAGCAGGCCTGGCTTGCTCAGGAGGTCTCCCAGTGTGGCTACTGTCAACCGGGACAAATAATGTCCGCTGTCGCCCTTCTGGATTCAATTCAGAAACCGAGCGATTCGGACATTGACCGCGCTATGAGCGGAAACCTGTGCCGCTGCGGTACCTATGGCCGCATCCGCAAGGCTATTCACGTAGCCAGCGGCAAGAAAATATCACGGGGAGGTAAAAAACCATGAGCAAATCCAGTAACATGACACGGCGTCAATTCATCAAGACCGGTACGCTGCTGGGTGGCGGTCTGGTTTTGGCGTGCCACCTCCCGTTCAGCCGAAAAAATGCCCTGGCCGGCCAGCAGGAGGAGTTTGCACCAAACGCATTCCTGAGAATCAGCCCGGATGAAAGCATTACCGTAATAGTCAATAAATCCGAAATGGGCCAAGGCGTCTATACCTCACTCCCCATGCTGGTGGCAGAAGAATTATGCTGCGACTGGAAAAAAGTGCGTTTCCTCCCCTCGATGGTTGCTCCGGAATATAATCACACTCAATTCGGCCCGATAATGGTAACCGGGGGAAGCAGTAGCGTAAGGTCAGAATGGTCACGGCTCTCATTGGCGGGGGCAGCCGCTCGCGAAATGCTGATAACAGCAGCAGCACAAATCTGGAACGTAAATTCAGCCGTCTGCAAGGCTGAAAACGGCTATGTCATCAGTCCTTCAGGAATAAAACTATCCTACGGTAAACTTGTGGAAAAAGCGGCAAAGCTTCCCGTGCCGAAAAATCCGCAGCTGAAAGCCGGAAAGAAAACCCTTCTGGGAACGC
Organism: uncultured Syntrophus sp.; assembly: GCA_964552725.1. GTDB lineage: Bacteria > Desulfobacterota > Syntrophia > Syntrophales > UBA5619 > DYTH01. The sequence goes on from CAZKHU010000059.1 coordinate 1,506, forward strand.
CTGCCAGGCGACTGGACAGTCCGGCTAAAATCAATGGCACCGCCATATTCGGTATCGACGTGCAGGAACCGGGCATGCTGACGGCCGTGATAGCCCGTCCGCCGGTATTCGGCGGGAAAGTCGTCAGCTTTAATGCCGACAAAGCCAAGGCAGTACCGGGTGTACGCAGTGTAGTTGCCATCGAAGCCGGTGTCGTCGTTGCCGCTGACGATTTCTGGCAGGCACAAAAAGGGCGGGAACTGCTGACCATAACCTGGGACGAAGGCAAATGGAGTTCAATCTCAACCCCGGCAATGCATGAACAGTACGCGCGCCTGGCGGAGACGCCCGGCTTGGTGGCCCGCAAGGATGGTGATGCGGCCGCGTCTCTGGACAATAATTCCGAAAAGATCGAGGCGGTATTTGAAATGCCGTATCTTGCCCACGCCACCATGGAGCCATTGAACTGTTTTGTGGATCTGAAAAAGGATAGCTGTCTGATCCGGACAGGCAGCCAGTTTCAGACGGTCGACCGTGCCGCTGCCGCCCGGGTGGCAGGACTGAAGCCAGAGCAGATAGCCTTTGAAACCACCTTCCTGGGGGGCGGTTTTGGCCGTCGAGGCAATCCTGCCTCAGATTTCGTTGTCGAGGCGGTTCAGGCTGCCAAGGCCCTCAACAGGCCGGTGAAGGTCGTCTATACGCGGGAAGATGACATGCGATCGGGGTACTATCGCCCCATGTGGTACAACCGGGTTGAGGCAGCACTGGACAAGAAGGGATTCCCGTTGGCCTGGCGCCACCGTATCGTGGGACAGTCGATTAACGTCGGCACCGCTTTTGAATCGGCCTCGGGTAAAGACGGGATCGATCATACCTCCGTGGAGGGGGCAGCGGACACCCCCTACGCTATTCCGAACCTTCAAGTGGAGCTTCACAGTACCAGCAATGGTGTCCCAGTGCTCTGGTGGCGCTCGGTCGGTCATTCGCATACTGCTTTTGTCATGGAAAGCTTTATGGACGAACTGGCTCACAAGGCCGGCCAGGACCCCTACCGCTACCGTCAAACCCTGTTGGCCAAACATCCTCGCAACCTGAAAGTACTGCAAACCGCTGCCGAAAAAGCCGGTTGGGGAAAATCACTGCCGAAGGGGCGTGCCAGGGGAATCGCGGTGCACGAGTCCTTTGGCAGCTACGTTGCTCAGGTCGCCGAAGTTTCGTTGGACAAGGGCGGCAACATCAAAGTCCATAGGGTCATCTGTGCGATCGACTGTGGACGTATTGTCAATCCTGATACCATCAAGGCCCAGATGGAATCGGGCATCATTTTTGGTCTGTCTGCGGCACTGTTCGGGGCCATTACCCTCAAAAACGGTCGGGTTGAGCAGGGCAACTTTGACGGCTACCCGCTAGTTCGTATGAGCGCAGCGCCTAACATCGAGGTACATATTGTTGCCAGCAACGAAGAACCGGGCGGAGTTGGCGAACCAGGTGTACCCCCAATCGCCCCGGCGGTCGCCAATGCCCTGTTTGCCCTGACCGGTGCCAGGGTGCGTACCCTGCCAATGACTCCAGAAAGAGTACGATCTGCCATGGAAAAGGGTAAATCTGCCAATTCGTAAGGACGGTAGCTCATTAGGTTCGGTTGGCGGCGGACGGGTTGAGAAGGAAACCATCGACTCGGCGCTACAGACTCTAACCACTGGCGAACCCCAGTTGTTGGAATTCATCTTGACTGAAGAACATGGTTTCGCCTGCGGCGGCAGTATGACCGTTTTTGTTGAACCATGTGGACAACGCCCCCTACTGGTTCTATTTGGTGCTGGTCATGTCGGTCGGGCAATTACTCATCTCGCTAGTGGCTGTGGTTTCAGTGTAGCAGTCGTGGATGAACGCCCGGACTGTGCTGTTCAAAATCTGCTCCCCGGAGCGGACAGGATTCTCTGCTGCTCTGTCCCGGCAGCTTTCGAACAAGTGAATCTTGATCTGGAAACCGCCGTAATCATCGCAACCCCTGGCCATCTAAGCGACTTCGATGCCGTGCGGGGTTGCTTGGCAACTGATGCCGGATTCATAGGGCTTCTGGGAAGTCACAGAAAACGAGAGGCCCTGATGCTGACCCTCACTCAGGAAGGCTTTGAATCTGACCAGCGCAGCCGGATTGTTACGCCGGTAGGAATCGACATCGGTGCTCAGACACCAGAAGAGATCGCTGTAAGCATTGTTGCCCAGTTGATCAGTTTAAAGAAAAAAACATGAAAACAACTGTGGCCGCACTGTTGCTGGCAGTCGGCAAATCAAGCCGTATGGGTAGGTGCAAACCTCTGCTGCCGCTCGGAGACAAGACGGTCATTGATCGCTGCCTGAAGATACTTCACCATGGCGGAGTCAACGATATTATCGTTGTTGTGTAGTAGATACATGGTGAGGATGTTGCCCGTGCGGCCAGTGACCATTCGGTACAGATCGTTGTAAATCCGGACGAAACAGGAGATATGGCTTCATCCATCCGGGTCGGCCGCGACACTACAACTTCGGAAACCAGCGGGATAATCGTCGCTCTCTGCGATTACCCGCTGGTTTTGCCAAGCACGCTAAAAACCCTGATCGACCAGCACACAAAGCGCCCTGAATCTATTATCACACCCACCTGTAAGGGACGTCGTGGACATCCACTGTTACTTCCACGTTTAATTCTTGAAGAACTGACCGAAGGAAAAACTCTGCGGGATTTACTGAAAAAAGATATTGCACGAATCCACGAAGTTCCGCTTAACGACACCGGCATCCTTATTGACATGGACACACCTGACGAGCCGAGATAGAGATACTTGCCAACTTCGCTGCCCAAATAGCCAAATTCAAAAATGGCCAGGTGGCATATTATTCCGCGTGCCTGATGCCGGCAATCTGCTTTTACTCGGTTTTCGCACCGAATCCGCTTCAAGCTCCAGAACTATCGCTACTGCCCCAACCAATTGCTTGAGGCTGACGGCGCTTTTCATCTTGTCCCGCAACTGTTCGCCCTGCTTGAGGCTATCGACAAAGTCGCCGGTACCCAGGACCCGTGCACGGAATCACCCTTCAAACCGAAGTCAATAATCTGATATTGAAGCGGAAAAGGACGACTTGTATTGGAAATGACTGGCAGTTGTTACGCTGACGATGGAGATTGCCCGGAGCCAGCCAAAGACGGGGGCGCTGTCACTCGAGCGCCACGACCGCGTCCACCGTCAGCTCGTACTCCTCGTTCTCGTTGAGGTCGTGCACACGGACCTTCTCAACCTCGAACTCGCCGAGGACGGCAAGCAACTGAGATTCGTAGAGCACCTTGACATCCGACCGCTTGAGGGGCGCGCGAAAATCGTCTTTGGCTTCGGGTTGCTTGTAGGGACTCATGAACACCACCCGCCCGGTGTGCTTCGTCAGGGCCAGCGCGAGTTTGACCGACCGCTCGCCGCGATCGAGGACAAGGACGCGGCGGTCTTTGAGCTCGGCAAGATTGGGCTCCTGCCGATAGACGCCTTTGCCCACAAGGGCATCGAAACCATCCACGACCGTCGGCGGCAGCTCGCACGACTGCCTGACCGTGCCGGGCGCGGGCGCCTCCGGCGTCTCGCCCCCCCTTCCCTCACGCCAAGCCTTAATGGCCTCGTGGAGCGCATCGGCGGCCAGGTTGGAGCAGTGCATCTTGATGAGCGGCAGCCCATCGAGTGCATCCGCCACATTGCCGCGGGTAACCTTCATCGCCTCATCGAGGGTCATTCCCCGGACAAGCTCCGTGGTCATGCTCGACGTGGCCACAGCCGAGCCACAGCCGAACGTCTGGAACTTGATATCCGCAATGCGGTCATCCTTGACTCGGATGTACATGTACATCAAATCGCCGCATACGGGGTTCCCCACCTTCCCCACCGCGACGTCGGGGCCCTCCATAGTGCCAACGTTCCGGGGATTGCGGAAGTGGTCGAGCGTTTTTTCTGAGTACTGTGTTGATTTCATTCAGTCTTCCCCCTTCAGCTTTTTATCCATGTCATAGAGCGGCGAAAGAGCGCGCAGCCTCGCAACAATGCCCGGCAGCGTCTCAAGCACGCGCTCGATATCCTCGGGCTTGCTCCAGCGCCCGAAGGTGAACTCGAGCGAACCGTGCGCCTCCTCGTGCAGCAGCCCGCAGGAGAGCAGCGTGTGCGAAGGTTCCAGCGTCTTGGAAGAGCAGGCCGAGCCTGTTGAGACGGAAACGCCCTTGTCCTTGAGGGACAGGAGCAGCGACTCGCCCTCGACCGCCTCGAACCGGAAGTGAGCGTTATTGGGCAACCTCTCCGTCGGGTGCCCGTTTAAGTAAGAATCCGGAATGGCCGCGAGCACTTCCTTGATAAGTCTGTCACGGAGCGGCAGCATCCGCGCCACGTCGTCGGCCATCTCGCGTGTCATGATATCCGCGGCCTCGGCCATCCCCACGATGGCGGGCATGTTCTCGCCGCCGGAACGGAGACCGCGCTCCTGGCCGCCGCCGATGATGACGGGCGCAACATTCACGCCCTTGCGGATGTAAAGAGCGCCCAGACCCTTGGGACCGTAGATGTCGTTGGAGGAAAGCGTCAGCAGATCGACGCTGACCTCGCGCATATCGATGGGGACAAGGCCCTCGGCCGCGACCGCATCTACATGCAGCGCGATGCCGGAGCCCTTGAGCAGGGCGGCGATTTCCTGGATGGGCTGAACGGTGCCGATCTCGCTGCTGGCCCACCCCACGGAAACCAGCAGAGTTTCCTCCTTCAGGCGCGCCCGGAGCTTCGCGGGGCTCACCCGTCCGAACTGGTCAACAGGAACCCGGGTAACCTTGAAACCCTGCTTCTCAAGGGCTTTGGCAAGGTTATGCACGGAGATGTGCTCTACTTCAGCAATGACGACGTGGTCGCCCTTGCGGCGGTTGCGGGCGGCATAGCCCAAAAGCGCGAGGTTGTTCGCTTCGGTCGCCCCTCCCGTAAAGACGATCTCGTCCTTCTCGGCCCCGATGAACCGGGCAACGCGCTCGCGCGAAAGCTCAAGTGCCTCCGTCGCTTCGTCACCATCCTGATGCAGCGAATTCGGGTTTCCGAACCGCCCGGTAAACCACGGCAGCATCGCCTCGACGACCCGCGGGTCAACAGGCTTCGAGGACTGGTAGTCCAAATAAACGTTTGCCGGCATTAAACTTTTCTCCCTATCACTCCGAAGCGGCTTAGAACCACATGACACCCGCAGGAGCGGTTCGAGACCCCCTTAGAACCACATGGCGGCATCCGCATCCAGCGCCAGATCGTTCAGCGTCCCCGCCCCCACAACCTTCGCGCCCTGGATGAGTTCAACCTTGTCCCAGCCGAGCATCTGCTTGGAGGCCTCGCATACAAGGACTTCGACGCCCATCTGCATTGTCTTGTCGAGCATCTCCTTCACTGTGGGGAACGACCCCATCTTGATAGCCTCGGCAGCGCCTGGCCTCATTATCTTTATCCCCATGCCAAGATAGTAAACCCTGGCCTTCAAGCCCATCGCCACCGCGGTCTGGGCCAGCACCAGGGGCGAGTACTGCCGCTCGGGCGCATCCGTTGTCTGCACATACAGAATAAATTTTTCGTCAGCCATCTCTTTTCGCTCCTTATATTCAATCTGAAAACCGCTCAAAGGTCACTTCAAGCGTTTTATGAGAAAGCGCATATGGTCGTCATACTTTTCGAAACTTACGACCTCGTGGCCCGTGCGCTTGGCAAACCGCTTGAGATCCTCTTCTGCCGCGGGGTCGTCGGTGACGACCTCCAGCACCTGCCCCACATCGATCTGGTCGATGTTGGTCCGTGTCTGCAAGAGCGGCTCCGGGCAATAGAGCCCTACGCAATCCAATGTCTGATCAGGTTTGATATCGTTCGCCACTCCCCTGTCCTCCCCAAATGCTAATTTCATAACGCCTTGCTTTTACTATGGTTAGAATATAGGGACGTTGTTTTTGCTTGTCAAGGTATATTTTAAAACGTGAATGATGCGGAGATCGCTCCGAAATTCTGCGCTTTCTTCTGGGTTTTAAATTCTTTCGTGCGCTGAACAAGCGAATAGGTGATTTTGAAGCGGTGGATGATCATGCCAATACCGCCGACCAGATCGGCAACAAACGGTTGTTTGGCGACGCTGTGACTGTCTTGAAAGGTGTTCCCGTCGAGCAGGATGTTCCGGGCAACGGCGCTCCCATCGACGGCGAAGAAGAGGTGGATGCCGAAACGCTGGAAAGGGCTGAAAAACCGGGGGTCTGTATCATCGACCGGGGCATTGCCGTCCGCTCCCGTCCGGATCAGATACGTTCCAAAATCGTTCGGAAGATTCCAGCCGAAACGCACCTGGCCGCCCAGATTGATCCCTGTGTTGGCGTTTCCGACGGCAACCCCCATGTGGGGAATGCAGTCGAAGCCGAGTCTTCTGGGGCTTCCGGTGCTGAATACTTTCCACTTGCGTTCGAAATAAATGTTCAATATGGGTTCGTCGTGAAGCTGATGAGACCAACCCTGGGGATTTACAGAATCTATCCAGTGGTGGATTTCCTTCTGACAGTCTTCTGCGTAGGAATGGCGTCCGACAATCCCCAGAGCGAATTCTATGGTGTCCATCTGCCGCGAGTTCTTGCTGTGCAGTCCCAGTCCCAGGTAGGTGATCCCGGCATAGGGCCGGTCGTCCGGGATCAGTTCGCTTTGCTCCTTGTCCGCCGGCGTGTAGATGTTCTGTCCCAGGGAGACGGAAACCGAGCGCTGCTCCCCCTCATCGTTCACGAAAGGCAGGCCTTCAATGAAGCGGCGCATCCACAAGGGCAGACCGGCCACCTCCCGGTAATTCGCAAGATCCCGGGAAATCCAGGAGAGCTTCGTCCCATGCGTGTAATAGCGGTCGTTGTTGTCGAAACTAAAAAGGTCGTTTTCCAGATAGAGAGTAAGGGTGTCCGACCGCCCGGCCTCTCCTTCTCCGGCAAGCGCCGGCCTTGGCGGAAAACAGATGAGGAAAAGGACAGCCGCCAGAATAAACTTCTGTTTTATTTTCCAAAAATCTTTCATGGCAAATCAGAGGAATCCCCGGTTTTTTTTCGGGGTGAACCGGGAAAGGCAAGATCGTTATTTTTTCCCCCCGATCGGTCTTCTTCTTTTCTAACCAGCGAGGCAAAGGTTATCATTGTAGAACCATGCCTGCTTCTTATCTTATCCATGGCCCTGTCTATCAGATCGTTTTTATAGCTCTTGGGCTTTTCTTCAACCTGATCAAAAAGCGACAACTGCACCGCAGGGCATTCTTCATTAAATCCCGAGAGGCTGATTCCGATTAATCTTACCGGGCGGCGACTGCTCCAGTTTTGCTCAAGCAGACGACACCCTGCCTGGTATATTTCCCTGGTGGCGTAAGTTGCAGAAACGGCTGTCTGCCTGTTAACGACATTAAAATCGGAATACTTCAATGTAATCTGGATGGTCCGGCCCTTTTTGTCATGCTTCCGCGCATCCCGGCCCACAGCGTCAGCAAGGTTCATCAGAACGAGTTTCGCCTGCTCAAGGTCGGAAATATCCTCGGGCAATGTGGTTGAGCGGCCGATTGACTTCATCTCATCGGCCTGACGAGGGAGAACAGGAGAATTGTCAATCCCCTGGGCGTGCAGATATATATCCTTGCCAACTTTTCCCAAAGCTTTGACGAGGATGTTCATATCAGCCCCCGCAACCGCGCCTATCGTTCGCATGCCCAGCCTGTTTAGCTTGTCGGCGGTTTTACTGCCCACGCCGTACATCTCTTTTACCGGAAGCGGCCAGAGCTTTGTGGGGATATCGTTCTCCCATATTTCCGTGATTCCCAGGGGCTTTTTCATTTCGGCTGCCATTTTTGCAAGGAACTTGTTTTCAGCGATGCCGATCGAGCACCACAGCCCGAGCCTGTCCTTGATTTCCCCCATTATCCGGCGAGCAGCCTCGACAGGCTCGCCAAAAAGCCCCTCGCACCCTGTCATGTCGAGCCATCCCTCATCAATGCTGTTCTGCTCCATAACCGGCGTGTAATTCAACAGCAGGCTCATGACTTCTTTTGATTTTTCTCCATAGAAACGATGGTCGGGGGGCGTCAGCATGATTTGCGGACAAAGCCTCAGGGCTTCGTTAAGCACCATGGCGGTTTTGACCCCGTACACCCTTGCTTCATAGTTCGCAGCAAGAATGATTCCTCTGCGTTTTTGCGGATCGCCGGCAACAGCGGCCGGCCGGCCGACAAGAGAAGGATTCCGCGTCATTTCACAACTGATGAAAAAGGCGTTCATATCGACAAGAAAGATAACTCTGCGCATTGGACATCTCTCCCGGTAATTGATGATTCAGCTCAAGAACGACGGACGGGAAAGCAAAACACTGAAGCGAGGAAAAACCAAAAAGGATGAATCGCCCTTTCACCCTTCTTTGCGCCCGCGCCGGAGACGGGGATTACTGCAGGACTATTCAAAGAGCCTGGTGCTCAAGTACTTTTCCCCCCTGTCGGGAAAGATGGTGACAATATTTATTTTTTTGCCCCTGACGGGCTTAATCTTCCTGACCACCTCCAAAGTGGCCACCATTGCCGCGCCGCTGGACATGCCGACAAAGATGCCTTCCTGTTTGATAATTTCCCGCGCCATCGCAAAAGCCGCTTCGGTTTCGACCTGGATAATCTGATCGAGTTTTGACTTGTCGTAAATGGCCGGGACAATCGCCTCCTGCATATTTTTCAAACCCTGGATATAATGACCGACCGTCGGTTCGGCGCTGACAATCTTCACGTCCGGACTGCAAAATTTCCGCAACCCCGCTCCCACCCCCATCAGCGTGCCGGAGGTGCCGATTGCCGCCACAAAATAATCAACCCGCCCGCCCAACTGATCATGAATCTCCTGGGCAGTGGTTTCGTAGTGGGCAGCCTTGTTGTACTCATTGGAAAACTGATCCGGCATGAAATATCTCTGCGGATATTGCTTGATCAATTCACGCGCCTTCAAAATAGCGCCGTCGGTGCCTTTCTTCCCCGGCGTCAATGTTATTGCCGCCCCGAAGGCCGCAATCATCTTGCGCCGCTCCACCGAAACCGCATCGCTCATCACAATTTCCACCTGATAGCCCTTGATGGCGCCGATCATGGCAATGGCAATTCCCGTGTTGCCGCTGGTTGGTTCAATAATGATTTTATCTTTTGTCAGCTCGCCAATTTTTTCCGCATGCTCGATCATTCGCAAGGCAATCCGGTCTTTGACGCTGCCTCCCGGGTTTACACCCTCTATCTTGGCATAAATATTTACACTTTTCGGGCAGGGGTTCAATCTGCCGATGCTGACAAGCGGCGTCTTGCCGATGGTGTCCAGAATATTTTTATACATGATTTCTTCTTGCCTTTTGTAATTTTTGGGGGCAGTTCATAAAGCTCCGGCAAATTACCCGCCCCTGACGATAATCCGCACTGCTATGTCCGGCGCGCAATTCCGGCTCACCCGCTTTTTTGAATCATCTCTCGCAGCCGGTCAGCAATATAAAATTAATGAATATCAGTCAATCTTAATTTTCCCCCACTCCCCTTTTCTCCAGTTGAGAACCCTCTTGCCTGGGGCGCGCGGCTCGGGCGATGACCTGCCGACCTTGGCTTCGAAGGAGCTAAGTTCCCTGATCTTTTCCAGGGTATCCCCTGCAATGTCGCGGCAGACAAGCCATACCGGCAACCGTGCCTATTTTGCCCAGCCTTTTTTAAAATTTGAAATTGCCAAACTTTGATTCATCGATCGGTTTAAGCAGGGAAACTTCAAAGGCCGCCGCCAGGGCATTCCGGCAATCCTTCAAAGGAAGTGTGCCGTCCTGGAAAAGTCTGGCTTCGAGAAAAAACGGGTGGGCTTCACTGGAGTATTTATCCACCATCATCTGTTCGAATTTACATGCATCTTCTTCATTCATCTCCCGTCCCTCCTTCCTGGCATTGACGCGCTCGAGACTTGTCAGGATGGAGCCGGCGTTCCGGCCGGACATAACTGATGTTCTTGCTCTCATGGTGTGAAAAATAAACCGGGGATCATACGCCCTGCCGCACATGCCGTAATTGGCCGCGCCATGATCGGGACCGATCACCCACTGAATCTTGGGAACATTGGCGCAGGCGCAGGCCCGCACCATATCGGAACCATATTTCCCGATACCGGCATACTCCTGCTGGCTTCCCACCATGTAACCCGGGGATGCCTGTATGTAGAGAAGCGGTATTTTTTGAGTGGAGCAGCGAACGACCCACTCGGCCGCCTTGCGGGCGGATTCCGCAAAGATAACGCCATTGGCGTTGCTGGCGACGATCCCAACGGGCAGTCCTTTGAGATATATGCGTCCACAGATAATGTTATCGCCACGCCCGGGAGCGTATTCCTTCTTGTACTCGCTGAAATAGCTGTCATCTGCAATAGAAACGATAACCTCACGCGCATTGATTCCCCGGTACGTATCTTTGGGCAGGATTTCATAGAGCCTCTCGATAGGAACCTTGGGTTCATTTATTTCCCTTCTCTCGATCCATAATTTCTGTTTCGGTTCTTGAGAAAGCAACTCCCTGAGTTTCTCGATTCCCTCGTCCTGGGTGCGCACAAAATGATCCGCCCCTCCCGATATGCCGGTATGAACCTTTGCACCCCCGAGATCTTCCATAGACACGACTTCGCCTATAGCTGATTTGACCATCGGCGGCCCCCCCAGAAAAGCATAGGACATCTGGTCAATCATAATGGATTCGCAGGCAAGATAAACGATATATGCGCCGCCGGCAGTATTGCCGCCCGTGCTGAGAGTGTACTGTTTCAGCCCTTTGGCGGACATCCTGCTCATATTGAAGAAAATCCTGCCAAATTGCCCTTTCCCCGGGAAAACTCCTGCCTGCATCGGCAGAAAGCCCCCCGCGGAATCTGCAATGTAAACACAGGGTATGCCGGCTTCATCGGCTATATCCTGAGCCCGCAGGTGCTTTTTCGTGGTGATCGGATAATAGGCGCCGGCCTTTACCCTGCTGTCATTGGCAATAACCATCACCCAGTTGCCGTGAACCTTGCCGAGGCCCGTTACCACTCCGGCAGAAGGAACGTCATTGGCCGTCTCGTAATTGATGCCGAAGCCTGCGCCTCTGCTCAGTTCCATGAATTCAGTTCCCGGATCGATCAGCTGTTCGATGAGCTTCCTGACGGGCTTTTTCCCCTGTTTTCTGAGACGGTCAATCTGTTCCTGCCCTCCCGGATTACGGGCTCCCTCCCACATGGCATAGAGCTTTTCTTCTTCCGCCAGCCAATGCTTCCGATTCTCCAAAAACTCCAGTTCCTTCTTCTGCGCGCGCATTGTCTGCCTGTCATTATTGTCAGCCAAATCTCAGCATCCTTTCTTCAATCAGGAAATAAACAAGATGTTTTCCCGCTACAAGCATTGCAGATCAGGGTTTTTTCCCGCACAATACCTTAATAATGCAGGTAACGAGAAGTTCCCCTTTCTGATTTCTTATCGCATGTTTCGTGGTCAGGACGCCCCGCGTCTTGTCTTTCTCCGTTATATCAATGACCTCTACTTCACAGTATATAGTATCGCCGATCCTCGTTGGCGCGGTAAAACGCACCTTGTCCATCCCGTAGAACGCTATAAACGACTCCGGCAGATAACCAGAATATGGTCCCAGACGAAACGGCAGCGCCATGCCAATGCTCAGGGTAAGCATTCCATGGGCAACCCTCTCCCGGAACGGCCCTCTTCCCGCATAAGTCATATCGGTATGGAGCGGATGCCAATCGCCGGTTATTCCGGCGAAATTGACAATATCGGTTTCGGTTACAGTGCGACCGGGCGAAACCATCTTTTCGCCCACGGAATAGTCCTCAAGATACCGGTACTCTTTGCCCATTCAGCCCCTCCCTTTTTTATAACCCTTATATTCCGTTCCTCCGCCATTTACCACAGACACATCCTGAATGGAAACAAGAAAACAAAATGGGCGGCTACCGTCGGATTACAGTTCCTTGAGCTTGTTTTTCATGATCTTCCCGGTTTTGGTCATGGGCATCTCTTCAAGAAACTGTATGGCCCGCGGATAAGCATGGGCTTCGAGTTTTCCCTTCACATGTTCGCGAATGCTTCCCTCCAGCGCCAAGTCCGCCTTGAAACCCGGGTGGGGAACAATAAAGGCCTTGACTATCTGTCCCCTCACCGGCTCCGGAACCCCCAGGACGCAAACCATGGCCACTGCCTTATGTGTCATCAGGCATTCCTCAATCTCTCCCGGTCCGATTCTATATCCGCCGCTTTCGATAAGATCGTCGGCCCGACCGGCAAACCAAAAATAGCCGTCTTGGTCTTTCCGCCCCAGATCGCATTCGGTCTGTCCATACTGCTCGTTGAGCTCCACGCCCAGGTTTTCCGCACTCCACCGGTACAACTCCTCGCCCATTGTTTCGCCGCCGGCAGTAACAGATCGCAGGCGTATGTTGTACCTTTCGCGCACATTTTTTACCTTGTTCATCATCATCCAGAGAACCGTGGGTACAACCATCAGATTTCGCACCGAATATTTTTCCATGATGGAAAAAACCCTTTCCGGGTCGAACTTGGCGGGGCGGAAAGCCAGCACAGGCACGCCGTGATGCAGGGCGGGAAATAGCGCGTCAAACGATCCGCCAATGTATGCCCAGTCCAGTGGCGTATACAGAAGGTCGCCGTTCTGTGGAAAGAGATTGTGGTAAAATTCGAATCCGGGCAGAATCCCGAGAAGCAGACGATGAGCATAAAGCAAGCATCGAAGAGGCCGCCACCAGTCCGGTTGAATAGCCCCTTGAGTAACCGTTTTTCACCATTTCCGGTATCATGACTGAGCCGATGGCGGCAATGGCCGCGGATGCCGACCCCGAAATGGCGCCGAAAATCGCGCATGACACCACGCACACCATCCCCCTTCCCCCTTTGATCCGCCCTAGAAAAGACATCGCAAAGGCGATGAGACGCCGGGAAATATCAGCGTCCCTCATCAGCCCTCCCGCCATGATAAAAAGGGGAAGGGCCAGCAGCGTATAGGATTCAAGATTGCGAAAAGCCGAGGGTATGGCAAACCGCGGATCGAGGCCGGCAATGGCCATTATGGCAAATCCCCCCAGGCCGAATGCAAAACCCACAGGCACCCCGAGCAACATTATCAGAACAACCAAAACCATTATGGCGATAACGACAGTCATAGCACACCTCCCGGCGTGATTTTCACTCCACGGATCGCGGCGTTTGAGTGCCTGATTAGATTGGCAAAACTGTATATGGTCATGAAGAAGGCGCCGAAAAGCATGCTGCCGACGCTGTATATCCGCGGCCACCACAGTCCGGGGGTCTTTTCTCCGCTGCCATATATCCAAAGGCAGTATTTGGCGGAATGGCAGAGGAAGAGAAGACAAACCAAAAGAGGGAAATAGGTAATGTTAATCCTGCCGCCGGATTTATCGGACACAATCTTTGCAAACTGCTTGCTCCGGGCGGCTGCGGGATGATCTTCGGCAATTCCCTGACTCATCTTCCATTTGTACGATTTGCACTGGGCGCTGCTGTCTAAAAATGGCGCCAGCGCCAGACCACCGCATCTGACTTGTCTAATCGTCACTCCAATCGCCTCTTGTCAATTTTTTGTCAATATTTTGCTTGACGGCATGTTCATCGGTGCATATTATCCGATTAGCCGTTTGGGGAGGGGCCACCCCGATATATCTCCCCCGACGTTTTCAAAGGGCGCGAAAAGCGGATTTTTTGAAAAACGGGAGTTCGAGATGGATTACATCAAGATCAGGTTTGTCGATAACCAGGAAGACGCGGAACATAACCTCTTCAGAACTGTCGAAGAAATGCTTAACCTTGCCCGCCCGAGATTCGCTTTTTCACGGCAAAGGTGGAAGCCCCACGTGGACATCTATGAAACCGGCCAGGAGATAGTCGTCATCGCCGAAATCGCCGGCATTCAGGAAGAGGGAATAGATCTGGAGATATCCCCCCGCTCTCTCAAGATATCGGGCAAACGCAGCTTAATGTTCATGAACCGGGAAACGTCTCCGGCAAAAGACAACCGCTGTTACTGCCTTGCCGAAATACCCTCCGGCCATTTTGAACGGACCGTCTCCCTCCCTGCCCCGATAGACGCGTCAACAGCCAAAACAGCTTACAACAATGGACTTCTGGAAATAAGCTTTGCAAAAAGATCCCGAGAGGCAATCAGCAGGATAACAGTCACGGTTCAGGGCAGCCGGCTGTAACCTGGCAAACTTTCGCCAGGAAAACACACCCGGCTAAGGGTTTGCCGCCTGAGCCTTAACAACCTGATTAACGAGAGGCGCCCATGTCGCAGAAACAACCGGAAGAGATAAAGCTCGCCGACATCCCGGAAATACTTCCGCTATTGCCCATGTCCGGAGTTTTTGTTTTTCCTAAAATGCTCATCCCGCTGGAGATAACCGGAGATTCCGCAATCAGCCTGATCGACGAGGCGATGGCGGGCAACCGGATGATCGGCATGATCATGGCTAAAAATTCGGACGGGGATATTGGGATTCCCAACAAGAAAGAATATTTTCACCAGACGGGAACGAGCGTCTCCATACTCAAGATGGCCAGGACCGCCGACAGCAAAACCCAGTTGCTGCTTCAGGGAGTCGGCCGTTTCCGCCTGACCGAAATACTGGAGGGAAAACCTTATCTGCGTGGACGTATAGAGGTTCTCGAAGATTTGGGAGCGAAAGACCTCGAAGTGGAGGCCCTGATGGTTAATCTCGGCAACCTTTTTGACCGGATCATTAAACTGTCGCCGCTTCTGCCTCAGGAGTTCGGGACAATGGCGAAAGCAATTGCCGAACCGGGAATTCTTGCCGACGTAATCGCCTCCGTCATCAATGTTTCCCTCGAAGAAAAACAGAATATCCTCGACATTCTTGATGTAAAGGAACGGCTGCGGGAAGTGACGAGGCTGGTCAATCATCAGTTGGAGATACTTGAGCTGGGCAACAAGATTCAGAACGAGGTAAAGGGCGACATCGACAAAAGTCAGCGGGAATATTTTCTCCGTCAGCAGTTGGGCGCCATCCGCAAGGAGCTGGGAGAGACCGACGACGAAAAGGTCGAGGTGGAGGAATATCGGGCGAAAATAGAAAAAAAGAACCTCCCGGAAGAGGCAAAAAAAGAGGCGGAACGCGAACTCTCCCGCCTGGCCCGGATGCACCCCTCCTCGGCGGAATACACGGTATCTGCCACCTATCTGGACTGGATTGCCGGGCTTCCCTGGAACGAACGCACCGAAGACAACACCGACATCAGGGCCTCCCGGCGAATCCTCGACGAGGATCACTACGGGCTGGAAAAGGCGAAAAGAAGGATAATCGAATACCTTGCCGTCCGCAAACTGAAGCCGGACATGAAGGGGCCGATCCTCTGCCTGGCCGGCCCCCCGGGAACGGGAAAGACGTCGCTCGGCCATTCCATCGGCCGCGCCCTCGGCCGCAAGTTCATCCGCATCTCCCTGGGCGGCATGCATGACGAGGCGGAAATACGCGGCCACCGGCGCACTTATGTGGGCGCTCTTCCCGGCCGGATCATTCAGGGAATCAGGCAGGCGCAGTCCAGCAACCCCGTCTTCATGCTCGACGAAATCGACAAGGTCGGGAATGACTTCCGGGGGGACCCTTCTTCCGCCCTGCTGGAGGTTCTTGACCCGGAACAGAACTTCTCCTTTACCGATCACTACCTGAACGTCCCGTTCGATTTGTCGCACGTGATATTCATCGCGACGGCCAACATGCTGGAGACAATCCCGCCGGCATTGCGCGACCGTCTCGAGGTTATAGAACTTCCCGGCTATACGATAGACGAAAAAACAAGGATCGCCGAACGCTACCTGATCCCGCGCCAGCGGGAAGCCAACGGGTTGAACCAGGAGCAGATCCGGATCACGAGAGGCGCGGTGACAAAAATTATAACCGGCTATACGCGGGAGGCCGGTCTCAGAAACCTGGAAAGGGAGATCGCCGCCATCTGCCGGGGGGTGGCAAGCCGGATCGCTGAGAGCAAGGCTGAAACAACAGCCGTAACAGCGGGCGACCTGCACAAATTCCTCGGCCCGGTGCGAATCAACGGTGAATCAGCCCTGCGAACGGCAAAACCGGGGGTGGTCATGGGGCTCGCCTGGACACCTTCCGGCGGAGATGTGCTCTTCGTGGAAGCAACGGCAATGAAGGGCAAGGGCGGGCTGATCCTGACCGGACAGTTGGGCGATGTGATGAAGGAATCGGCAACCGCGGCTCTGAGCTTTATCCGTTCAAACACAGAGGCGATCGGACTGACGGAGAATTACTTCTCCGAACGGGACATCCATATCCATGTGCCCTCCGGCGCCATCCCGAAAGATGGACCATCGGCGGGAGTTACAATGCTGACCGCCCTGACCTCGCTGGCAACGGATCGCCCCGTGAAAAAAAATCTCGCGATGACCGGGGAAATTACCCTCCGGGGGGCCGTTCTGCCGATTGGCGGGATAAAGGAGAAGGTTCTTGCCGCCCACCGAATCGGGGTAAAGACCATCATCATGCCCAAATGGAACAGGAAGGATCTGGAGGATATCCCCGCCAGGGTGCGCCGGGATATAACCTTTCACTTCGTGGAAGACATGCTTGAGGTTCTGCGCATCGCCCTCGAAAAGGCGCCGGAAAAATAAAATTGGAGAGAAATTGAATGGGAGTTGCGTCCCCTTACCACATTATTCTGGCGTCGGCCTC
>CAZKHU010000060.1:0-18205 GCA_964552725.1 uncultured Syntrophus sp.
CCCGCGTAAACCTTTTCCTGTTCCGGCAAATTCACGCCGGAGCAGTTCACCAGCCAGACCAGTGGCAGATTCAGGTTCTTGGCAAGATCGGTTACAAGAAGCATGTTATCCGACTGT
The DNA here is from genome assembly GCA_964552725.1 of uncultured Syntrophus sp. Classification (GTDB taxonomy): domain Bacteria; phylum Desulfobacterota; class Syntrophia; order Syntrophales; family UBA5619; genus DYTH01. Next base: position 118 of record CAZKHU010000060.1, read on the forward strand.
CCGGCAATCCATGCCCCGGCCATCCATTTGTTGTTGAACCCGACCAGAACGCACCACTTGCCGGAAATTCTCGCCAGGCCATCGACTATATTCGTGCTTCCCGACGTCTCATGGCCCGGATCAAAGATCGTATGCAGCGGACAAAAGGTCCCAGGGTCAACGATATACTCTATCCTCTCCCAGATCGTCATCTCCCCGCGCTGATGAACCTTTTCCAGCGGCAGGCCGTAGTTTTTAATCCGCTCGGCTTCTTCATCGATTTTTGCCATAACCGCCTCGGCCTGCGCGGCGCTTTCCTTCATTCTGTCTATCTGCGCCGGACGAAGAGGTTTGCCGAAATCGTCCATTTTTTCGAAATATGGTCTCATTATTATCTTTCCTCCCAAGAAACTGAATCTTATTTTAACCCTGAATAGAGCCTGGCCTCGTCGGCACCTTTTTCTCCAAGCAACCGATATGCATACAATATCAGCGGTTTGCCTTGCGGATTCCCAGTTGATCCTGAGCCAGGATGAACTTGCAGACATTGGCCGAACCCTCCACCATGGCATAGGTCGGCGCATCGCGGTAATAACGGGCAACGGGATACTCCGTGGAATATCCATAGGCGCCGAGAATCCGCATCGCGTACTGCGACGCCTTGTAGGCCAGCTCGCCTGCCAGATATTTCGCCAAAGCCACTTCCTGATTGTTGTTTAAATCGCCCTGATCCTTCTGCCAGGCCGCCCGATAAACCATATAACGGGCTGCTTCCGTCTCGGCGACAAGCTGCGCGATCATATCCTGATTCATCTGAAAATTGCCAATCGGCTGACCGAACTGCTCTCTTTCCATGGCGTATTTCGTAATTACATCGAGGCAGGCCTGAGCCAAACCTATTCCCCCTGCCGCCGCCGAAAGCCGCGATTGAGCCAAAGAGCTGAAGACAATCTTGGCGCCGTCTCCCGGCTGTCCCAGAATGTTTTCCTTCGGCACCCGGGTATTTTCCAGAATGATCTCCCCGGTAGGCGAGGAACGCGACCCCAGCTTGTCCAGATCGGTCACGGTTATATCGTTAAAATTGTCCAGTTCGAGAACAAAGGCGGACAATCCCCTGCCCTTCGCGGCCCGATCAGTATATGCATAGAAGATATTCACTCCACCGATTGTCGCGTTCGAGATCCAGGTTTTCGTGCCGTTGAGGAGCCAGTGGTCCCCCTTGTCCTCCGCCGTTGATCTGATCGCCATGACGTCGGAACCGGCCTGCGGCTCGGTAATGGCAAACGCCCCCAGGGTTTCGGCCGTCACGAGTTTGTTGATGTATTTCTTTTTGAGTTCTTCCGAGCCGTAACGATAAATGGTAAAGGCGCAGCCCAGCTCCTGCATGTTGATCTGAACGCGCAGCGAACTCGACGCCCGGGCGATCTCTTCGGTAATAATCATCGCCGCCAGCCATCCCATATTGTTGCCGCCGTACTCCTCCGGGATAACCGTGCCGAACAGCCCCATATCCCCCATCGGCTTGATCACTTCCTTGTAGGGGAAATAATGATTGACATCCCATTCATCCGCAAACGGGGCAATCTTCTCAGTCGCGAAAGACCGCACCGTATCCCTTAACATAACCAGCTCTTCCGATAATCCAAAATCCATTTTCAATCTCCTTTTCTACAATTTATTGGCGATCAGCGATCCACACCCCGCACGGGGTCTATCTTATAAAGAAAAAGGACGCACATCTAACCTTCATTGCTTTCTTCATCAATTATCAGCCAAAGAAAAAGGCGCCTCCATCGTGAAACCCGGTAAGATTACGCCTCTACAAGGGGGTGCTTAACACAATCCTCAAGTTTTTAAAATACAAATATCAGGTAAAATGGCTTTGCCGGATGCGCAGGTTTTTTACAACCCCTCGATGATCACGGCAAGCGACTGGCCTCCTGTCGAACCGACATTGACAAGCCCCTTTTTTCTCTTATGCCCCCTCAACCTTTTTATCATCCTGACAACCATGATCCCGCCGGTCGCCGCGCCGGGATGACCAAAGGCCAGGCTGCTCCCCTCCATGTTTATCCGGCCGGCCACGGCACTGCCCAGCTCCCTTTCCACGGCAAGGGCATAAGCAGCCGATGGAGAGTGAATATCAAAAAAATCAACGTCTTCCCTGTTCAGTTTGCACATGGCGAGCGCCTTGTCTATTGAACGAACCGCCGTCTTTTCCGGGAAACGGGGATTTCCCGCGGCAATCCCGAAACCGGTCATTTTCGCGTGCGGCACACAGCCCAGCTCCGCGGCCCGTCTGCCGGAAAGCATGACCAGCGAAGCCGCCCCGTCCGCCCAGGAGGCAAGATTGCCCAGGGTCGCCAACCCTTTTTCCCGCAGGGAAGGCAAACCGGTCAACTCCACTATGTTTCCTTTTTCAGGAAAATCATCCGTGGAAACAAGAAATTCATTGCCTTTATTTTTCAGGGATACAGGAACTATCTCTTCGATCATCCTCCCTGCACCCATCGCCGCGAGAAGCTTCCGGCGGTTAATTAAAACATGGGAATCCAGATCGTCCCTCCCCAAACCGTAACGGACGGCGATCTCATCGGCAAGAGCCGCCACCGTCAAATCTCCGTAAATCTTTCGGGGCTGGGCGTTCGTTTCCACCTCCTTTTTCGGATCGTGAAAGCGGAGTTCTTCCGGGTTTATCCTGTAGCGGGGATGAAAGATATAGTACTGCGCCATGCTGTAACTATCGGCGCCGCCGACGAGCATCCCCTCGTATTCATCGCCGACTATCTTGTTGAAGCCGCTGATCATCGTCTGCAGGGCCCCCGCGCAGAGGGTGTTGAGCGTGTAACCCGCAGGGTCTTCGCTGAGGCCTGCCAGAGTCCAGGCGTGGCGGCCGATATTCGCCGGCATGCTGCTCTGGAGCGACTGACTGTATATGCTCATGTCGAGCGCGCCGGAATCCAGCCCTGCCTCCTCGATTGTGGCCTTCATCGTCGCCGCAGCCAAATCCTGAACGCGAACATTCTTCAGTGATCCCATATAGCTGCCTATCGGGCTTCGTTTCGCACTTGCAAAAAATACATCCTTCATCGGACGGCCCCCTTCCTGTTTTTTCCTCCCGGAGTCCCCTGGCGCTCAAGAATCATCGCGCCGCCGATTCCTCCGCCGCAGCAGAGCGTTGCCAGACCGTACCGCTTTTTGTTCCTCTCCATCCCGTAGAGAAGTTTTGTCGTGATGATGCAGCCGCTCGCCCCCAGCGGATGGCCCAGGGCAATCGCCCCGCCCCGGAGATTCATCTTTTTGTCGAACCACGCGTCATCAACGCCGTACATCTCCTTCCACTCCCGCATGACGGCGAGGCTCTGTCCGGCGAAGGCCTCGTTGAGCTCCACCAAGTCCATATCGGTAAACAGGAGGCCCGCCTTCTTCAGCGCAATCGCCGTCGCCGGGACGGGACCCCTTCCCATGATGCGCGGATCCACGCCGGCCAATCCGCAGGAAACTATCCGCGCCCGCGGCCTGACCCCCAGTTCCCGCGCCTTTTGAGCCGACATGATGACGGCAACCGCCGCCCCGTCGTTTCTGCCGGAAGAATTACCCGCCGTCACCGTGCCGTCCTTCTTGAAAACGGGCTTGAGCTTCGCCAGCCCTTCCAGGGTCGTCTCCCTTTTGGGAAATTCATCAACCTCGAAAACACCCGCGCTTCCGTCCGGTTTTCTGTAACGGATCGGCACGATCTCGGCCTTAAAATCGCCCCGGTCTATCGCCGCCACCGCAAGTCTCTGACTCCGCAGCGAAAAGAGATCCTGTTCCTCCCGGGGGATAGCGTGAAGTTCGACCAGGTTTTCCGCGGTAAGCCCCATCGGGATATGGCCGTAACGTTCCACCGGAGCTGTTCCAGGACCGCCTGCCGTGATCGAATCCAACAGTTTCACGTCGCCGTTCCCGAAGGCGTGGTTATCGGCATCGGAAAGAAAAAACTCCCCCCCGCTCATCCATTCGACTCCCCCGGCCAGGATGACATCGGCAAAGCCGTTTTTGATGAACTCGTACCCCTCGATGATCGAAAGCATTCCCGAGGCGCAGGCGATTGTATCGGTGAAGGCCGGCGTCTCCTCCGGAAGACCGATCTCAAAAACAAGATTACGCGCCGTATTGGCCGCAATCGTGCTCTGCTTGACATGGCCCATGATCACATAATCATAAACCTCCGGTTTTATTTGCGGCGCATTTCTTTCAACCACGGCCCGGGCCGTCTGCCCGAGCAGATCCATGAACGGCACATCCCGGATGGTCCCTCCGTGCCTGCCGATGGTGCTTCGGGCCATATCAACGATAACGACTTCCCTCATCTTTCTTCCCCAATCCTAAAAATCCGCATCGGTTCTCTGTTTTTTTTCTCCCGACGTGTAATCGTACCATCCCTTACCGGTTTTTCTCCCCAGATCGCCGCTCTGGACGAGCTTTTCGAGCGTCAGATTCGGCCTCCATTTGACGTCCTTGTATCCGTCGTGGAGTGTTCGGGCAACGGCCAGCCCCACGTCAAGCCCAACAAAATCGGCCAGCTCAAAGGGCCCCATCGGATGGCGCAGGGCCAGCTTCAGCGCCCTGTCGATATCCTCGATACTGGCCACCCCCTCGGTCATGCAGTTGTAGGCCTCATTGCGCAGGGCGCTGTTGATCCGGTTGACGAGAAAGCCGGGAACGTCCTTCACCCGCACCCCCTCCTTGCCCATCCGCCTGACGATCCCCGTAATCGTATTCACCGTTTCCGCGGATGTCTTCAGCCCGCTGATAATCTCAACCAGTTCCATAACCGGCACGGGGCTGAAGAAATGCATTCCGATAAATTTGTCGGGACGTTTTGTCGTCGCGGCCAGCTTCGTAATCGAGATAGACGATGTATTGGTCGCAAAAACAACATCAGGTCGGCAGACGGCATCGAGCCTTTCAAATATCCCCTTTTTGACGTCAAAATTCTCAAAGGCCGCTTCGATCACAAGATCAGCCCCGGCGGCATCCTCCAGACGGGAACTCGTCGCCACCCTCGCCAGCAGATTCTTTTTCATGTCTTCATCAAGCTTGCCTTTGGAAACAAGTCGATCGAAATTTCCCGAAATCGTCGCCACGCCCCGCCCGGCAAGTTCCAGTGCTGTATCATTCATAACAACATCGAATCCCGCCTGCAGGGCAACCTGGGCGATCCCCGCCCCCATGAAGCCTGACCCGACAACCATGATTTTTTTTATCTCCACCGTAATCACCTCCCCAACAGCTCCTGGATGAATCTGTACTCAAACGGCCGCCTGCTGAATTCTTTAATTCCCTCTGACATGCGGCGCTTTGCTGTTTTTCTATTTTCTGGCGGCTTTCAGAAAATTCTGATCCTTATATTCAGGATCCGGATACGTATAAAAACCCTTTCCCGTCTTGACACCCAGTTCCTTGCGATCGATCATTTCCTTCAGGGCATCGGGGGGATGGTCTTTCGGATCCCCGGATTCGTTGTAGTAAACCATTTCGATGGCGTAAACAACATCCAGTCCCACTTGGTCCATAAGGGCAAACGGCCCTTGGGAAACCCCATTCCAGATCATATAGGCCCTGTCAATATCTCTGAAATCAACATAACCGCCCGCCCAGGAATGGAGAGATTCTCTCTTTATCGCCCGCCATATCCTGTTGAAACAAAAACCCAGCAATTCTTTTTTCACGGTCAGGGGAACACAGCCAATGGCAAGGAGCCATTTTCTTGCCGCCTCCATCGTTTCCGGGCTGGTAGATGTTCCGCCCATGAGATCCGCGATATTTTTCCCCAGGTCGGGGGAATAAAAATGGATGTTAACGCATCTCTCCGGCCTTTTTGTGGCGCTCTCGATTCTGGAAACAGGGAGGGAGGAACTGTTCGTCGCGATGATTGAATCAGCAGGCGCAAGTCCGTCAATCTGCTCAAAAATTTTCCTTTTCAACTCCAGATTTTCCGGAACTGCCTCGATGATCAGCTCCGCATCACGAACTGCCTCCTCCAGACTGGCGCAGAACCGGACTTTTCGAGCCTGATCCTCGATGTTTTCAAAAGGAGGAAGGGTCTTACTGGCGGAATTGGCTATCCGCTGCCGGACCAAATCCATTCCCCTGGCAAACGCCTCCTTATCAGGATCAAAGGTTTTTACTTTTTGCCCGCAGTAGGCCGCCATAAGCGCGATCTGCACACCAAGGGTCCCCGTTCCTATAACGGCAACCCGCTGAAAGAGGTGATTTTCGACAACTTGATTTTTCATGGTCAACTCCTGTTGTTCATGGCAATGACGATCAGGTTCTATATAAAAGCTCACAGGGTAAAAAAGCATCATAGGTTCTGCCCGGAAATTCCCAGTGGCTGCTCAAGGAATATTACGGCAACGATGGCACGATCCCCAGTATTTCTCTCGCTTCCTGCGGCGATGCCGGCTCTTTGTCCAGAACCCGCAAAATGCCGACGGCCTTTTCCACCAGCTTGGCATTGCTGGCGGCACGTTCACCCTGTCTCAAATAGAAATTATCCTCGAAACCAACCCGAATATTGCCTCCCAGCAATGCAGATTGGGCAACCATCGGGAAGCTGGAGTTTCCGACAGCAAATGCTGTCCAGACAGCATCGGCCGGCAGGGCTTCCTTCATCATCAACATATTCTTGAAGGTTGCCGGCATTCCCCATTTAATACCGAGACACAGCTGAAAAAGCGGAGGATTATCAATAAACCGGCCCTCCAGAAGATGAAGGCCAATCGCTATATGTCCCATATCAAATACTTCCAGTTCCGGTTTAACGCCCGCTTCGCTGACCATACGTGCCATGCTTTCCACATGGGGTAAAACATTCGCAAAGACATGATTCCCGAAATTTATCGATCCTATGTCAAGTGAACACAATTCCGGCTTCAGTTTGACCACATGCTGAACCCGGTATTCGGGGGAACTCCACGTGCTTAATGGCGACAACTCCACCGGGTTTGATGAGCCGGCAGGAACTATCCGGGCACCCGCTCCGGTAGTTAAGTTAATCACCATGTCTGAGTCATCCCTGATCCGGTCAACTACCTCCTGATACAACTGAAACTCCATGGATGGTTCGCCTGAGTCAGGATCCCTCACGTGTATATGGGCAACAGAAGCCCCGGAATCGTATGCCTCCAGGGCGCTGTCTGCAATCTCTTTAGGCGTTACCGGCAGGTTCGTGTATTTTGATTTATCGGAAAGGGAGCCGGTTACTGCAACGGTTATTACAACTTTATTACTCGACATCTCTGATTACCTCCATGGGACAATTACATTATCTGGCAATTGTTTTGCCTGCAGCCCCCAGGCTCAGACCACTGCCTTTGCCTGCCAGCGCTGGTAGATATATAACCCGACCAGCAGGGAAATGCCGTATATATCGGTAACAAGACCCGGCTTTATAAGGGCCAGACCGGCCACGAGCACAAGGATACGTAATATCCAGTTGAGGGGAGCACGCATATAACCCATCAGTCCGGAGCCCAGCGCCAATGTACCCAGTATCGCCGTTAAAGCGGCCATGACAATCTGACCCGCCGTTCCCTTCCATATCAGAACGGGATTATAAACGAAAAAGTAAGGCACCAGATAGGCAATTGTCGCAAGTCGCATCGATTCAAAGCCTGTGGAAAATGGTTTTGACTTTGATATCGCCGCTGCTGCAAAGGCGGCAAGGGCCACCGGAGGGGTAATGGTGGAAAGGCATGCGTAGTAAAATACGAACATATGCGCGGCCAGAGGAGGAATCCCGAGCTCTACCAGCGCCGGCCCGCCCAGAATAACCGTCAAGATGTAGGCGGCTGAAGTAGTGAGCCCCATACCAAGAACCAGGGAGGCTGCCATGACAAAAAACAGGGTCAAGAACAAATTCCCCCCCGCCGCTGAAACAATCAGGGTTGAAAATTTGAGACCCAGGCCTGTCTGAGTCACGCAGCCGATGACAATACCTGCGCTGGCGCAGGCAAGAGCAACTTCCAGACAACCTTTTGCGCCCTGCTCGATCGCGTTCAAAACGGACCTTAAATTCATCCGGGTGGTTTTCTTTAAAAAACTGATCAGCCAGACCGAAATAATGGCCCACAATCCGGCCTTCATAGGCGAATACCCCATGACCAGAAAGGCCACCAGCAAAAAGGCCGGGATCATCAAATGCCCGCCCTCCTTTATCACCATCCATCCATTTGGCATTTCATCGCGATTCAGGCCCCTCAGCCCTTTTTTCAGCGCCTCCATATGAACCATCCAGAAGAGCGCTACAAAGTAGAGTATTGCAGGAATGATCGCAGCTTTGCATACCTCCAGATAGGAAACACCCAGCATATCGGCCATTATGAAAGCTCCGGCGCCCATTATCGGAGGCATGAACTGTCCACCGGTAGAGGAGACCGCTTCCACAGCCCCGGCGAATACCGGCCTGTAACCGATCTTTTTCATGAGGGGAATGGTGAAAGAACCCGTGCTGACAACGTTGGCCACCGCCGACCCACTGATCGTGCCAAAAAAAGCGCTGCTGACAACGGCAACCTTGGCCGGTCCACCCCTGAAGTGACCGGCAACGGCATTGGCAATGTTTATAAAAAATTCACCTGTGCCCGAACTGACCAGGAACGCCCCGAACATTATGAAGATAAAGATGAAGCTCGCGCTTACCCCCAGTGGAATCCCGAATAATCCTTCCGTGGTTAAATACTGGTAGCTGATCAGCTGCTCCATGTCTATCGGGAAATGACCCCAGATACCAGGTATGCGGTCGCCTAACAGGGTGTAGCTCAGCGCCGACAATGTAATGATGGGAAGGGCCAGTCCCATGAGCCGTCTCGTGCTCTCCAGAACCATCAGGACAATGACCCCTCCCAGCAAAAGATCCGTCCCTGTGGCGGCTCCACCTCGAATGGCCAGGGTTTTGTAGCTCAAAAACAGGTATCCCAGACTGATCAGGGAAAGGACTATCAATCCCCAGTCAAAAAGCTTCAGGCTGAGCGGATATTTTCCTTCCCTGTACTTTTTACTTACCGGAAAGAGGAGGAATACCAGAACGCAGGCAAAAGCTAGGTGCACCGGCCGCTGCACCATGGCGGAAAAGAGGCCGAACTGGGCCGTATAGATATGAAACACTCCCATGCACAGGGCCACAATCTTCACGATATGGGCAGTGAGTGAAAGGCCTTCGGAATTGTTCGTGTATGCCATGCTGACTCCTTTCAAAATAAAGAAAGTACGGTAACTTCTTTGCGCCTGACTGCGCGGAACTTCTCCAGCAGCATCCGCCAGCGGCTGCGCGAGTTGGAACGGATACAGATCATATCGCCAGTTTCGACGTAGTCCAGCAGACGCAGACGGCGTTTCCCAATTATGAGAGTGTGGTTCGCCATGTCCGGGGAGCCAAGCCGGAACAATATTTCCGGGACATCCCGGTTTATCTGTGCAAGTTCAGCAGATCCATCAGGAAGCGCATGGTAGGTACCCATTTCGAACCCCTGGCCGTTCAGACTGGATTTGAAAGTCATGCGGGTCAGTACGATACGGCCTTCCTTTTCCAGTCTATAATGCTCCTCAAAGAAGGAGCGGTCATACGAATGAAAAAACCAGACGGAAAACTCCTGCCCCGGACTCATCCCCATACTGAGAAAGGGGGCAGTCGCCTCGCATCGCCATACCTCCAGCCGTGGCTCTTCTTTCGTCATCCAGATTCCGGCCATGGCTGACAAAACAGCCATGGCCGGAACAAGAAGCAGATATATTTTAACATTCTTGACTTTACGCCATCGTACGCCCATATCAACCACGCAAACGGGCTATTTCAAAACACCCTTTTCCTTGAAGAACTTTTCGGCGCCAGGGTGCCACGGAATCGGCATACCCTGTACCGCGTTTTCAAGGGTTATTTTCTTGAACTGGGCATGAATCTTGTCAAGGTCGACCTTATGCGTGAAAATGGCATTTAAAATGTCATACACAAGCTTGTCGCTCATATCCTGGTGAACCAGAAACAGCCCCATCCAGGCGAGGGTGTGGTGCGGCTTGTCCTGTCCCTTATATGTGCCGGCGGGTATCGTGCGCGGGTAATAGGCAGGAAATTCCTTGTTGATCTTTTCCGCCACACTGGGTTCGATATCAATGAAGCGGATATTCCTTCCTGTACAGAGATCCATAAGAGCCGGAGCCGGGGTACCCAGTGTCACGATCCCGACATCGATGTTTCCGTCCTTGATCGCCTCCGTAGTTTCTGTGGCAGAGATAAACTGTTCGTTGATATCGTCATAGGTAAGGCCATAGACCTTCAGTACATACCTGGCCATGGCCTCTGTCCCGCTTCCCGGTGCGCCGACGGCAACTTTTTTCCCTTTTAAATCCTTGATCGTCTTAACGGGGCTGGAGGCAAGGGTAAAAAACTGAATGTCGATGGGATAAGTTGCCATAAAACCACGCAGCACCTTGACCGGATTGCCCGCAAAGGCCTCCTGGCCGTGGTACGCCTGAAAGGCAGTATCCGGCATGGAAAGTGTCAGGGCATCCTGCTTTTTCGCAATGGCCCGTATGTTCTCGATCGAAGCGCCTGACGGATGGGCCGCAGCATAATAACCCTTTACATAAGTATTGATCATATTTGCCACGCCACCTCCAAGGGGGTACCAGGTACCGCCCGTGGAAGCAGTACCGATAGCCATCCTTACATCGGCCGCCAAAAGGGCAGTCCCCCCTCCCATGACCATCATGAATCCGACGACCAAGGCCATCCAAAAACGTTTTGCAATCTTTTCCATGGTTTCCCTCCTTATTCAAAGTAAAGTTGACGGTTTAACAGCAGGTTAAAATATTTCGACATCATCATAAACACGTGATGTTTAATGAATATTAAATCAAATGTCTGTAAATTGCTTTATCCATTTCCCCGCAGTTTACCTTTCATTACCTTTCCCGATGCGTTACGGGGAAGTTCCGGAAGAAAAACAACCTTGCGTGGTTTCTTGTAACTTGCAAGATGCATTTTACAATAATCTATAACTCCCCTTTCGCTCAGGAGTTCCCCCTGCCTGAGCACGACCACTGCCTTTACCGTTTCCCCCCAGAGGTCGTCCGGCTCTCCTACCACGGCCACATCAGCTACTGCTGGGTGACTGAAGAGCAGCTCCTCCAGTTCACGCGGATAGATGTTCTCGCCACCGCTCACGATCATATCCTTCTCACGATCCACGATGTAGAAGAACCCCTCCTCATCCATGCAGGCCAGATCTCCAGTAAAAAGCCAGCCGTCCCTGATTGCCTGCTGCGTGGCCTCGGGCTTCATGTAGTAGCCCTGCATGACATTTGGTCCTTTGCAGACCATTTTCCCCACGACGCCAACGCCAAGTATCCTGTTATCGTTGTCCATTACAGCAGCCTGAAGAAAAGGAAGCGCTTTACCGACCGAACCTTCCTTGCGCATGGAATCCTTCGCCGTCATGATTGTGATGCAGGGTGAGGCCTCCGTACATCCGTAAACATCGTAAACACCGTTTATGCCGGGGAAAAAATCGAGCAACGCCCTTTTTGTTTCATGAGAGAGTTTATCCGCACCGGCAGTACATTTGGTAATGGAAGACCTGTTGAATGACTCAGCGCCAGGATACTGCATAAGGAGATTGTAAAAAGCCGGCGCACCTGAAATGACATTGACCTTCTCCTCCTCTATGGTACGCAATAATTTACCGGGTTCAAAATGGCTGACAAGAACACTTTTCCCTCCGAGCGCTATCTGGATGGTAAGGTGGTTGTTCAGTGCCGCCGTGTGGTAAAGGGGACCGACAATCGCAGAAACTTGGTCAGATCTGTCTTCACGCCCCAGCATGGTGTTGAACAGGTTCCACAGCACGTTGCCATGGCTGATTACGGCCCCCTTTGGACGTCCGGTGGTACCGGAGGTATACATAATCTGGCATTTGTCGGTCTCACAAACGGACATGTCTGCCGGAGAAGGCTCTCCCTGCGACAGGAACTCTTCGTAATCCAAAGTGGTTCCTTTTCCGTCCGGTGAAACCACAAGACGTAAGGCAGGACACTTCTGGCGGATATCTTCGATCACCGAAGAGAATTCAGCCCCGTGAAAGAGGGCCGACGCGCCTGAATCATTCAGGATATATGCAATTTCTTCTCCCACGAAACGGAAATTAACCGGTGTAGCCACGAGCCCTGCCCTGATGGCGGCAAAATAGGTTTCGACAAAAAAGCTGCTGTTGTAGAAAAGCAAAGCCACCCGCTCGCCCCGCTTAAGTCCTGAGGCTGACATTGCTCCTGTCAGATGGGCCACGCGCTTTTCAAGCATGTCAAATGTCAGACGACCCTGGTCACAGACAAGGGACTCTTTTAAGGGAAACTTGGCGGCACTGTTCGCAAGCAAATAACCAACGTTCATAGACAAAGCCTCCTCCCATCAGGATGGATCAATTAAAGAAAACATTCTAACGAATACTCGGAAGTCACCGTGAACCTGTGGCATTCGATAACTTTGCGGGGAACCCGTCGCTTCCTCCTGCACGAGCATCCTCAAAACCATTTTACTGAATCGGCCTTTTCAAGTAAACGTCTTTCCCTCCGCGGCAAGCTTCTGCAGAAGCGGCGCAGGTTTCCACATCTCGCCGTAGCGCCCGGCGGCGTACTTTTCCATTGCCTTGAGCACACTGTGCAGGCCTACAGTGTCGGCATAGAACATCGGCCCGCCCCGGTGCAGCGGGAAGCCGTACCCCATCAGATAGACAACGTCGATATCTGAAGCCCGCTGGGCGATGCCTTCTTCGAGTATGTACGCCGCCTCATTCACAAGCGCATAGACCAGCCGCTCGACAATCTCCGCGTCAGAGAACGAACGCCGCTCCACGCCGATCTCCCGGGAATGGGCAATGACCATGTCCCTCACCCACTCCGACGGATAAGGCGTACGATCGCCGGGATGGTAATCGTACCAGCCGGCGCCGGTCTTCTGTCCAAAACGGCCGTTTTCACACAGAATATCGGCCGCCTTCGAGTAGATCATCTCCGGTCGCTCCACGTAGCGGCGCTTGCGGATATACCAGGCGACATCGTTGCCGGCCAGATCGCTCATCCTGAATGGCCCCATCGCAAACCCGAAGGCCTCCATCGCACGGTCGATCTGCTCGGGAAGAGAGCCCTCCTCCAGCAGAAACCCCGCCTGTCTCCCGTACTGCTCGATCATCCGGTTGCCGATGAAGCCGTCGCACACACCGGAGACAACACCGATTTTCTTTATTTTTTTCGCGAGCGCCATCGTCGTGGCAAGAACCTCCGGGGAAGTTTTCGCCCCCCGCACGATTTCGAGCAGCTTCATGACATTGGCCGGGCTGAAAAAGTGGGTGCCGACAACATCGCCGGGCCGCTGTGTGAACGCGGCGATCCGGTTGATATCGAGCGTGGAGGTGTTGGACGCAAGAATGGCGCCCGGCTTCATCGTCTCGTCAAGCTTCCGGAATACCCCCTCCTTGACCGCGATATCCTCGAACACCGCCTCGATGACAATATCGGCATCCCTGATGTCGTCGTAGGAAATGGTCCCCTCGATCATCTTCATTCTCTGCTCGAACTTCTCGGGGGTCAGCTTCCCTTTTTTCACGGAATTTTCATAATTCCTGCGAATGACCCCCAGCCCCCTCTCCAGAAATTCACCGTTGGCCTCCAGGACGACAACCGGAATCCCCGCGTTTGCAAAATTCATCGCGATCCCGCCCCCCATCGTGCCGGCACCGATAACGGCCGCTTTCCTGATGACCCGTTTGGGGACATCTTCCGGCACATCGGGGATCTTCGCGGCCAGGCGCTCGCTGAAGAAATAGTGTCTCAGTGCCTTGCTCTCCGTCGTTTCGACAAGCTCCATGAACGTGTTACGCTCCAGCTTCATCCCCTCCGCAAACGAAGAGGTCACCGACGCGGCCACGCATTCGACGCATCGAAGAGGCGCGGGAAAGTGTCCAGCTTTTTTTCCGACATCCTGGCGCGCCTTCTCGAAAAACTTGGCAAATTCTGGAAATTCTATCTTTTTCTCTGATAATTTCGGCAACGGACGGATAGCGGCAATCGAACGGGCAAATTCCACCGCCCCGGTCAGAGCGTCCTCCTCCACCATCCGGTCAAACAGTTTAGTCTGGGAAAGTTTTTCAGAAGAAACGGGGTCACCCGTGACAATCATCATCAGGGCTGTTTCAACGCCCACCGCCCGGGGCATCCGCTGGGTCCCCCCCGCCCCGGGAAGAAGGCCCAGCTTCACCTCGGGAAAGGCAATCTGGGCGCCCGGCACGGCAACACGGTAATGGCACCCCAGCGCCAGTTCAAGACCACCGCCCATTGCTACCGAATGAACCGCCGCCACAACAGGCTTTCCGGCCTTTTCAATCTCCTCGACTACCTGAAGCAGGTTTGGCTCGGCGTAGCCCTCCGGTTTGTTGAATTCCCTGATATCCGCCCCGCCGGAAAAGGCCTTTCCCGCACCGGCGATGACAATCGCCTTGACGGCATCATCGGCAAGCCCCCTTCTCAAACCCTCCACAATCCCGCTGCGGGTCGAGAGCCCAAGACCGTTGACCGGCGGATTATTCATGGTGACAACCGCAATGTCCCCTCTTTTTTCATATTCTACGCTCATGCTCTCCCCTTCAAAATGAATCTTCCGCATCCTTCTTATCGAATCGGTTTTTCACCTGCCCTGGCCGGGGCAAGTTCCCCAATATCCTTCATAAATTGCAGAAGCTTCAAAAGCTTTACATCCCTTTCCTTCATAATCTCACCGGGAGAACGGCCGCCGTAATCGTAAAATCCGGCTCCTGTCTTGACCCCAAGCTTCCCTTCGGCAACCAGACGATCGATGGACCGGTAGGCTGTCTGCTGGGCCGGCGACTTGTAATCGGCGTTCGCAATGGCCTTCTGTGTAAGGTCCAGCCCGGTAAAGTCCATCTTCTGGACCAGCCCGACAATCGGCATGCGAAGGGCAAAACCGGCTTTGGTCGCCTCATCGATCTCTTCGGCTGTCGCATATCCGTTGTCCAGCAGGTACAGCGCCTCATTGCGGAGGGCGCTCTGGAGCCGATTGACAATGAATCCCGGAAGAAAGCGGGAAATTACCACGGGTGTTTTACCCAGCTTCACAAGGAGCGACTTGACCGCATGGACCGTCTCGTCGGAGGTGGCCTCCCCCCGGACAATTTCCACCAGCGGCACGATATGGGGCGGAGCGAACCAGTGGGCGATGAGAACCTTGTCCGGTCTTTTCGTATCGACAAAACTGAAGATGTCCATATAAGACGTGTTGCTGGCAAAAATGGCATGTGGCGGGCAGACTGCATCAAGCCTGTCGAAAACCGCCTTCTTGATGACACGGTCCTCGGAAACCGCCTCAATCACGAGATCGGCCCCGCTGGCCGCAATATCCATATCAGTCGTACACTCAATCTTTTCCAAAACAGCGGCCGGCTCTCCGCCCTCCCAGAATCCGGTTTCAATAAGCGTCCGGATGTTGGAATCAATAAATTTTTTTGCGTTTTCCAGGATTTTCTCGTCTTGATCCACAAGACGGACAATCAACCCCCCTGCGGCGAATACCTGGGCCAGCGAATGACCCATCGTTCCAGCCCCGATTACGGCAACATTCCTGATCCCGTTCATCTCCTCTCTCCCCTCACGACAACTTTTTTAACCCGAGCAATGGACGCGCCGCATACCATTAAAATCACTATTTATACTACAACCAGGATCTCTTCGCTGCAATCCAGGCACGTCCTGTCCTCGCTCTTGATGTTTTCGTAAAAGACAAAGACAGTCGGCAGAATATTTCGGGCATAGTGCCTGGCGCCAGCTATCTTCCCCTCGTAAAACGGCCGGTCAAAGTGGCCTTCCGGAAGTTCCCCCAGCCGCTGGAAGGCAATAAAAGCCTGCTCAAGAAGGCATTCGGCAGTCTGTACCTGTGCGCAGACCAACAAGGTTTTCACAGCGTTCAGCGGAATCAACGGACCCTTTGCCTTCATGTCTTCATTCCAGCGATCGTAGGCATCCTTTATCCCGGCCATGCAGTCATAACCCCTCCGGAGGATCTTCATCTCTTCCGCAAAGGGAGAATCACCATCGCGGGAATCCAGAAAATCCTTTATGCCGGACATCCAGCGTGAAAAAGAGGCGCCCCCGTTCATCCTCATTTTCCGCCCAACCAGATCATTGCCGTGGATAAAGGTCGTCCCTTCCCAAATCGTCAGAATTTTCGAGTCGCGCATATACTGTTCGATAGGGTACTCACTCGTATAACCAACTCCTCCCAGAACCTGCATCGCCTCCGCGATCACCCCGAGGGTCGCCTCGCTGCCGTAGCCTTTTATCAGCGGGGTCAGAATCGCCGCCATATCTGCCGCATCACGGGCTTTTTTTCTGTCAGCCGCATGCTCGGCAAGGTCGAGATAACTGAAACCCCTGAAGATCATCGCCCGGATCCCTTCGGTGATCGCCTTCATATCAAGCAGCATCCGGCGGACATCCTCATGCCTGATGATAGGAACCCTTTCGCCCCCGGGATCGCCGAAGATCCGACCCTGGATCCTCTCCGTCGCAAAACGCGAGGCAAAGGCGTAAGCGGCAGCAGCCTGAGAGTTGGAGTTATGCCCCGTGCCTATGCGCGATTCGTTCATCATGTTGAACATCATCGCCAGACCTTTTGAACGGCCTTGGGCATCGGGGGGATCCCCGACCCTTATTCCATAGCAGTCGTCATTCTCACCGAAATTGAGCAATGCCGTCGCATGGGCGCGCAACCCCATCTTGTGCTCGATGCCTGCGGTCACGACATCGTTGAATTCTCCCAGGGAACCGTCTTCATTCACGCGGAATTTGGGCACAATGTACAACCCCAGCCCCGCCGATCCCGGCGCCCCTCCTTCGGGCCGGGCCAGAACCATGTGGATGGTGTTTTCACATATCCCGGCATCGCCGCCGGTAATGAACATCTTTGTCCCCTGAATTTTGTAAATCCGCGGATCCCCGGTAGGAATCGCCCTCGTTATCGAATCCCCGACATCCGAACCGGCATTCGGCTCGGTGATGCACATCGTCCCCTGCCAGTCGCCGCTGAGCATCCTGGGGAGAAACAGATCCCTGTCCTTTTCGTCGGCGAACTTGATGAGAAGATTGGCCGCGCCGCTCGTCAGTTTGATATAAGACATCAGCGCCGGGCACGCGGCGGAGTTCATTTCAAAAATCGCCTTGTAGAGGGTAAGAGGCATGGCGCTTTCCAACTCGACGCATTCGCTGCTCGAACCCCAGCCATTTGCCTGCAGAAACCGGTAGGCCTCCCGCAGACCCGGCGGGGCGACAACCTGCCCGGCCTGAAACGATGCGCCGACTTTGTCGCATTCTGCATTGATCGGGCTTACGATCTCACGGGCTATTTTATACCCCTCGCTCAGGTACATATCGACATCTTCGAGGGCGTATTTTCCCCGGAAACGGTCGCAGGAAAAGATTTCCTCCAGGGGAAGCCATTCCTTGAGGATGAACTGTAAATCCCTTACATTATACTTGAATTCCATATCGCACCCTATTCAAAATACTGCTGGTAATAACGATCTATACTCCGCAAAGCTTCCCGTCAGCCCCCATCGTATCGGTAAGGGAGTTTATTATATTTGCCGGAAAAGACTCCGATGCATGGCAGCAAAAGAAAGAAGTTTACAGGCAGAACAACGACCCCCAATTTGGCGATTGCATAATAGGCGGTTATCCAGTCGATGGAATTGGGCATCATCAGAACGACAACGTCGCCAGGAATAACCCCTTTCTGCTTGAGCCCCCAGGCCAGGGCATCCGTGCGACGGTTCAATTCCGAATATGTAATGTGTTGTCCTTCGAAGCTTACAGCCGGATGTTCCGGCCTTCGAGCGGCGCTGTCTATCATCGCCGGTCTAATTCTGTGCCAATTTCACCGGTCTAAAAGGGAGCCACGATCACCGGTTACATGGCACCACCTATTCCTTTTCTGAGGGGAATTTATTTTCTATATGATTAATTTTATTCCATTTAGTTCATTTAATTATGATTTGACACTCAG
>CAZKHU010000061.1:0-18081 GCA_964552725.1 uncultured Syntrophus sp.
ATGCATATTTTTTACCAAAACCTGACGAAAATGGTACACAAAAACTTAACCGACTATGCAAAATCCTAACCGGACACCGCTGTATAATTATAGAAGTTTATACGTATTTTTCGGGCAAATCTTGATTTTTTAAGGATTTGTCTGATTTGACTAATAAGATTTATTGCTATATGGAAAGAGTCAGTTTCCTTACTCGGCGGAAATTATATTCGGCAGTTATACTACTTAACCACCAGACAATTTTTAAGGATTCCGGTATGGAAGCAACGGGGGAAAATCATAACCGCTCCAACATCCTGGTTGTTGATGATGAGGAAGTAATCAGGGAGGGAATGCGCCGCATTCTGGAAGCGGAAGGATATCAGGTGCAAACGGCGGCGAGCGGGCAGGCGGCCGGAGAAAAAATACAGGCCGAGGATTTCGATGTGGTCATAACGGATCTGAAGATGCCCGGGATGGACGGCATAGAGGTGCTAAAGACCATAAAAATCCTCCAGCCGGGTGTTCCGGTCATGATCATCACCGGCTACTCAACCGTTGACTCCGCCGTAGAGGCGATGAAACAGGGCGCTTTCGATTATATCGCAAAGCCGTTTACTTCGGAGCTGATTATCGGCAAGGTGAAAAAGGCCATTGACTGCAAAGTTTCCACCAGGGGAAATAGCAGCGGGCAGATGGAAATATTCCCCGATGATGGCTTTGATGATTTTGTCGGCAACAGCGCCGCGATGCGGAAAATCTATCGGCGGATTACGCAGGTTGCGCCCACCGACAGCACGGTGCTGATTGCCGGCGAAAGCGGGACGGGCAAGGAGCTTGTGGCGCGCGCCATTCACAAGAACAGCCCGCGCCGGGATAATCCTTTCGTAACGGTAGATTGCACCAACCTTCCGGAAACATTACTGCAAAGTGAACTTTTCGGCCATGTCCGGGGGGCGTTTACCGGCGCCGTCAATAACAAGATGGGACTTTTTCAAGCCGCTGACGGCGGCACCCTTTTCCTTGATGAGATTTCTAATATAGGCCTTGCGACCCAGTCGAAGCTGCTGAGGGTCTTGCAGGAAAGAGTCGTGACTCCGATCGGCGATATCCGTCCTGTTCCGATAGATATTCGCCTTGTGGTGGCCACCAATGTAAGCCTGCCGGCCATGTTGACGGCCGGTTCTTTCCGGGAAGATCTTTTTTTCCGCATCAACGTTATCCCGATCAATCTCCCGCCGCTGCGGATGCGGAAGAACGACCTGCCGTTGCTGGTTTCACACTTTTTGCAGAAGTTTTCCGGGATATTCGGTAAACCGGTGCGAGGTCTGGCGCATGAGGCGATGGCGGTGCTGGAAGCGTACGAATTTCCTGGCAATGTCCGCGAACTGGAAAATATTATCGAACGGGCGGTAGTCCTCTGCGAGGGCGACGTGATAACGAAGGCCGGTCTGGAGATGCGGATTGAGGAAGAGGCGCTGTCTCAGGGTTCTGACGAAACGCCGCTGAGTCTTGAGGAATTGAAGGAGGCAAAAAAGAGGATTCGGGAGCGGGCGGTGGAACCGATTGAACGGGTGTTTGTTATCAATGCCTTGAAAAAAAACAACTGGAACGTCTCGCGGGCTGCGGAACATACGGGGATGCTCCGCCCCAATTTTCAGGCTTTGCTCAAAAAGCTGGGGATATCGCTCCGGGAAGAACAGCAGCGCGATGAGCCATCCGGAAAAATAACGAACGGGCGGTTCCCTGGCTGAAGAGACCGCCCGCTTTACCCCCGCCGGGAAAGATTATTCCGCTGATTTTAACTGCTTGTTGCCGGCAAGCTCCTGTCGGCGTCTGACTATCGAAACCGCCGCGATTGATATTATTCCCAGGCCTGCCTCCCATTTACCGAGCGGTTTTCGCAGCTCCTGCCAGTTAATGTCCGAAAATGCGACCTTCGGGTTTGCCGGCAGACTGTTGTAAAACTCCGCCTTCTTTTCGAGAACATAGATCACGTGAGTTCCGCCCAAGATTTTATCCCCGTAAACGGAGGCGTCTTTCCCCAATTCCTGCACCCGCGTGTAGGCATATTTGAGCATTTCCTCCTGCTCGCCGAACTTGAGCGCCCCCGTCGGGCAGGCCTTGACGCAGGCGGGAAGCAGATTGTTCTCAACCCGTTCCGCGCAAAAATCGCACTTGAAGACCTTGCTCAACTCTTCAGAATAACGAGGTTTTCCCGCAGGACAGGCCGCGACGCAGGATTGACACCCGACGCACTTGTCGTTATCCGTTCCGACGCCGCCGGAGGGCAGGCGAAATCTGGCGCCTGCCGCGCAGACGTTTATGCAGGCGGCATTGGTGCAGTGCAGGCACCCGTCTTTCCAGAACAGCCATTGCACCCCGCCGTCTTTCTGCGCCACCTCCCGGAAACGGACCAGCGTCCAGGTATTGGCCTGAAGATCAGGCGGATTCTGATAGGTGCCGGAACTGATCGTCTGGGAGCCCGACAGTTGATTCCATTGTTTGCAGGCAACCTGACAACTGCGGCAGCCGATGCATTTCTCTACATCTACCACTATCGCCTTTCCCGCCATTTTAAGACACCCCCTTTCTGAAGATGTTGACCATAAAGGCCTTGCTTTCCGGGATCATTGTGTTTGCGTCGCCGACATACGGCGTCAGGCGGTTGGCCGAATT
Source organism: uncultured Syntrophus sp. (assembly GCA_964552725.1). Lineage (GTDB taxonomy): Bacteria > Desulfobacterota > Syntrophia > Syntrophales > UBA5619 > DYTH01. Next base: position 2,659 of record CAZKHU010000061.1, read on the forward strand.
CCCAAAGGTGAACACCTCCGGCTTCTTTTCTTTGCTGCTGTAAGCTCTTGCCTGTGTAGTTACCCATCCGAAATGCCAGGGGAGCGCCACTTCATGGACGATCTTCCCGTCAACGACAAACGGTTTCAATCTCGACGTGACCATCGCCATCCCTTCCGCGTGACCGCGTGGGGAGATGAGCAGGACAATATCCCCGTTTTTGATCCCCTTTTCCGCGGCAAGTTCATTGCTGATTTCAATAAACAGGGAGGGCTGCATCTCCACGAGCCACGGCTGCCATCTTGTCAGGACTCCCGATTGCCAGTGCTCGCTGACCCGGATGGTGGTGCAGACGATCGGGAAGACGGGGTCGGCGTTTCTGGCCACATCCATTGACGTCCCCACCCCCGGTTTGTCCCACCGCTTGATGACCGGGTTGACAAGTTGCGGGGACAGGAGGTTTTTCGCCAGAGGGCCCTCCAATGGTTCATAATGTTCCGGGAAGGGCCCATCGGCCAACCCGGGGCCGAAGAGGCTTGCCACCCCATCCGGTTTCATGATGAAAGGCGGTCTTCCCGAACCGGGGTTGCCGACGCCGTCGGGGACGTCCCCTACCCACTTGCTTCCATCCCACTTGATCACGGCGCGTTTGCCGTCCCAGGGGAGGCCCTTGCTGTTGACGGACGCCCCGTTGTAGATGATCCTGCGGTTTACCGGCCAACTCCAGCCCCATCCGGAATAAAGCCCGATTCCGGATGGGTCTTTTGTCCCCCGGCGGGCCGCCATATTGCCATTTTCGGCGTATGAATTACAGTAGAGCCAGTTCCCTGACGACGTCGAGCCGTCATCCTGGAGGAAGGCGAAGGAGGGAACCGGATCTCCCTTTTTGAAGGCCCTCTTGCTGACCGGATCCACCTTGTCGGTGAGGAAACGGCCATTGATTTCCCTGGCCACCTCATGGATGTTCACCTCGACGAGCCGGCCGTCGATGATGGAGTCTCCGTAATCCCAGGTAAGTTTTGTAATCGCCTCTTTGAGAGGTCCGCCCTCTTTTTCGTACAACTCCTTGATCCGGAAGTAGAGATCAGAGATGATCTCCGCATCCGGCCTGGCCTCCCCCGGGGGCTCGACGGCCTTGTAGCGCCACTGCATCAGCCGGCCGCTGTTAGTGATGCTCCCCTCCTTTTCGAAGGAAAAGGCGCAGGGCAGCATGAAGACCTCCGTCTTGATTTTTTTCGGGTCCATTCCGGGGGCGCACCAGAAATCACCCGTCTCATTGTCGAAGAGATTGACATTCACCATCCAGTCCAAGTTTGCCAGTGCCTTTCTGACCTTGAAATCGTTGGCGCCGCTGACGGCCGGGTTCATTCCCCAGGCAAAAAAGCCGCTGAACTTCCCCTTGTACATCTGGTCGAAGAGGGTGAGCCACGAGTAGTTGCCGCCTTCGTCCAGTTTAGGCAGGTAGGAGTAGGCCTCATCGAGGGTGGCGTTCGTGCCGTAGAAGGCCCGAAGCAGGCTGGCGGTGTACTTGGGGTAGTTTTTCCACCAGTTGAGACTGTTTGGCTCGTGGGTCTTTGGCGTTCGCTTCTCGTTATAAACGGCGAGAGTTGTGTCTGAGGCAAGGGGAACCCCCAGATAGCCCGGCAGGATGTGGAAGAGAAGCCCGTAATCGGTAGAGCCCTGGACGTTGGCTTCGCCGCGCAGCGCCTGGACGCCGCCGCCGGCGATGCCCATGTTGCCGAGCAGCAATTGGATGATGGACATGGCGCGGATGTTCTGCGTGCCGACCGTGTGCTGCGTCCATCCCATCGCGTAGAGGATGTTTCCCGCCTTGTCGGGCCGGCCGGTTTTTGTGTACTCCCGATAAACCTCAAGCAACTTTTCGCGGGGCGTTCCCGTGATGGCGGACACCAACTCGGGGGTGTAGCGGGAGTAATGCTTCCTCAACAACTGGAAGACGCAATTGGGGTCTTTCAGGGTCCCGTCCTTTTTAATCTTGCCCTCGGCATCGGTCTGGTAGGACCAGGTGGCCTTGTTGTACTTCGCCTCCGTCAATCCGGAAAAGACGCCGTTGTTTTCACCGGGCAGCTTGAAGTCTGGATTTACAAGGAAAGAGGCGTTGGTGTAATCTTTGACGTATTCCTCCTGGAGCAGATTTTTATCGAGGATATACTTGATCATCCCGCCGAGAAAGGCGATATCGGTGCCGGACCTCAGGGGTGCGTAGATATGCGCTTTTGCTGCCGATTGGGTGAATCTCGGATCGACGCAGATAAGCTTTGCCCCCCGCTCCACGGCCTTGGTTATCCATTTGAAGGATATGGGGTGATTGGAGGCAGGGTTGCTGCCCATAATCAGAATGCAATCACTGTTTTGAAAATCTATCCAGTGATTCGTCATCGCGCCTCGACCAAACGACTCTGCCAGAGCCGCTACGGTGGCGCTGTGTCAAATACGGGCCTGGTGCTCAATATAGACCAGACCCAACCCCCGCAAAAATTTCTGATAAAGATAACATTCCTCATTGTCCAGGGCGGCGCTTCCGACCGAGGCGATTCCTTCGGTGCGGTTGACCTCTTGACCGTGCTCGTTGATCAATCGGAAGCTCTCATCCCGACTTTTTTTGACGTTTCCGGCGATTTTATCCAACGCCCATTCCCAGGAAACCTCTTTCCACTGGCTTTCATAGGGGGCGCGATACCGGGGCGTCTGGAGGCGGTTTAAGTTGGCCGAACTTACCTGATAGAGGGAGCTGCCCTTGCTGCATAGGGCTCCGGCATTGATGGGGCTGTCCGGATCCCCTTCCACGTTAAGCACCTTGCCGTAACTGGTGGTGGAGACGACGATGCCGCATCCCACGCCGCAGTAGGGGCAGACCGTGGTGGTTTTTCTTGCGTACTTGATTTTCAGCGTCTTTGCATGGGCGGCTATCGGATTTACGCTGATGCCGATGCCGCCCGCGGCTAGTACCGTTCCGGATATTTTCAGAAAAACCCTGCGAGTAACGCGCATAATCATAACCTCCTTATCAGGTTGAAATTGAAAAGGTCGCCATTTTTCCCAATGACCAATAACGCGACCAACCGCTTCAGATTTCGCCCACTTTTAGAGCAAGAGTGATGCCATTTAAATTATTTTGCGAGGATGTCGTCTTAATGCTTGTTTTTATTACTTTATTATATAAGCACGGGAGGGGGTAAATCCCGGCATTGTACAATAATCTCATACAACTATTTACCAGTGGTGAATCAGGGATCGGATACTTTTGCGGTAACTTGTTGATAATTGATGAATATTAATTAGTGAGATGGTGTATAAGAAAAAAATACATCCAGCGGAACAGCGGCATGCTTCGCTGACGGATTTGCCCATGATCGGGAGGGGAAGTTTACCGGAACGCGAAAACTACCTCAAAAAGCCGGATTGCCGGCGGTCATGGCTTCCGTCCCCTGCGGAAAGATTGGCAATTTAATGACGAATGTGGTTCCCTTGTCTATCGTGCTCTGCACCTCTATCTTGCCTCCGTGCCGCTCAATGATCCCATAGGAAATGGAAAGACCCAGGCCAGTGCCCTTTTCCCCCTTCGTTGTGAAGAAGGGATCAAAGATCTTCTCCAGATCGTCTTCGGCAATTCCCGCTCCGGTATCGGTTATTTTCAGGGAGACGCATTCATCCTGGTCGGTGTAAGTCCTGATCAGGATGTGGCCGCTATCTTCCATTGACTGGCTTGCATTGAGCAGGATGTTGATGAAAACCTGTTCCATCTGATTTTCGTCGAATGGAATCAGCGGCAGATCGGGCTGATAGTCCCTGGCGATCTCGATATTCTGGAAGCTTGCCTGACTGACAACAAGCTCGATTGTCGCATCCATAACGCTGTTGAGGGAAGATGGTTTCTTCCGCGGTATTGATTCGCGGGAAAAACTGAGCAAGCTCCTTACGATCTTCGCGCAGCGCTGCGATTCTTTCAAGATCACATTCAGATCGTTTTGGGCCGAAGCATTCAGGCAGGGATTGCGAATTGCCAAATCGGCGTACATCAGGATCCCTGTCAAAGGATTATTGATCTCATGGGTAATTCCGGCCACCAGCCTGCCCAGCGACACCAATTTTTCGGAACGGACCAAGCGGGCCTGCATTTGCTTAATTTCATTTGTTCTTTCAGCAACCTTCGCCTCGAGATTTTTTCCCCATTCCTCCAGTTCTCTCCGGGCGGTCTTGAGATTTGCCGTCATCTTGTTGAAGGCGTCGGAAAGCTCCCCCACCTCATCGCGTGAGCTATTTTCAACTACGGCATCCAGGTTTCCTACTGCTATCTTTTTTGTCTGCATCAACAGATTCTTCAGCGGCCGATTGACAAGTCGATTGGTAAAAAAGACGATGGCCAGCAAGATGGATAAAAGGATGATAACGGTTATGACAATAATTTTATTGCGATAATATCTGATTAATGCGTGCATGTTTTCCAGGGAGACGACGATATCCAGGACGCCGAGGATTTCATGCCGGGGAGGATGGAAGTGGCAGGAAGAGACGTAACAGCTTTTTTCGTTGTAGATGGCCTTGGCCATGCCTAAAACCTGTCTTCCCTGCCCGTCGAAAAAAATCCGGCTCCTGTTCATCGTGGATGCATGAACCTTCGGTTCTCCCAGCGTGTGGCACATATTGCATCCGGCCTCCTTTTTATCAAGGCGCCTGCCGAGTTCCTCCTTTTTGGTCGAGAAGCTGATGTGACCGCTTTTGTTGATCATTCTGATCTGATCTACCCCCTCCAGGGTGCCGACCTCCTGAATCATCTCATAAACCCTGTTTCTGTTATCCTCGAGCATTTCATAATGGGTTGATTTGATGATTGTTTCGCTCAATTTGTCGGCATCGGAGATCGCCGCCTTGAGAAGCATGTCTTGCAGGTTGGCAATATTGATGTAGGCAAAGAAGACCATAAAGACAAGCAGGATAAGGCTTGTGATGATGGCCAGTTTGGAAATAAGACTGATGCGCATGCGTTATGCTCCCGAAGAATGATGATGCGGGAATGCCCAGCCGGACGAAGCTGAATGTTAATAACCTGCTGCAACGGTAAAGATAATTTTACCGTAAGTTATCAAGGGGAAATAGTCAAGATCGATTTGAAAACGGTTTCCGTTTTTTTCCAGCAAGTTTACCGGTCGGGGGCTCGGTCTGCCCGTTGTTCTGGGAATCGTCAAGACGCACGGCGGGGCTGTTGCGGTGCAGAGCGAACCGGGACAGGGGAGCACCTTCAGAGTTTTCCTGCCGGGTTCGGCCAAGAAAAGATCACCGGAATCGCTGTCAGTATAGTCTCCGGGCACGCAGGAGTCCGGGTATGGCCGATTGTTCGATTATTACTATGCGGATCCCGCCCGGGAGCGCCGGACCGGTCGGCACGGCCAAAGGGAAGCAGCCCCTTTCTCATTCGATAACGATTTTCCCCGGCGGGGTCGGGACAACCTCGCCTACAATCGCCGCATCCGGGATTCCCGCTTTATGCATATCCGCAAGCAGCTCTTTTGCGCCGGCTTCCGGAAGGGAGATGAAAAGTCCCCCCGAGGTCTGCGGATCGAACAGCAGATCGATAATCCAGTCGGGGCAGCCGGCCCCCTTTTCGATCTGGGATTCGCGGAATTTGCGGTTGCGGAGCAGGCCGCCGGGAATGATTCCCGTTTCGATAAGTTCCCGGACGCCTTCAAAATAAGGTATTGCTTTTGAGTATATTCTTATTCCCGTTTCGCTTCCCTCGATCATCTCCATCGCGTGCCCCAGCAGGCCGAACCCCGTGATGTCCGTGCAGGCATGGATGTCGTCCCTTTTCGCTGCAAGTTCCGCCGCCGCCCTGTTGAGTTCCATCATCGTGGCTATGCTGCGTTCCTGCAGGACGGGATCGGCAACCCCGCCCTTGACCGCCGTGCTGACGATCCCGGAGCCAAGGGCTTTGGTAAGGATAAGGCGATCCCCGGGAAGCGCCCCCCGGTTGGCCAGAACCCGGTCGGGATGGACGACTCCGGTTACCGAAAGCCCGTATTTCGGTTCATCGTCCTCGACGCTGTGGCCGCCCACCAGCACAACGCCTGCCTCCCGCATTTGTGCGAGACCGCCCCGGAGAATCTCGCGGAGAATGGCGATATCCATCTTGCCTGTCGGGAAGCAGACTATATTCATTGCCGTCAGCGGCCGCCCGCCCATCGCGTACACGTCGCTCAGCGCGTTAGTTACGGCAATGCGGCCGAAGGTGTACGGATCGTCAACGACCGGGGTGAAAAAATCCACCGTCTGGATGATCGCCAGATCGTCGCGCAGGCGATATACGCCGGCGTCGTCGGCATTCTCCATGCCGATGATAAGATTGGGATCTGTAATCAGCGGCAGATCCTTGAGCGCTTCGTGCAGGTCCTCCGGACCTATCTTGCACGCTCAACCGGATCCGTGGGAGGTTTCTGTCAGCCGCTTTTTTTTATTTGCCGTGGACATTGCCGGAAAAATATTCATCTTTGATCCTTTTCAGCTTATGTGATGACTGAATGTTATGTGATGACTGAATGCCTTGTTTGGGCAGATACCAGACGGCGATGAAATTTGCAAGCAGGCAGGACCCTGAATTTTCTTTCCGCTGCCGCAGAAAATTGGCGAGGCTGCCGGAATGTTGACATTAACCGATTATTAAGCTATTTCTGCATCCGGTGTTGAACGGATACCATCATGATATCTCCGGGGCTGCGCAACTGCCTGTAGGCCTGCTGAGTTATTTCCTGACGAGGTGCCAAATGAAAGTAGATGTAATTATTAAATATTTTTTTTGTTGCGTCCTGATGGCAACGCTGGTGGGGCTTGTCTCCTGTACGGGTTTGTTCCGGAATTACGGTTCGATAAGACCCAGCGAAAGGGTGACCGGGGATTTCGAGCGGTTTAATGTGGCGAACCAGATGCGCTATTATATCAGCGGCTCCGACTTATATCCGAACGCCATTCTGGGGCTGCGGGGGGATGTGCAGCTCGATTCCAGAACCCTCTGGAAAGAGGTGAAAATGACCCGGGCGAAGATGAAGGAACTGGTCGGGGATATGAAGACAAGGACGTTCGGGTTGGGTCTGTACCTCTACGGTTTTGAATTGACAGCTCCCGACGGCAGGCCGGTTGGCGTCTGGTATTCGATTCCGACGGCGCGAACCATGCTGAGGCGGAACGAAGATTCGACGATCTGGATTGAAACCCCGGACATCGACACCTATGAAAAGTTTGAGGTAAAAGTTTACCGGAACTGAAAACACTGCCGGTTGATCGGCCCTGCTGGTTCCGGGAAGCGATATCGGGATTGACGGCGTCGTTTTTTTTTGCCGCAAGATTTCCTTTGACAGACGAGAGCCGCTTGTCCTATAAATCCATCATGAAAACCAAAATCATTTTCTGCCTTTTATTGATCGTTGTTTTTTTGGTTCCTGCCGGCTGCCAGAAGCGCCCGCCCGCAGTTCTGACGGTGCATCCAGTTCCTCAAAAAGATTATTACCGCCCCTTGCCGCCCGGCGAACTGGCATTGCGAAAGATTGTCGATCCCGGTCAGATTCCCGATTACACGAAGGCCTGCTCGGATACGGAGGGGTTGCAGGAAGCAATCGCCAACAGTCTTGGCTATCTGGCAAAGCCTTCCAGCAAGAAATTTTACCCTTATGGCGAAATCACCTACGAACAGGCGGTAAGAAGCCTGCAGGAACTGAAGAAGCTTGTCGCTGCGGGGTTGTCTCCCCGGCAGATGAACTCGGCGCTCCGGGAAAGATTCGATACTTATATTTCGGTGGGCTGCGACGACCAGGGAACCGTATTGTTCACCGGATATTATACGCCGATTTTTGACGGTTCGCCTGTGCGCACGGATCGGTTCAAATATCCCTTATACAAGCCGCCGGCCGATCTGTTGAAGGGGGCTGACGGAACGATTCTGGGGCAAAGGGGGCCGGATGGCCGGATCAGCAAATACCCCAGCCGGGAAGAGATACAGAAGTCAAATGTCCTTGCCGGCAATGAGCTGGTCTGGCTCAGCGACCCGTTCGAGGCTTATATAGTTCATGTTCAGGGTTCAGCCAAAATTCGCCTGCCCGACGGCCGGATCGAAACGGTTGCCTATGCCGCTCATAACGGCTGGGAATACCAGGGGATCGTGCAGAAAATGATGGCCGATGGGAAGTTTGCCGGTAAGAATGTCAACCTCAGGGCCATGATCGATTATTTCAAGGCCCATCCTGATGAAGTCGACAGCTATGTAAATAGGAATCCCCGGTTTGTTTTTTTCAGATCCCAGGAAAGCGAGCCCCGGGGTTCGCTCAATGAGCCGGTAACCCCCCTCCGCACGATTGCCACGGACAAATCCATTTACCCCCGGGCGATGTTTGCCTTTGCCGCGGTTGAGCTGGACACTCCCGTGGGATTTGCCCTGGATCAGGATACGGGAGGGGCCATCCGGGCGGCGGGCCGATGCGATGTCTATATGGGGGTCGGCGATAAGGCCGGCGAGCTTGCCGGCGGGACATACCGCGAGGGGAATCTTTACTATCTGTTCATCAAACCCGGCAATTAGCAGTTTGCCGGGCACACGCGCCGCCTGAGAAGGCTGTCGGCGGAGGGATGGAGGAGGTGGAAAGATGTTCGTCAATGCCTGCCGGAACCTTGTGGATGCGGAAGCGTTCCGGCGGGAGAAGGCCGCCCTGGCTTTTGGCGTTGCCCAATGGCCGAAGAAGGCAGAAAATTTCCAGGCTCAATGAATTGCGGCGGCACGATGCTCTTCCATTTCCATCCGGGGACAGGGAACGGGAGGATTGAGCTTCTCCGAAGCGACTGTGACAAGATAAAAAAACGAATTTCCATCTACCTCAATCATTTGGCGTTTTGGAATTTGAATGAGCTTCCGGACTGCTGTTGTGCGGGAATGGCAAAACGGGACATTTATCATAAAAGCCAACCCGCCGGTTTGATTACAGCAGTCCGGCCAGTTTTTCCAGCGCCTGCTCCAGAAATTCCGGGTGGGGGCCGCCGGCCTGCGCCATGTCGGGACGGCCGCCGCCCTTGCCGCCGACCGTGGGGGCGATCTGCCCGATGATCTTTCCGGCGTGGTAGCGCTCGGAGAGATCCTTCGTGACGAGGCACAGCAGCATCGCCTTGTCTTCGACCCGGCTCCCGAGGAGGATCACGCCCGAGCGGAGGCGATCCCGGAGCTTGTCTCCCAAATCGCGGAGCGTCTTTGCGTCGGCGGCATTAACGACGGTCGCCAGCATGCTGATTCCGTTTATCTGTTGGACTTTTTCGATCAAATCCCCGGAATCCTGCGCCGCCATTTTTGCCTTCAGCGAGTCAATCTCCTTTTCCAGATCGCGCTGATTACGCAGGAGCTTTTCGGTTTTCTCCGCCGTTTCGAACAGATTGCATTTCAGAAGTGATGACAATCGGTGCAGTTCGTCTTCGAGATGTCCGGCGTAAGCCGCGGCCCCCCGGCCTGTTAGGGCTTCAATCCGGCGCACCCCGGCGGCGACGGACGATTCATGGATAATCTTGAAAAATCCTATCTCGCCGGTTCGGGACACGTGCGTTCCACCGCAGAGCTCCCGGCTGAAGGCGCCCATCTGGAGCACCCGGACGCGGTCGCCGTATTTTTCGTCGAAGACGGCTGTCGCGCCGGTTCTTATGGCTTCAGCAAGCGGCAGCACCCTGGTTTCCACCGGGACATTCGCCCGAATCATCGCGTTTACCCGCTCCTCCACCCGGCCCAGTTCTTCCTCGGAAATCCGCGAAAAATGGGTGAAGTCGAAGCGCAGCCGCTCCGGGTTGACGAGCGACCCGGACTGCTTTACGTGCTCCCCCAGCACCTCTTTCAGCGCCGCCTGGAGCAGGTGGGTTCCGGAGTGGTTGGCTTCCGTATCCCTTCTTTTTTCCGCATCGACGAGCAGATCGGCCTGATCCCCGGTTTTTATCTTGCCTTTGACGACCTTGCCGACATGGCTGACCAGGTTGTCGAGCGGCCTTTTTGTGTCGGTCACGGCAAATTCGAATCCTTCCCCCGTGATGAGCCCCGTGTCGCCGATTTGCCCACCGACCTCACCGTAGAAAGGCGTATGCGCAACAATAAGTTCCGCCTCCGTTCCTTCCGCTATCTCTTCCGCCCTCTGACCTGCGACCAGGATCGCGATGATTGGAGAGCTCCCCGTTGTCACACCCTCGTAGCCGGAGAATTCCGACACGATTCCCCCCAGCGCAAGATGCCGGTATATCTCGGAAATTGTTTCCTCCCCGCTTCCCTTCCACGACTCGCGGGCCTTCTTTTTCTGGAGGTTCATCGCCCGTTCAAAGCCCTCCATGTCGAGCGAGAGATTGTCGCGGCGGACGATATCTTCCGTCAGGTCAACGGGAAAGCCGTATGTGTCGTAAAGTTTGAAAACCGTCTCTCCGGGGATGGTATTTCCTCCCGCCGCTTTCAGGGCGGCTGTTTCCTCCTGCAGGATGCGGAGGCCGGCATCGAGGGTTTCGATGAAACGCTGCTCCTCGCTTTCAACAACCTTGCGGATATATGATGCCCTGGCAAGCAGATCGGGATAGGCTCCCTGCATCTCTTCAATAACTGCCCCGCATACCTCGTGCAGAAACGGGCGGTTCATGCCGATGAGTTTTCCGTGGCGCGCGGCCCGGCGGAGAATTCGCCTGAGGACGTAGCCTCGCCCCTCGTTGCTGGGGATGACCCCGTCGCCGATCAGGAAGGCGACGGAACGGCTGTGATCGGCGATGACGCGGAGGGAGATGTCGCTTTCCTTATTGCTGCCGTAGGCGCGGCCGCTGATCCTGGCGATGAAGCCGATGATGCCGGCAAAGAGATCGGAGTCGTAATTGCTTTTCACCCCCTGGGCTACCGCCGCGAGACGTTCAAGCCCCATGCCGGTGTCGATATTGGGTCGCGGCAGCGGGGTAAGCGCCCCGGACTGGTCGCGGTCGAACTGGGTGAAGACGAGATTCCAGATCTCGAGGTGCCGGTCGCATTCGCAGTGGATGTCGCATTCCGGCCTGCCGCACCCGGCGCCTTCGCCCTGGTCGTAGATGATCTCGGAGCAGGGGCCGCAGGGACCGGTATCCCCCATTGTCCAGAAATTGGTCTTTTCTCCCATCCGGACGATCCGCTTTTCGGGAACGCCCATTTCATCGCGCCAGATTCGGAGGGCCTCTTCGTCATCCTGATAGACCGTCACCCAGAGTCTTTCCCTGTCGAGGCCGATGACCCCGGTCAGGTATTCCCATGCCCAGGCGATGGCCTCTTTTTTAAAGTAGTCTCCGAACGAAAAGTTGCCGAGCATTTCAAAGAAGGTGTGGTGACGGGCCGTCACGCCGACGTTTTCCAGGTCGTTATGCTTCCCGCCCGCCCGCACGCATTTCTGCGAGGTGACTGCCCGGCTGTAGCCCCGCTCCTCCAGCCCCAGAAAGCTGTTTTTGAACTGCACCATCCCGGCGTTTGTAAAGAGGAGGGTCGGGTCGTCCTTGGGGACAAGCGGGGAACTGCCGACTATCGTGTGTCCCTTGCTTTTGAAGAAATCCAGAAAACTCTCCCTTATGTTATTCCCCGTCATCGTCATGAACCCGTTGCTCCTCTTTCAATATTTTCAAGATGAGCTCAAGGGGAAACCCCTTGCTCATCAAGTTTCTGATCAATCTTGCCTTCTCTTTTTCATCCGGTCTTCCGGACGTTTCCTTCAACAGCCGCTTCTGCAGTAAAAGCCTGATTCTTTCCCCTTCGCCGAGTTCCTCGTCGGCCCCTGCGATCGCCGCTTCCCGGAGATCGCAGGCAACCCCCTTTTCCTGCAGGTCGAAGGCTATCCGGCGATTTCCGACCAGCCGGTTTGTCGCCAGCTCTCGCGCCCGCTGCCGGGCGAAGTTTCCGTCATCGATATATCCAAGCTCCCGGCATCTCTGGATAACGCCATCAATAACGGCGGAGGAGAAATTTCCGGACTTCAGTTTCAGGCGCAATTCCCTCTCGCTGTGGGCCCTGATCCCCAGAAGCCTGAAGGCCTTTTCTTTGGCTTTGGCGAAGACGTCCGCTTCTTCCATTGTTATTTGGAACTTCCTTCGGCGTTTTCCGTCCTGGCCTTGATGCCGAGTTTATCGAGCAGTTCGGCCTCGATTTTTTTCATCAAATCAGCGTTTTCCTTCAGGAAAATGCGCGTGTTGTCCCGTCCCTGACCGAGTCTGTCTCCCTTGTAGGAGTACCAGGCGCCGCTTTTTTCGATGATTCCCTTGTCGCTCGCCATATCGATCAAGTCGCCCTCCTTCGAGATTCCTTCCCCGAAGATGATGTCAAATTCCGTTTCCCGGAACGGGGGGGCAACCTTGTTTTTTACCACCTTCACGCGGGTGCGGAAGCCGATGACATCCTGTCCTGATTTGAGCGCGGTCACCTTTCTGATGTCGAGGCGCATGGTGGAGTAGAATTTGAGCGCATTGCCGCCGGTCGTCGTTTCCGGGTTGCCGAAGAAGACGCCGATCTTCATCCGGAGCTGATTGATGAAAATTACCGTTGTTTTTGACTTGCTGATGCTGCCGGTCAATTTCCTCAGCGCCTGCGACATCAACCGCGCCTGGAGACCCATCTGGGCGTCGCCCATTTCCCCTTCGATCTCCGCCTTCGGAACCAGCGCGGCGACTGAATCGACCACCAGAATATCGAGCGCCCCGCTGCGCACGAGGGTCTCGCAGATTTCCAGCGCCTGTTCCCCGGTGTCGGGCTGGGAGATCAGAAGATCGTCGGTATTGACCCCGATTTTGCGTGCATAGACGACGTCGAGGGCGTGTTCGGCGTCAATGAACGCCGCCAGTCCTCCCAGTTTTTGCGCCTCGGCGATGATATGCAGCGAGAGGGTTGTCTTTCCGCCTGATTCGGGGCCGAAGATTTCGATGATCCTGCCCCGGGGGACGCCTCCCGTGCCGAGGGCGATATCGAGGCTGATCGAGCCCGTCGAGATGGCGGGGATGTCGGAGATCACCTCGCTGTCCCCCAGTCGCATGATCGCCCCTTTGCCAAACTGTTTTTCAATCTGCGAGATTGCCAGATCAACCGCCCGTGCCCGTTCCGTATCCGCTGCCATAGACGCCTCCTTTTTTTCCCTTATCAATTTAGCTCCCACTTATTGCTTCTCCATTTATAAAAGTTATCCCTCGCCGATTATCCCGGCAGTTGCAACATCAACCGATAGCGCGTTCTTTCGCGCTCATGGCGAACTGGCATGCGCCAAGCCTTGTGTAAACGGCTCCGCGGGGGGTCAGTTCGCTCCTGAAAAGGCAGAGTTCGGAGGCGGTGAACTGTCCCGTCCCGTAAGCCCCGGTTTTTGCGAATTCCCTGAAAAGCATCCCCGGTTCCGACAGATTTTTTATCCGCGCCAGGGTCAGATGCGGCAAAAAGGGGCGTTTCTCCCCAGGGAACCCTCTGCCGGCAAGCTCTTCTTCGAGCCTTCCCTGGAAGGCTGTCAGCCGTTCCTGAAAGATCACGATTTCCTGGATGATGCCGTCCGGCGGAGCGATCGCCAGGAAAAGGCGAACTGCCCCGTCATCCCGCATTGCGCAACTCCCCGGTCAGATATCGCCAGAGCATCAGCAGGGCGGATTCGGAGGCGATGGTTCTGTTGCGCCTTCTGTCCCAGCGGAAGGCGTAATGGCGGCAAAAGGTCTTGCTGCCGGTTGCCAGGGCGATAAACGTTGTGCCGACCGGCTTTTCCGCCGTGCCGCCGTCAGGGCCGGCAATGCCCGTGACGGCCAGTCCCAGATCGGTTTCCGCCGACCGGCGGATTCCCTCCGCCATCAAACGCGCCGTTTCCTCGCTTACCGCGCCGTGGGCGGCAATCGCCGCCGCTGGAACCCCCAACAGGGCGACTTTGGACTCATTACTGTAGGAAACTGCGCCGCGTTCGAAAAATGCCGAGCTCCCCGGGATGTCGGTCAGCCGATTCGCAATCATCCCCCCGGTGCACGATTCTGCCGTGGAGAGGGTGAGTTTCTTCTCCGTCATGATCTTTGCGATGTTGCCGGGGAGAGACTCCTCGCCCCGCGCGAAGATGTAATTTCCCAGTCTCGTCTCGATCGTTTTGCACGCCGCCGCGAGTTTTGTCTCTGCCGCTTCGGCCGCTGATTCCCGCGCCGTTAAAACGAGCTGGTTTTCCGGAAAATTCGGATAAAACCCGACGCCGATTCCCGCTTCGGCGAGTCGGTCGCCGGCGATCGCTTCATCGACAGCCGATTCGGCAATCCCGGTGAGCCGGAAGATGCTTGTCCTTACATGGAGAGCCGAATCGGGGAATTCCTCCCGGAAGAGGGGAATTACCCCTTCGAAGAGCATCTTGCGGGCTTCGTGGGGAACGCCGGGAATGACGGCGATGATCTTTCCTTCCTGATAAAGGGCAAAGCCGGCCGCTGTTCCGGAGGGGTTGGCGATAATTCTTGCCCCCGCCGGGAAGACCGCCTGCTTGGCGTTGTTTTGCGTCCAGTGCAGGCCCCGGTTTTCAAAAATGCCCCGGACATGGGCAAGAACTGCCTCATCGGTGTACAATTCCAGACCAAATGACCTGGCGATCGCGGCGGTGGTAATGTCGTCGGCCGTCGGTCCCAGGCCGCCGGTAACGATCAGCCCGTCGACATGGGAAAGCATGTAGGCAAGCGCGTCATGAATTGCGTCGTTATCGTCTCCGACCGACATCATCCGCGCCAGTGTCCAGCCCTGAAGCTGCATTGCCCGGGCGATCATCGCGGAGTTCGTGTCCTGGATCTTTCCGCTCGTCAATTCGTTGCCGATTGTCAGTATGCCGACCTTCATAAATTGTCTCTCCTAAAACCCGAACCGGTAAATCAGAAGCTGGAGAACGATATTTCCATAAAACCCCGCCGCGAGGTCATCAGCCACTATTCCGCAGCCGCCGGGGAGTTTTTCCTGAAAAAAGCGTGCGGGAAACGGCTTGGTTATATCGAACAGCCGAAACAGGATGAAGCCGGCAGTCAGATGAAGCCAGGTCGGCGCAACGAGAAACAATGTCCACTGGAGACCGGCTATCTCATCGATTACGATGCACTGGGCATCCTTTTGGCCCAGGAGCCTCTCCGCCTCGTCCGCGACATACCAGGCAAGAAAGCAGAATGCGAGAATGGTAATCATCCACAGCGGCCACGACAGGGACGCAAAAACCAGATACAGGGGAATCCCGACAAGCGTTCCGAACGTTCCCGGCATGAAGGGCGCAAGTCCGCTGCCCAAACCGGTTGCCAATATCTTGATTAATTTTTCGTTCAGGTTCCCGCTCCGCTTTACTCTTGAAGTAATTGCAAAACTCCCCATTCTTGTCATTCCCGCAACGATTCTGAGCGGGAATCTGGTTCTAACTGCTTGAAAAACCATATTCCCGATAGAAACATTATGAACAT
>CAZKHU010000062.1:0-18003 GCA_964552725.1 uncultured Syntrophus sp.
AAAACGAAGTTTAATGTTCATAATCTGGTTCTAACTGCTTGAAAAACCATATTCCCGATAGAGACATTATGAACATTAAGCTTCGCTTTCGGGAATGACAAATGGTTTTGCAATTGCCTCCAGTTTTATGAACATTAAACTTCGCCCTCATCCTAAGAATATGTTATTGCTGCGTGTATTCTCCAAAGACCTCCCGGAGCGTGTCCGAAATTTCGCCGAGGGTGGCATAGGCCCGCACTGCCTCCAGAATCAGCGGGAGCGCGTTATCCGTTCCCCGGGCGGCGATCTTCAGGGCGGCCAGGGTTTCCGCGACTTTTTTGTTATCCCGCTCCGCCTTTACCCGCGCCAGCTTCTGTTTTTGGTACTCTTCCACTTCCGGATTTATCCGGAGGACGTCCCGCAAAGGCGCCTCTTCGGTCTGAAACTGATTGATGCCGACGATGATCTGCTGCCTTGACTCGATATCCTTCTGGTACTGGTAGGCGGCATCCGCGATCTCCTTTTGAATGTAGCCGGCGGCTATCGCCTTGATTGCCCCTCCCATATCATCGATTTTTCTTATATATTCCACCGATTTTTTCTCGATTTCATTAGTGAGCGCCTCCACGGCGTACGATCCGCCCAGAGGATCGGCCATATCCGCAACCCCGCTTTCATGGGCGATGATCTGCTGGGTTCTCAAGGCGATTTTGACGGAGCCCTCGGTCGGAAGCGCGTAGGCCTCGTCTCGGGAATTGGTGTGCAGTGACTGGGTGCCGCCGAGAACCGCGGCCATTGCCTGCAGGGCAACGCGAACGACGTTATTTTCAAACTGCTGCGCGGTGAGCGTGCAGCCTGCCGTCTGGGTGTGAAACCGCAGCATGCAGGAGGAATCCTTTTTCGCATGGAAGCGCTCCTTCATGATCTTTGCCCAGAGCCGGCGGGCGGCCCGGAACTTCGCGACCTCTTCGAGAAAATTGTTGTGACAGCAGAAGAAAAAGGCAATCCGCGAGGCGATCGAATCGACATCGAGTCCCACCTTCATGGCCGCTTCCAGATAAGCGATGCCGTCGGCGAGCGTGAAGGCCACCTCCTGAACGGCGGTGCAGCCGGCTTCGCGCATATGGTAGCCGCTGACGCTGATCGAGTTCCATTTGGGGACATTGTCTTTGCAGAAGGCAAAGATGTCGGTCACTATCCGCATCGATTCCTGGGGGGGGAAGATGTAGGTTCCCCGCGCCGAATATTCCTTCAGGACGTCGTTCTGAATGGTTCCCTGGAGCAGGTCGCTTTTAACCCCCTGCTTTTCGGCAACCGCGATATACATGGCAAGCAGAATGGCGGCGGTGGAGTTGATGGTCATCGAGGTGGAGACCTTGTCCAGCGGGATGCCGTCGAAGAGAATTTCCATATCCTTCAGCGTGTCGATTGCCACCCCGACCTTCCCGACCTCGCCATCGGAAAGGGGATGATCGGAATCGTAGCCGATCTGAGTCGGCAGATCGAAGGCGACGCTCAATCCCGTCTGTCCCTGTGCGAGCAGATATTTGTAACGCTGATTGGTCTCCTCGGCAGTGGCAAAGCCTGCGTACTGGCGCATTGTCCAGAAGCGCCCCCGGTACATTGTAGGCTGGACACCGCGGGTAAACGGAAATTCCCCGGGGAATCCAATGTCCGGGAGATAACCGGCATCGCCTGCATCAAGCGGGGTGAAGATATTTTTCAGTTCGATATGGGATGTTGTCGCAAACGCTGAGCGGCGCTCGGGCGATTTTGAGACGGCCTTTTTCAGGGTCGTTTCCTGCCAGCGCCCCAGTTCCTCGGGGGTAATATCTGACATGGGCAGCTCCTTTATTTAAATTTTCAGACAAGTTCATCCGCGGCAGCAAGAACAAATCCCTGATGAACAGGGGCGGCGTAACGCAAACGGTGCCGGGAAGCATGACTTCTTAACATATTCTGCGATAAAAACAACCTGAAATAACGGATGCATTGCCCGGGAATCGTCACCGCTTTTCCGCCTGATAATTTGCCGGAGAATTTGCCGGAGAAATTGATTGACACGCAGGCGGCCTTTTCTTATATACCCCGAGAAAAATTCCATAAGTTGAGGGGTTTTCAGCAGCCATTGACTAACTATACGCAGCCAGCCAAGGAGAGTGACCATGCCGAAAAGAAGCGATATCAATAAAGTTCTGATCATTGGGTCAGGCCCGATTGTCATCGGCCAGGCCTGCGAATTCGATTACTCGGGAACCCAGGCCTGCAAAGCGCTGCGCAAGCTCGGGTACAAGATCGTGCTGGTCAATTCCAATCCGGCGACGATCATGACCGATCCCGGCATGGCGGATGTTACCTACATAGAGCCTCTTAATCTGCAGTCGCTTACGGAAATTATTGAAAATGAGCGCCCCGATGCGGTGCTTCCCAATCTGGGAGGGCAGACCGGCCTCAATTTGACGTCGGAGCTCCACAAGGCCGGGGTGCTGGAAAGATACGGCGTCAAGGTGATCGGCGTGCAGGTAGATGCGATCGAGCGCGGCGAGGACCGGATCGCCTTCAAAGAGACGATGAACCGGCTCGTGATAGACATGCCGAAGAGCGAACCGGCATACAACGTCGAAGATGCGGAGCAAATTGCCGCTTCTCTCGGCTATCCGGTTGTGATCCGTCCCGCCTATACGATGGGCGGGACCGGCGGCGGTCTCGTCTATAACATCGAGGAACTGCGCGTTGTCGCGAGTCGGGGCATCTCGGCGAGTCTTGTCGGCCAGATACTTGTTGAAGAATCAGTCCTCGGCTGGGAGGAGCTGGAACTGGAGGTGGTGCGGGACGCAAAGAACCAGAAAATTACCGTCTGCTTCATTGAAAATGTCGATGCGATGGGGGTGCATACCGGGGATTCCTACTGCACCGCGCCGATGCTCACCATAAGCCCCGAGCTCCAGGCCCGGCTTCAGAAATATTCCTACGACATCGTCGATGCAATCGAGGTGATCGGCGGGACGAACGTCCAGTTTGCCCATGATCCGAAAACGGATCGGGTCGTTGTCATCGAGATCAATCCCCGTACCTCCCGCTCCTCCGCCCTGGCCTCGAAAGCCACCGGTTTTCCGATCGCGCTTATCTCATCTCTGCTGGCGGGCGGGCTGACCCTCGATGAAATTCCCTACTGGCGGGAGGGAACCCTCGACAGATACATTCCGTGGGGCGATTATGTGGTCGTCAAGTTTTCCCGCTGGGATTTCGAGAAATTCCCCGGCGCGATCGACAAGCTCGGAACGCAGATGCGCGCCGTGGGCGAGGTGATGAGCATCGGTAAAAACTACAAAGAGGCCTTTCAGAAGGCGATTCGCTCCCTCGAAAAGGGGCGGGCGGGTCTCGGTTTTGTTAAGGATTTCAACAAAAGGTCCCTCGACGATCTGCTGGAAATGCTCTCGGAGCCTTCCAGCGAGCGGCAGTTCATCCTCTACGAGGCCATCCGCAAGGGGGCAGCTCTCGAGGAGTTGAGCAGAAGAACCCACATCAAGGAATGGTTTTTACAGCAGATGCAGGAACTGGTGGAGACCGAAGAGGAGATTCTTGCTTATAAAGGAAAGGCCATGCCGGACGAACTTCTCAAAAGGGCCAAGCAGGAGGGGTTTTCCGACCGTTATCTTGCCCAGATTCTGGGGATGCGCGAAGACGAAATCCGGCAACAAAGAACAGCGCTGGGCGCAGTCGAGTGCTGGGACGCCGTGCCGGTAAGCGGCGTGGAAAACGCCTCCTATTACTACTCGACCTACAATGCCCCCGACAAGACCCAGGCCAGTGAAAACAAGAAGAAAATCATGGTGCTCGGCGGCGGTCCCAACCGGATCGGCCAGGGCATAGAATTTGATTACTGCTGCGTCCACGCGGCCTTCACGCTCAGAGATGAAGGCTATGAATCCATTATGGTCAACTGCAACCCGGAAACCGTTTCGACCGATTACGACACGTCCGACAAGCTCTATTTCGAGCCTCTGACGGTCGAAGATGTGCTGGCGATCTATGAAAAGGAAAAACCGGAAGGGGTGATCGTCCAGTTCGGGGGTCAAACGCCGCTGAATCTGGCCCGGCAGCTCTCCCAGGCGGGGGTGCGGATTATCGGAACCTCACCCGATACGATCGATCTGGCCGAAGACCGTGAGCTCTTCAAGAAAATGATGGAAAAGCTCGGCATCCCGATGCCCGCCTCCGGCATGGCGGGCAATTTCACGGAAGCGGTGGACATTGCCGCCAGGATCGGCTATCCGCTGATGGTGCGGCCTTCGTATGTTCTCGGCGGCCGCGGGATGGAGGTAGTTCATGACGAGGAGATGCTCAAGCGCTATGTCGAAGCGGCGGTCGGCGTGACCCCGGAGCGGCCGATCCTGATCGACAAATTTCTCGAAAACGCGATCGAGTGTGAGGCGGATGCAATTTGCGACGGAACGGACGCCTTTGTCCCGGCGATCATGGAGCATATAGAGCTTGCCGGCATCCATTCGGGCGATTCGGCCTGCGTGATCCCGCCGATCAGCATCTCCGCGCGTCATCAGGAGACGATCCGGGACTACACCAAGCGCATTGCCATCGAGCTGGGGGTGGTCGGGCTGATGAATATCCAGTACGCCATTGCCGGGGAGGCGGTCTATATCCTGGAGGCGAACCCCCGCGCCTCGCGCACGGTTCCTCTGGTTTCAAAGGTTTGCAATATCTCGATGGCCAGGATCGCCACCCGGTTGATGCTGGGACAGAAGCTGGCCGATTTGCAGATCAGGCAGGGCTCCTTCTCCCATTTCGGCGTGAAGGAATCGGTTTTTCCGTTCAGCATGTTCCAGGAGGTGGATCCGCTGCTGGGTCCGGAGATGCGCTCTACCGGGGAAGTTCTCGGACTCGCCGATTCCTTCGGCCTGGCCTTTTACAAGGCGGAGGAGGCGGCGCAGCAGGTGCTCCCCCGGGAAGGCACGGTGCTCATCACGGTCAATGATCAGGACAAGGGCGGCGTTCTGGAAGTTGCCCGGGCCTTTGGGCAGATGGGATTCTCGATTCTGGCGACCGGAGGAACGCAGGAATTTCTGGTTGCCCACAATGTGCCGGCGGCGTCAATCCTGAAGGCGCACGAGGGGCGTCCGAATATCGTCGATGCGATCAAGAACGGGGAAATCAATCTGGTGATCAACACCCCGGCGGGAAGATTGAGCCAGACGGATGACTCCTACATCCGCAAGGCGGCAATCAAGTACAAAGTCCCGTATATTACGACGATTGCGGCCGCCGTCGCCGCCGCGAAGGGCATCGCCGCCTTCCGTCAGGGCCACGGCCGCGCGAAGTCCCTGCAGGAGTACCATCGCGATATCCGGTGAGATGCTGCGACGATAAACAGCGCCAATAAACGTTTATATTGAAAATTGGGCGAAGCATAAGGGACGGCTGGAAAGACATTTTGCCAAACTCGCCAGCGTCGATCTGCTGATCATCGACGACTTCGGCCTCAAGCCGCTGACAGGCATGCAGGACGAGGACTTCCACGAGGTGATCTCCGAACGATACGAACGGAAGAGCACTATCGTCACCTCGAACCTGGACGTCCCTGAATGGCAGGACGCTTTTCCCAATCGCATCCTGGGGGCGGCCACCATCGACCTTCTCCGTCACGGCGCTTACAAGGTTGTCCTGGAAGGGAAGAGTTACCGCTCTGCCACTTCAGAACAAAGTACACAAAAACAAGCTGTCAAAGAACACAAAAACAACCCTCGAAAGGAGGTGAAATCGCCTGATTGAAAAGGGGGGTCCAAAGACCCTTTTTCAACCCTTTTCACTGGCTCCATTACGGCGAATATCGGTGGCTCCATTATGCCGATCATTGACAGCCCCCACACCACCCGGCATGCGGGTCCGCACCGGACGGTTCACAGAGATTACTGATATAGGGATAAGCGATGAATCAAAAAGAAGCCGCAATATCAATAAAGCATTTTCGCACAGATTATGATCAACTCGGCATGCAGGAAAAGCATGTCGCACACCATCTCGCCGAAAGAACTCCCATCGCGAGAAATGTCGCTCAAGACTACTCTGAGCAAGCAACTTTTGGTCAGAGGCTTGCTGACAAAGTTACTGCCTTTGGCGGTTCCTGGGCCTTCATTTCGATCTTTGCTATTACCTTAGTTATTTGGGTTACCCTGAATTCTGTTGTTCTCGTCAGGTATAGTAAATCATTCGATCCATATCCATACATTCTGCTGAATCTATTTTTATCCATGCTTGCCGCTATTCAAGCTCCGATAATCTTAATGTCTCAAAACCGCCAAGCTCATAAGGATCGTTTGAGTGCCGAACATGATTATGAAGTCAATTTGAAGTCGGAACTTGAAATATTGACACTCCACGAGAAAATGGATTTACTCAGGGAGAAGCAATGGGGCGAACTAATCTCCATTCAACAGGAGCAACTTCACCTTCTCAGCCAATTATCCAAAGACTTAATGAAGGATGATGGGAAAAAGAAATGAGTTTGTAACGGTCATCCTGCCGCGACAGCGGCTTACTTGAATCATACGCTCAAGTCGGACCCGGCGCTGCCGGGCCGCTTAGCTCAGTCGTTCAGAAAAAACAAATGAGTAAACAATGGAGGCAATTGCAAAACTATTTGTCATTCCCGAAAGCGAAGCTTAATGTTCATAATGTCTCTATCGGGAAAGCGAAGCTTAATGTTCATAATATGGTTTTTCAAGCAGTTAGAACCAGATTATGAACATTAAACTTCGTTTTCCCGCTCAGAATCGTTGCGGGAATGACAGACAAGAATAGGGAGTTTTGCAATTACCTCAATGAAAAATAATTTCATGAGTGTTCCGGGTTGGCTTATCTTCTTGTTTCTCGTTAACGTATTGTTTCTCTCATCAGGCGCTACTCCACCGCTCAGAATTCAATCCGCTTTCATTCCAGCAGAATCTTTACGTCTCGCTCAGGTTGTAACAATTGGTACGCGGAGCGATATTATTCAAGCTAAACCAATTTATGATGCGATTATCGCGAATGGCATAGATGATGCTGAAATTGCAGACGGAAGCAATGAACCACACAACGTCCCCCTGAGCTTCCAGGCGCAAGCCCGGTAAAGCTCTTATTCTTTTTTGCCGAAGGCCGCTGCAAATGGATTATTGAACGGGATTTTTTCGACCCGCTTTTCCGGCAGCGGTTTTTTATTGCCCTTTTTATCCGGCGTAAAGTGCGGACGGGCCTTATTTTCCCCCCGGCTTAAGACCTTGCCCGTTTCTTTCCGAAGCGATTCGCCGCCACGAACGTCATCCTTCGCATTAAGCTCCGGGGCTGCGACATCCCTGTTTTTTCGCTCGGCAGGCCTTTTCGCCGCGCCGTCGGGATTTTTTTTCAGGGTCAGCGAAATGCGTTTGCGCTCCAGATCGACCGCAAGGACGGAAACCTCGAGCATCTGGCCCACTTTCAAGACAGTGGAAGGATCTTTCACGAATCGGTCGGCAAGCTGACTGGTGTGAATCAGACCGTCCTGATGGACGCCGATATCGACAAACGCGCCGAAGGCGGTAATATTCGTCACTATTCCCGGCAGTTTCATCCCCGGCACAAGGTTTTCCATCTTCTCGATCCCTTCGGCAAAATGAAACTCTTCCCGCTGCGTACGGGGATCGCGGCCCGGTTTCGCGAGTTCGGCAAGGATATCATTGAGGGTCGGCAAGCCGATATCGTCAGACACATACCGGCTCAGCTCGATTTTCTGCCGCAGCGTCTCGTCGCGCATCAAATCGCTTACCGTGCAGTCCAGATCGGCCGCCATTTTTTCGACAACGGAATAGCTTTCCGGGTGGACGGCGCTGGAATCAAGCGGGTTCTCGCCGTCCCTGATCCTCAGAAAACCGGCCGCCTGGACAAAGGCCTTCGCGCCGAGGCGCGGGACATCCAGCAGGGACTGCCGATATGCAAAGGGACCGTGTTCATCCCGCCAGGAGACGATATTCGCGGCCAGCGCCGGGCCAAGACCCGACACATAGCCCAAAAGAGCGGCGGAAACCGTATTCAATTCGACTCCGACGGCATTGACGCAGCTCATCACGGCATCGTCGAGGCTCTTTTTCAGCTCCCCCTGATCGACGTCATGCTGGTACTGGCCAACCCCGATCGCCTTCGCGTCGATCTTCACCAGTTCTGCGAGCGGATCGGCGAGTCTTCTTCCGATCGAAACCGCTCCCCGCACGGTAACATCTTCGCTGGGGAATTCCTCCCGGGCGATTTTGGAGGCGGAATAGACCGAGGCGCCGCTTTCATTGACCATAAAAAGCTGAATTGTTTCCGGCAGATTCAACTCCCGCAAGAATGTCTCCGTCTCCCGGCCCGCCGTGCCGTTGCCTATGGCAATCGCCTCAACCCGGAAGCGCCGGCAAAGGGATTGCACCGTTTCACTGGAAACCTTCCGCATGTTTTCAGACAGATGCGGTAAAATGACGTCGTGATGCAAAAGCTTCCCCTGGGCGTCAAGACAGACGACCTTGCAGCCGGTGCGAAAACCGGGATCGATCGCCAGTATCCGCTTTTGGCCAAGCGGCGGGGCAAGCAGAAGCTGACGGAGATTATCGGCAAAAACGCGAATCGCCTCCACATCGGCCCGCTTCTTGGTAGCCGCCCGGATTTCCGTCTCCATAGCGCTTCCCAGAAGTCGCCGGTAACTGTCTTCAACGGCAAGACTGACCTGTCCGGAAGCGGCCCCCGTACCCGTCACAAACATGGCAGCAAGCAGCGCAATCGCCTCCGCCTCCGGCGGAACGACGCGCATCGTCAGAAAGCCTTCCTTTTCCCCGCGCCGCATCGCGAGAATCCGGTGCGAAGGCGCCTTCGCCGCCGGTTCTGCCCAGTCGAAATAGTCGCGGTAACGACTCCCCTCTGCCTCCTTGCCTTCGATGACCCGCGACTGGAAAAGGGCCTTCTCCGCAAAAAATGCCCGCATCCGCGCCCGCGCCTTTTCGTCTTCATTGACAATTTCGGCGATTATGTCCCGCGCTCCCGCCAGCGCCTCCTCAACAGTCGCAACCCCCTTTTCCGGATCGACATAGGGCGCAGCGGCCACAAGCGGATCACAATCTCCCTGGGCAAAAACAAGCTCGGCGAGGGGGGCCAGCCCCTTTTCCCGGGCGACCATTGCCCGGGTCCGTCTCTTGGGACGAAACGGCAGATAAATATCCTCAAGGGCGGAAAGGGCTTCCGCGTCGGCAATTCGACCAGCCAGTTCGTCGGTCAGAAGTTCCCGCTCGGCAAGCGATTTGAGAATTGCTTCGCGTCTTTTCTCCAGCTCGGCAAGCTGTTCGAGCCTGTCGCGAATTTCGGCGATCTGCACCTCGTCGAGGGTTCCGGTCGCCTCCTTGCGATAGCGGGCAATAAACGGCACGGTTGCCCCTTCTGCAAGCAATTCAGCCGTTGCCGCAACCTGGCTTTGCTGAATCTTCAGCTCGGCGGCGACTTTCGGATAGTGTTTTTCAGAAACGCCGGATTTAATGTCAATTTTCCGGGAAGCATCGTTGTGATCTGTTTCCGTCATGTCTGCAAACCCTTTCTATGGAGGCAATTGCAAAACTCCCCATTCTTGTCATTCCCGCAGCGATTCTGAGCGGGAATCTGGTTCTAACTGCTTGAAAAACCATATTCCCGATAGAGACATTCGGGAATGACAAATGGTTTTGCAATTACCTCTATGGATATCATTGGACGGCCTCATATCATAAAATCATTCATTTGCGAAAGGGTTCGTACGGAATCACAATGCCAATGGCTTTCCGCAAAATTCGGGAATCGTCGCCACCCGCGCTTGCAGTAAAAAAAGGGCCGGTTCGTTTGAACCCGCCCTTTCATCTGAACGTCAAGCAACCGCTCTTTTTATTTTTTTGTCGTTACAGGCACGAATCCCGCTTTTTGCACAAGTTTCTGGCCTTCCGGACTGAGAACAAAATTGATATAGGCCGCCGTTTCACCCTGGGGCTTCCCGTTGGTGTACATGTAAAGGTCGCGCGCTACCGGATACTCTCTGGAAAGTGCCGTTTTAGCGGAAGCCTCCACTCCGTTCACTTTCAGCGCCTTCACGGACTTGTCCAGGTAGCCCAGGCCGACATAGCCGATCGCGTATTTGTTTTTGGAAACGGCCTGGACAATCGCGCCATTCGAAGCCTGAAGCTGGGCGCGGGGAGAAACCCTCGCCTTCTTCAGCACGATCTCGCCCCACGCCTCAAACGTACCGGAGCTGCTGTCGCGGGAAACAACGACAATCTCCAGATCATCGCCGCCGACCTCTTTCCAGTTCCTGATTTTTCCCTGATAGATCTGGCTGAGCTGATCGGTGCTAAGATTGCCCACCTTGTTCTGCGGATTGACAACCGGCGCAATGGCGTCTATGGCAACCACGTTTTGATAAACCTCCACGCCTTTCGCCTTTCCCAGATCAATCTCCTTCTTTTTTGCCGCGCGGGACATGTTGGCTATATCCGCACCTTTGTCGACCAGCGCCTTTATCCCTTCTCCGGAACCGCCGCCGGAAAGAGAGATGTTGCTGCCCGGGTTTTTCTTCATGAAGGCCTCGATGGTCGCCTGGGCCACCGGCAGCACCGTAGTGGAACCCTTTATCACGATATTCCCCGCAAACGCCACACCGGCGCTCCCCATCAGAAAAACTGCTGCAACCGCCGTCTGTTTTATGAAACTTTTCATTTTTTTCCTCCCAAGTTATTAATTTTGGTGGAATATAGACTATTTTTGTTACAGGATGATGACAGCAGGATGAAGATTGCATGAAAAATTCACGGTCGTTTCCGCAAAAATCTCCCTTGCCGCTCAGACTGGAAATCGAAAATTAGCTGCAATGCCTTACAATAATTTCATGCGTAATTTGTCGACGTCGAGAATCACGATCTTTTTTTCGGCGATTTCGATCAGCCCCTGCTCCCGGAGATTGCGCAGCTCCTTGTTGACGCTCTCCCGCGAAGCCCCGATCATCCCCGCAATGGTCGTCTGCGTTATATTCAGACGAATTATGCCGCCCTCCTCCTGTGAAACATTGCTTCCCACCATCTCCAAAAGCTTTTTTACAAGCCTGGAAGAGACATTCAGAAAAAAGATGTCTTCAAGGAAGTCATCCGCCTTGCGCAGGCGCTTCGACAGAGTGGAAAGTATTGTCTTTACGGCCCTTTCGTTGCTGGCTACACAAGAAAAAAAATCGGCCCTGGTCAGAACATAGAGAAATGTCTCCTCCACGGCGATGGCGTCGGCTGAACGCGGCAGGCCGTCGAGCAGGGCCATCTCGCCGCAGAAATCGCCGGCGGAAAGAACCGCCAGAATGACCTCGTCGCCATTTATCGAATGACGCACGATCTTTATTTTTCCGGCGATAATCATGTAGAGGGTGTTGCCCTCTTCACCCTTGCGGCAGAGGGCCTCTCCTCTGGGAAGCGTCTGCCTCCGGAGAAGCGCCGCCAGACGTCCGGTATCTTCGGCACGCAGCGATCTAAACAACGGGACCTGCCTCAATAATATTTCCGGATTTGTCATTGCTTGCCCTCCCTGATTCTGAACATTCCCGCTTGAACCGGATGTTCAGGAAAAAATCCCTTCCCCGAACTTGCCGGAGCGGCGGCGCAAGCTTCGTTAGCCTTCCCGCCCGGCAGATCCTGATCAAGTTCGAAATTCTCCGATAGGCTCGTCTTATACATCCTGCGAACAGCAATTTGCCAATACTTTTTTCATCAGGGCGGATTGATTGAACTCCGGCAATCAAATACGACTCTGACACCAATTATTTAATCGGAAAACTTGTACCCTATTCCGCGCACGGTGAGGATATAGCGGGGATTTTCCTTGTCGGGTTCTATTGCGTTCCGCAATCGGCTGATATGGACGTCGACGGTGCGGGGCTCGACAAACGATTCGTCGCCCCAGACGCGGTCAAGTAACTGTTCACGGCTGTAAACCCAGCCGGGGTGGGAGATAAGAAATTGCAGAAGTTTGAACTCCCGGGAACTGAGTTCGACGGGTTTGCCGTCAAGTGTCACCCGGTATGACCGTAAATCGATCCGGAGCCCTCCGCAGGAGAGCGATTCCTGCCTGTCTTCATCGGAGTCATGAAGATTCTGCTCCGCCTTCCGCTCAGCCCGCCGCAGAACGGAGCGAACACGCGCGATCAGTTCCCGGACATGAAACGGCTTGGTAATGTAGTCGTCGGCGCCAATCTCGAGACCGAGTATTTTGTCCAACTGATTGGATCTGGCGGTCAACATGATCACGGGAATATCGGCTGTATCGGCATTGCCGCGAATCACCCGGCACACGTCCATCCCGTTAATTTCCGGCATCATCAAATCGAGAATAACCAGCGCCGGTTTTTCATCCCTGATCATCTCAAGGGCTTTGCGTCCATTGGAGGCGTTTTTCACGGAAAACCCTTCCTGCTCGAGATTGAAGGAAATCAGCGCAACGATATCCTGCTCGTCGTCGGCAACAAGGATTTGCTTTTTAGTCATGCGCTTTTCTCCGTTTTCTGAAAGACAGGAAAAGAAAGTGCAACAGTCGTCCCTTTGCCCAAAATGCTCATGATCTTCAGGCGGCCGCCGTGGGCTTTCATCAGATGCTTTACAATCGACAGCCCCAGCCCGGTTCCGCCCAGTTCCCGGGAGCGCGTCCTGTCCACCCGGTAAAAACGCTCGCCCAGCCGGGGAATATCCGCTTCCGGAATCCCCGGACCGGTATCGGAGATGTTCAGCGCCAGAAATTCTTTCCCCTCGGGAAATGCCGTCAGGGAGATAACGCCGCCCTCCGGAGTAAATTTCAGCGCGTTGTCGATTATGTTGATCAGTATCTGCGCCAACCGGTCATGATCAGCGAAGATGCAGGGAAGCCTTGCCGGAATATCCTTGCGAATCAATATGTTCTTCCGGGCTGCCCTGCCGTCGGCAACAAGCAGAATCTGGTCTATCGCTTCCTCCAGCGATACCTCTTCGAGTTGCAAACGCGCCTCCTGCAGTTCGAGAACGGAGAGGGTCGTGAGGTCATCCACCAGGCGGTTCAATCGCTCGGCATTTTCCCTGATCGTGGCCAGGAACCTGTCTGCCACTTCCCGATTCTCCAGCGCCCCCTGCTGGAGAGTCTCCGCAAATCCGATGATTGCAGTAAGCGGGGTGCGTATTTCGTGGGTCACATTCGCTATAAAGTCGGTGCGAATCCGCTCAAGCCCCTTGAGACGGGTAACATCGTGAAACACGAGGATAGTTTTCTCCGCCCCGCCCTGTTCTCCCGCCGCAATCGTTACATTAATCACGGCAGGATGCTCATCCCCGATGACTATATCTTCGCAGACGCTCTCCCGGGTTTCCCTGGCGCGCTTCAGCGCATCATGAAGCCCGGCATTGCGGCAGACAACCATAATCGTTTTGCCGATCGCCTCTTCAGGATGCAGCATGAGCATCCCTTCCATGCTGCGGTTCAGCGACTCGACCCTGCCTTCGGCATCGAGCAGCATGACCCCTTCCTTCATCCCGGAAAATACCGATTCGAGCTTTTGCCGTTCTTCGTCGGCCTTTTTGATCTTCTCCCGCAGTTCGTCCACCATCTGGTTAATATTTTCAATAAGTTTTCCAATTTCATCCCGCGATTTAACGAGCAGTGAACCGGAGAAATCGCCGGCGCGAACCCGGCCGGTGAAGAGAATCAATCTCCGGATCGGGGCAAGCAGCCGGGCAAAGAGGCACGCGGCAATCAGAAAGTACAGGGAAGCAACCGAGAAAATGATCAGCAGAAGCATCCGTCCCTTTTCATCGGCAAAGAGGGATGCTTCGGCTACCGGACGGGCAAGACGCACATAACCGGTCTTTCCCGTGCGCTCCCCCAGGGGAACAGCGACATAGAACATCTCCTGTTTGAGGGTTCGGCTGTAGCGGGAGGCGCTGCCCGTCCCCTTCAGACGCGCCTCCTGAATCTCGGAGCGGTTCAGATGGTTCTCCATACTGCTGGGCATCGACAGCGTATCGGCAAGAACAGTGCCCCGGGCATCGATCAGAGTCAGACGCGCCTGCGACAGGCGTGAGAGCTGTCCAGCTTTTGCCTTGATCTCCGCAACGGGCATGGCGGCGATAATCCCTCCGGCAGCCGTCAACTCCTCTTCTATCCGGACAAGCAGTTCTTTTTCAAGTTCATTCCGCAACAAGAGACTGGAAAAGGCAAGAGCCACTGCGCCAGTCAAAAGAAACACCAACAGAAATTTACGGAATAGAGAGATTCTCATCATTTTTCACCGGGGGCGGTTCGTGGCGGATGATTTTTCCCGTTACCATGTAAATGACCATATCCGCAATCCCTTCGGCATGATCGGCGATCCGTTCGAGGGTTTTCGAAATTTGCATGATATAGAGACTGACCTTGATATTGACGGGATCCGCAAGCATGTAAGTCACCAGTTCCCGAAAGATCTGTTCGTTGAGGTTGTCGATAACCACATCCTCCGCCCGGACGCTCCTCGCCAGTTCGACGTCCTGCCGCACCATCGCGTCGAGGCTGTTTCTTATCATTTCCCTGCTTATCTCGCCCATTCTGGGCAAATCGACGTACGGCTTGAGCTGGGGAAAACCATTGAGTATAACCGCCTTCTCGGCGATGTTGACCACCATGTCGCCTATCCGCTCCAGATGACCGGTGATCTTGATCGCCGTCGTAATAAAACGCAGGTCGCGCGCCGTCGGCTGCCGCAGGGCAAGAATGCGGATGCACCGCTCCTCGAGTTCTATATCGAGACGGTCGATCTGGTCATCACCCTTGATGATCTCCTGCTCGGTGGCTGCATCGCGCTCCAGGAGCGCCTTGATCGCCAGTTCCAGCGATTTTTCCGTTTTTGCGCCGAGGTACAGCAGTCCATCACGGATTTCCTGCAGTTCCCGTTCGTACTCTCGACTCGTATGCCGCGTCTCTTCCATTTTCTCTCCGATCCTTTTCCTTCTCTAACCAAAACGCCCGGTAATGTAGTCTTCCGTCTGCTTTACATCCGGGGTGGTGAATATCTTTTCCGTTTTGCCGAATTCTATCAGCTTGCCTATGTAAAAGAAACCGGTAAATTCCGAAACGCGGGCCGCCTGCTGCATATTGTGGGTGACGATGATAATCGTGTAGTGTTTCTTCAGTTCATCTATGAGCTCCTCGATTTTGGCGGTAGAAATCGGGTCCAATGCCGAAGTCGGCTCATCCATCAGCAGCACCTCGGGTTTCATCGCCAGCGCCCGGGCAATACAGAGACGCTGCTGCTGGCCGCCGGAGAGGGTCATCGCCGATTTTCCGAGGATATCCTTTACCTCGTCCCATAAAACGGCCTGCTTCAAACTCTCCTCCACAAGCGCTTCGAGCGAATCCCTGTCCCTTATTCCCGCCAGTTTCGGCGCGAAGGTGATGTTATCAAAAATCGATTTCGGAAACGGGTTCGGCTTCTGAAAAACCATGCCGATTTGCTGGCGAATCTGTACCGGATCAACCTCCGGGGCATAGATGCTTTTTCCCTCAAACAGGATCTCCCCGTCGACTCTGGTTCCATCTATCAGGTCGTTCATGCGGTTGAAAATCCGGAGCAGGGTTGACTTCCCGCAGCCGGACGGCCCGATCAGGGCGGTCACCTTGTTTCTTTCAAAATCGATCGTGATATCCGACAGCGCCTTGAAGGATCCGTAGAAAAAATCCACGTTTCTTGCCCTGACAATTATATCTTCTTCCAAGCTTACCACCTCTTCTTTTTGCGAATAATGCCGCGGATGACGATCGCGACAAGATCGATTCCCAGAACCAGCGCAATCAGCGTCAGCGCAGTTCCATATTGCAGCGGCCGGGTCTGTTCTATGTTGACGCCGGCGGTCGCCAGCACGTAGATATGATACGGCAGCGCCATCACCTCGTCAAACATGGACTTCGGCAGAACGGCGGTATAGAAGGCCGCCGCCGTAAACATGATCGGCGCGGTCTCCCCTGCCGCGCGGCCAATGCCGAGAATCGAACCGGTCAGAATTCCCGGGACCGCGGATGGCAGGACAATCCTTGCAATAGTGCGCCATCTGGAAACTCCCAGGGCAAGCGACGCCTCCCGGAAGGTCTGGGGAACCGCTTTCAACGCCTCTTCCGTCGCCCCGATTATGGTAGGCAGAATCAGGATGCCGAGAGTAAGGGAACCCGCAAGAATGCTGGAACCAAAATGGAGAAAGACAACAAAAAAACCGAGGCCGAAGAGTCCGAAAACAACGGACGGCACTCCGGCCAGACAATTTACGCCAATCCGGATAATCCTAATAAAGGCGCCCTGTTTCGCGTATTCAATCAGATAAATGGCGGACACCACCCCCAGCGGCAAGGCGACGGCAATCGCCCCGAAGGTCAGATACAAGGTGCCCACAATCGCCGGCATGATCCCGCCTTTTGTCATCGCATCGGTGGGAGGCAGAGTCAGGAAATCCCAGGAAATCGCCCGAAAGCCATTGACAAAAAGAAAGGCGATGATTCCGAGAAGCGCCAGGGTTATTGTGAACGCCGCGAGCCGCACAAGTCCAAAAAAAAGGGCCTGCCGCAGGTAGCGCGCCTTATTGATATTAATCTTCGCTTTATTAACGGCAAGCCTCGCCTTCATGTCTGCCCGCTTTTCACTGTTCACAGCGTTCCCGAACCTTCTTCTCTAAAACGCTCAGAGATGTAATCGGCAATCAGGTTGAACGCGAGCGTAACCAAAAAAAGAACGATCCCCGTGGCAAAAAGGGCATGGTAGTGGCCGCTTTGAAACGGCGCCTCTCCCATCTCCGCAGCAATGCTCGCCGTCATTGGCCGCACCGAATCGAATATCCCCCGTGGCAGCGCCGCAGCCCCGCCGGCAACCATCAGCACCACCATCGTCTCGCCAATCGCCCGCCCCATGCCGAGGATAACCGCCGTGGATATTCCGGAAAGCGCCGAAGGAACGATCACCCTTGTTATCGTCTCGTATTTTGTCGCACCCAGGGCGTAGGCAGCCTCCTTGAAATCACGCGGAACCGCATAAAGGGCGTCCTCGGAAATGCTGGAGATAGTCGGAATCGCCATCAAGGCAAGCATCAGCGAGGCATTCACTATATTGAGACCCGTCGGCAGATCAAACTGCTCCTGCATCCACGGCGCCAGAATCACCATCCCGAAAAAACCGAGCACAACCGAGGGAAGTCCGGCCAGCAGTTCGATAACGGCTTTCAATGCCTCCTTGAACTGTCGCGGGGCAATTTCCGATATGTAAATCGCGGAAAATATTCCGAAGGGAACGGCAAGAAGACAAGAAAAAAATGTGACAATGACAGAAGCCACGATCAGGGGCCATATCCCGTAAGCCGGCGGAACATCGGTCGGGTACCAGAAAGGGCCGAACAGGAAATCCTGCAAGGAAATCTGCCGGAAGATCGGGAGCCCTTCCCGAAAAAGAAACCAGACGATAAGCGCCAGCGCCAGCAGGGAAAGCAACGCCATAAGGGCAAGGACATTCTTGATTGTCGCCTCCCTGACCCTTCTGCTCATGAAGCCTCCCGCCTTATTCATGATTAAATCCCCCGCGAAATTACTTTATCATTCGAGGTAATTGCAAAACTCCGTGTCATGCCCGAATGCTTTTGTCGGGCATCCATGATTGCAAATAGTTAAAAACTGGATTCCCGCCCAGAAGCGTCGCGGGAATGACAGCGTTGGGAGTTTTGCAATTGGCTCATTCATCCCGGCAATTATAAATTCACATTGTTGCAGTTTGATGACAAATTTATGAATATCTCGTTAAATGAGCGCCTGATCTGTCTCTATACATCAATCGCGCCGTTTCCGCACGGATGAATGTTGATGCGCTGGCGGTTGAACGATCACCGACAGGCAGGCAAAAAATCGTTATTTGGTAAATCGTCCCGTGAAAATAGCTGCCGCTGGAGGTAATTGCAAAACCATTTGTCATTCCCGAAAGCGAAGCTTAATGTTCATAAT
>CAZKHU010000063.1:0-17841 GCA_964552725.1 uncultured Syntrophus sp.
CGCTTTCCCGCTCAGAATCGTTGCGGGAATGACAAGAATGGGGAGTTTTGCAATTGCCTCAACTGTTTGCTTTTTCGGCATCTCATCGCTTCCGCGGACAAGGGCGGAAACGATCAGCTGCCGATTAGCCGCTGTTATGCTGTCCTGCCGGCCTTTATCGCCGCCTGGGCGGCGGCAAGGCGGGCGATCGGCACCCGGAACGGGGAGCAGCTCACGTAGGTCAGGCCCAGTTCGTAACAGAACTCAACTGACGCCGGGTCTCCTCCGTGCTCGCCGCAGATGCCTATCTTCAGATTCGGACGAGTCGCGCGTCCTCTTTCGACGGATATTTTGATCAACTGGCCGACGCCGTCGCGGTCAATCGTCTGGAACGGATCGGCGGGGAGGAGTTTTTTGTCCAGGTAGTCATGCATGAAGCCGCCGATGTCGTCGCGGCTGAAGCCGAAGGTCATCTGTGTCAAGTCATTGGTGCCGAAAGAGAAAAATTCGCAGATCTTTGCCATCCGGTCGGAAAGGAGCGCGGCGCGGGGGATCTCGATCATCGTGCCGTACTTGTACTCCAGCTCCTTCATGCCGAATTTTTCGATAACCTCCCCGTATATGCGGTCCGTTGCCTTCTTGGTCTCTTCGATCTCGGAGACGTCGCAGGTGACGGGCACCATGATCTCCGGCAGGCATTTTCTGCCCTCTGCAAGAAGTTCGGCGGCCGACTCGAAGATGGCCCGCACCTGCATTTCGGTTACCTCCGGATAGGTGATGCCGAGGCGGACGCCGCGGTGCCCCATCATCGGGTTCGATTCGTGAAGTTCCTCGCCCCGTTTTTTGACCTCCGCCGGAGTAATTCCGAGCGCGCGGGCGAGCTCCGCCTGCTTTTCAGCGCCCTGCGGCACGAATTCGTGCAGCGGCGGGTCGAGGAGCCTGATGGTCACCGGCAGTCCTTCCATCGCGGACAGCGTGCCCTTGACGGAGGCCTTGACAAATGGAAAGAGTTCGTTCAGGGCAGCCCTTCTCTCTTCCGTGGTGTTGCTCAAAATCATCTTGCGCAGGAAGAAAAGCGGCCGTTCCGATCCCTCTCCGTAGAACATGTGCTCGGTGCGCAGAAGTCCAATCCCCTCGGCCCCGAAGGCGCGGGCTACGCCGGCATCCCGCGGGGTGTCGGCGTTGGTGCGCACGCCCATTGTGCGATACTTGTCCGCGAGGGACATGAACTGCTGGAAACGCGGGTTTTCCGTTGCATCCATCATTGGCAGCGCGCCCAGGTAAACGTGCCCCCGGGTGCCGTTGAGCGTGACGGTGTCCCCTGCCTTCAGGACAATGTTTGTGCCGCTGATCGCTGCGGTCCGGGTTTTGACGTCCACCTGCAGGCTCCCGGCGCCGACGATGCAGCATTTTCCCCAGCCCCGGGCGACGAGGGCCGCATGCGAGGTCATGCCGCCCCGGGCGGTGAGGATGCCGACTGCCGCCCGCATTCCTTCGACGTCCTCCGGGTTTGTCTCTTCGCGGATAAGAATGCATTTTTTGCCGGCCCGTGCGGATGCCACCGCTTCTTCGGCGGTGAAGACCAGGACGCCCGCTGCCGCTCCCGGACCGGCCGGAAGCCCCTTGGCTGCCGCAGTGTGGTCTGCCTCAGCCTTCGGGTCGATTATCGGATAGAGCAGTTCGACCAGTTGCACGGGGGCAACGCGCGTAACGGCCGTTTTTTCGTCGATCAGTCCCTCGGCCAGCATATCGAGCGCCATATTCAAAGCGGCAACGCCGGTGCGCTTGCCGACACGGCACTGGAGCATCCAGAGCTTGCCCTCCTGGATGGTGAATTCGATATCGAGCATATCCCGGTAATTATTTTCGAGCTTATTGCGGATATCGTCGAGCTCCCCGTAGGTTTCCGGCATGGCCTGCTGGAGACTGACAAGGTGCTTGTTCTGTTCGTTTTTGGTGTCGTCGTTGATTGGGCTGGGGGTGCGGATGCCGGCGACGACGTCTTCGCCCTGGGCGTTGACGAGCCACTCGCCGTAGAACTTGTTGTCCCCGGTGGCAGGGTCGCGGGTAAAGGCCACCCCCGTTGCGGAGGAATTGCCCATATTGCCGAAGACCATTGCCTGAACGTTGACGGCGGTTCCCCAGTCGTCCGGGATGCCCTCTATCCGGCGATAGGAAATGGCTTTCTTCCCGTTCCAGCTCTTGAATACCGCCGCGATTGCCCCCCACAACTGCTCCAGCGGGTCGTCGGGAAAGGGTTTGCCGAGATGTTTTTCGATCAGTTCCTGGAAGTCTTCCGCCAGTTTCTTGAGTTCCTCTGCCGAAAGCTCCGTATCGGAAGAGTAGCCCCGATGGCGTTTTGCCTCATCGAGTTTTTCATCGAGCAGTTTGCGGATGCCCTTCCCCGCCGCCGGCGCCAGTCCCTCGGCCTTTTCCATGACGACGTCGGCGTACATCATGATCAGCCTGCGATAAGAATCCCAGACAAAGCGGGGATTTCCAGTTTTGGCAATCATCCCGGGGATAGTCGCCGTACAGAGGCCCACGTTCAGAACGGTGTCCATCATGCCGGGCATCGAGGAGCGGGCCCCGGAACGGCAGGAGACAAGCAGCGGATTCGCCGGGTCTCCGTACTTCATTGCCATTATTGCCTCTGTCTGCCTGAGGGCGTCAGGAACCTGCATGTTTAGGTCTCCCGGAAGCTTACAGGCGTTTTTATAATAGTCAGTGCAGCAGGCAGTGCTGATGGTGAAGCCTGCCGGCACGGAGATCCCCAGAGAGCACATCTCGGCGAGATTGGCGCCTTTGCCCCCCAGCAAATTCTTGTCGCTTGCCTTGCCTTCGGCGGCGCCGCCGCCAAACGTAAATACGTATTTTGTCATTCAGAAGCTCCTTTTGCGCTTATTTCATTGAAATTTTACCTGTGGCGCTGCCTTGGAGGCGGCCGGCGCCTCGAAGAAGGCTGCCTTCTCGAATCCGAACATTCCGGCCAGCATGTTGGCGGGGAAACTGCGGATCAGCACGTTGTAGGTTTGCACCGCGTCGTTGTAGCGCTTTCTTTCGACGGCGATCCGGTTCTCCGTTCCGGCCAGCTCATCCTGCAGTCGGAGAAAATTTACATTGGACTTTAAATCCGGGTACTTTTCGACAACCACCAGAAGCCTGCTCAGGGCGCCGGTGAGTTCGTTATTGGCATTGATCTTATCGGGCACGGTTGACGCCCCGCCCACCCTGGCCCGCGCGTTGGTCACCTCCACGAGAACGTCCTTTTCCTGTTTCGCATAGCCCTTTACCGTTTCCACGAGATTCGGTATCAGATCGTATCTCCGCTGGAGTTGATTTTCCACCTGCGCCCAGGACGCCTTCACCCCTTCGTCGAGGGTGACGAACCGGTTGTACGTGCCTTTGAAAAATGAGTAAAAGGCGCCGACCAGCACCAGAATTACAATTACGGCGATCAGCAAAATTTTCTTTCCACTTGTCATAACTTCCTCCTGTTTTTTTATTAAAGGCCATTGGCCACTGTTGCTTTTCCCCCGTCCTCTGTCATAGTCATGGTTCACAGCCTGTCAGCCTGTTTCTCGCCCACGGCCAGCCGGTCGATCTGGTTGCAGAGCCGGCCGACCGACAGCAAGTAGTTTTTAAAGAGCGTTTTTATTTCTTCCGCCGAAAAATGGTCAACGTTTCTGCGGACATCCTCGCAATTAAGAAAGATGTGGGCATTGAAGCCGAAGGCATCTCCCGCCGCAGTTATAACATCTCTTTTCGTATTGGGAATTTCGATCCCTTTCAGGTAGAGGAGGGCGCTGAAGAGGGGGATGAAGGAGCCCAGTGAAAGGCCGATCAGCTCCCTGATTTTTTTAGGTTTGCCTTCCGTCGCAAGCCAGCCTCCCCGCAAATGCAGGAGTTTTCCCCGGAGCTCCCGCTCGATCTGGAGGCGAATATGCTTATGGTCGAAGAAGGTGAGCGGCGCCAGCACGTCTTCGCCGTAGACGAGCCTGTAGCGGCGTTTGATGTTCAAAAATTCCACAGGGTATGAATCCAGCGAATCGGATATGTAAGAGCGGGTGACAAAGAGCGGAAGCGCCACGGCGCCTTTGCGCCATCTCTTGACCATTTCCATCGCTTTTTCCAGCGATTCGATTCCCCCGTCGGTCAGGGTTATCATGAAATTGAGATCCGATTTGCCGGGCAGGTAATCGCCTCCGGCGCCGCTGCCGTACAGAATGATCGAAAGCAGTTCATCGCCAAAAACCGCCTGGCAGTCAGCGGCGACAACCGGGAAAATGTCTTCAGGTTTTTTTGGTATTTTTGACATTTGCAACCCCCTTTTTCAGAATCCGCGGCTCGAGCCGCCCCCGCCGCTCATGCCGCCGCCGAAACCTCCGAAACCGCCTCCGAAGCCACCGCCTCCTCCGCGTCTTCCTCCTCCGCTGTTCATCAGCAGCAGAAGAATCCAGGGCAGCATGGCCCTTCCCTGTCTTGTCCCGAGGAAAAACCCGGCGGCGACAATCAGGAGCAAATACTGGAGGAGGCCGGTTTTTTTCTGCCGCTTGGCCTGCTGCAAGGCGGGACTGTTTTGCCCGCCAGCGCCGATGGTTACGCCTGCGTCTTTGGCGACGATTGCGGCAATAACCGAGAAGGTTTCATAAAGGCCCTTTCCGTATTCGCCGGCGCGGAAATTGGGAACGGCGTACCGGTCGAGGATTTCGCCGGTCAGGCCGTCGGGCAGAATGCCCTCCACGCCGTATCCCGTTTCAATTCTAACCCGCCGTTCCTTGACGGTAAGAAAGATAAGCACCCCCTTGTCCTCGCCCTTTTTCCCGATTCCCCACGCCTGGTAAAGGCGGTTTGCATAGTCGTTCGGTTCCTCATCGCCAATGGAAGGTACGGTGGCGACGACTAAAGCCGTTCCTGTGCTGTCGAAAATCTCCCGGGCGATATTTTCCATCGGAGTTTTGTACGCCTCCGGGATTACGCCGGCGAAGTCGTTGATCGCCCCGGCGGATTTGGGAAAAACAGTATTGGCCGCTGCCCGGTCCGAAAAAGACATCAACGCCAGGGTAAACAGCATTACAAAGATCATTTTGAACGGGGATTTTTTTTGCATGGGCCTATAATAACCACATAGAGGTAAAATAGCAACAGCTACAGACTCTCATCAAGCGGCATGATGAAAAGACGAACCCCGGCGTGGGGGTTTTCAGACTCCAGTTTGCGTATATGTTCCCGGATACGGGCAAGCTCTTCATCCGGCAGGGTGAAAAAGAGGACATTGTTTTTGCCGGGCCAGATATGTGTGCCCAGTTTTGGTTCGGTCTGGCTCCCCTCGCCGCGGGCTTCGATCATCTTGGTGTAGCCGCTGATTCCAGCCTCCTTGACGACCGCGATTATTGATTCGTCGGCCGCCTCCGCATAGACGAGCATGCACATCTTCATGGTTTTCCTCCTTCCGTTTTTCCGGCGGCGCCCTTTTTTCTCCGCGTGAAGAAATTCTGGAAGTCGTCAAAGAGGTCGTAGGCCGCCGGAACCACGACCAGGGTCAGAAAGAGCGACGTCAACAGGCCGCCAATCACCGCGATCCCCATCGGGGCCCTCGTCTCCGCGCCTTCCCCCACTCCGAAGGCGACCGGAATCATCCCGAAGACCATCGCAAAGGTTGTCATCAGAATCGGCCGCAGCCGCACCGGGCCGGCATGGAGAATCGCCTCGCGTCGGGGGTAGCCGCGTTCCCGCAGGATGTTTGTGTAATCGACAAGGAGGATCGCGTTTTTCTTGACGAGTCCCATCAGCAGAATCAGGCCGATGAAACTGAAAATGCTCAGCGTCTGGCCGGTTATAATTAGTGCGCCGAAGGCCCCGATGAAGGAAAGGGGCATTGCCAGAAGCACCGTGAAGGGGTGGACAAAGCTTTCAAACTGGGCGGCCAGCACCATGTAGGCCATTCCCACCCCCAGCATGATTGCGAACATCAGATATCCGAATGATTCCGACATGGTATCTGCCTGTCCACTGTATTTGGGAGTATAATCGGGGGGCAGAATCCCCGCGGCGATTTCGTTCAAATCGGTCATGGCCGCGCCCAGCGGCTTGTCTTCCAGACTGGAGAAGAGGGTGATTGCCCTCTGCCGGTCAACCCGGTTGATGACGCTGGGGCCGCCTCCCTCCTGAATCCGGATGAGGTTGCGCAGCTCGACCAGGTTGCCGCTCTTCGAGCGCACGTAGAGCAGGCCGATGTCATCGGGGTTGCGTCTCTCGTCGGGATTGAGACGGATGCGCAGGTCGTAGCGTTTGCCCCGGCTGTCGTCCTTGAATTTGGTAACCTCGGTCTCGCCGCTGACGAGCAGGTTGATCGCTTCGGCAATCGTCGCCACGTCAACGCCGAGATCGGCCGCCTTGTCGCGGTCGATTGTAACCTTCAGCTCGGGTTTGCCCATTTCGAGCGAGGTGTCTATATCGACGAAGCCCTGTTTTTTTGACAGAGCGGAGGATATTTGCCGGGTATAATCACTGAGCGCTTCGATATTGTTTCCCCGGACGCTGTACTGGATCGGCACCTGCCGCTGTCCCCCGCCGATCATCGAAAAATCCTCCGCCGACACCTTCAACCCTGGAAATTGGCGCAATCGCTGACGAACTTCCTTTTTCAGAACCATCTGGGTTTTGGCGCGTTCCTTTTTCGGAATCAGCGATATCATCATCAATCCGCGGTAAACTGTACCGCCGATTCCCTGAACATAGTACACCGCCCGCACCTCAGGCATTCCCCGGACAATCTGCTCAGCCGGCCGGAAGAGCTCATCGGCCTTCGCGACCGAGTAGTCGATCGGCGCCTCGAGACGGACGATGAACTGCCCCTGATCTTCAGGCGGGGTGAATTCTTTGCCGAGGTAGCGGGTCATGTAAATGCTGCCGATAAAAAGAATCAGCGCCCCAATCAGCATGATGCCGCGATGGTTCAGCGAAAATAGCAGGACGTGGCGGTAGCCGTTTTCGAGTTTTTTGTAGCCGTTTTCGAAGAGCGCTGAAAAACGGCTGGCTATGCCGGGGCGGGAAGAAGCGGCGGCGCCTTTATGAAGATCAATGCGTTTGAGAAAAATAGAGGCGAGCATCGGCGTCAGCGTAAAGGAAACCAGAAGCGAGATGAGCACCGAAAAGACGACCGTCAGGGCGAACTGGATGAAAAAGCGGCCGATCATTCCCTTCATGAACGCGACCGGCAGAAAGATCGCGACGATCGCGAAGGTGGTCGCCATGACGGCCAGACCGATCTCCGAGGTTGCGAATGTCGCCGCCTCGCGCGGGGGCATCCCCTCTTCAACATGCCGGTAGATGTTTTCGATGACGATGATTGCGTCGTCGATTAGCAGGCCGACGGAGAGGGTGAGGGCAAGCATCGTCATGTTATTGAAGGTGAAATCGAAGGCGCGCAACAGCGCAAACGTGGAGATGATCGAGATCGGCAGCGCCACGGCGCTGATCAGCGTCGTCCGGACGTTGCGCAGAAAGATGAAGACGGCGAGGATCGCAAAGAGGCTGCCCAGAATGAGATGCTTTTTTACCTCGTCGATCGACCGGCGGATGAAATTTGACTGGTCGATCGCGATATTCAGGGTCATTCCCGGCGGCAGCGTTGTGCGAATATTCTCGATTTCCTTCCTGACCGCGTTGACGACGGCGACGGTGTTCGTCCCCGACTGTTTCTGAATCCCCATTGCCACCGCCGGCACGCCGTTGAAGCGGACGATGGAGCGTTCTTCCTCCATTCCGTCTTCCGCCCGGCCAACGTCGCGCAGGCGGATCGGGGCGCCATTGTTATAGGCGATGATCAGGTCGTTGAAAGCTGGGACGGTAAGAAACTCACCCTTGATTTTGACCGTGTACTCCTTCGTCAGGCTCTCGATCCGTCCCGCCGGCAACTCGACGTTCTGCCGTTTGAGGGCGGAAGCTATGTCGCTTGCCGTAAGCCCGTAGGCCTTCAGCCGTTTTGCGTCGATCCAGACGCGCACCTGCCGGAGCCGCAATCCCCAGAGCTGAATGTCGCCGACGCCGTTTATCCGCTGGAGCTTTTCCTTGAGCACCTCATCGACGTAGGTGGAGATATCTCTGACCGATTTCTGTCCGGCCAGATTCAGCCACATTACCGCCGTCGCATCGGGATCGACCTTGGCGATCCGCGGTTCTTCGATGTCGTCGGGGAGTTTGTTGCGGATCAGCGCCACCTTTTCCCGGACGTCCTGCACGGCCAGATCAATGTCCCGCTCCAGAACGAATTCCACCGTGATGCGCGAGGCTCCTTCGGTGCTGCTGGAGGTTATCGATTTTACCCCGTTGATCGTATTGACCGCCCCCTCGATCTTGTCGGTGATGTCAACGTCGATCACCTCCGGGCTTGCCCCTTTGAGTTCGGTGTAAATCGTCACAATCGGGAAATCAACCTTCGGAAAGAGATCGACGCCGATTTCCGGATAACTGACCACGCCCAGAACCACCAGGGCCATAATGAACATGGTGGCGAAAACCGGTCTCTTGACGGAGGTGTCAGCGAGCCACATGAACCAGCGCTCCTTCCATCAGATTGTTTTGTCCCACGGTCACAATGACTTCCTTGTCGTGCAGGCCTTCGACGATTTCCATGTATTCCCCGTATTTACTTCCTGTTATCACGTTTTTCTCCCGGGCCTTCTCTCCCTCGACGACAAAAAGTTTCGTTTTGGAGTTATCATAGAGGAGGGAGGTAACCGGCGCGACGACCCTCTCCCGCGCGGGGCCGGTCTAGAGGGTTATCCGCGCGAAGAGGCCCGGTTTGAGACGTCCGTCGGCATTGGCGACGAGCGCCTCCGCCTGGAGGGTGCGGGTGCGTTCGTCGAGGGCCGGCAGGATGGCGGAAAGCCGGCCGCGGAATTTTTGATCGGGAAAGGAATCAGTAATGAAGTCCACATCCTGCCCCAGCCTCAGACTGCCGACATCCTTTTCGGAAACGGAAAAGATCAGCTTCAGCAGATCGGTTCGGACGATCGACACCAGAAAGGAGCCGTTGCGGACATAATCGCCTGCCGTCACCCGTTTTTCTTTGACGCTTCCTGCAAGCGGGGAAAAGATCATGGTTCGGGCCAGCCTTTCCTTCGCCAGGTCCAGCCCGGAGCGGGCCCGGGCGATCTCTGCCTCGGCCAGCCTGACGCGGGCGGTAATATCGTCGAATTGCTGCCGGGTGAGCAGCTCCTCCCGGTAGAGCGCTTCCTTGCGTTCATATTCCTGCCGGACGTTAACGAGGCCTGTTTCGCTCTGGGAGAGTTGGGCGGCCGCCTGTTCGACAGCCAGACGATAATCCGTCGGCCGGATCTCGGCGATTACCTGACCTTTTTTGACGACGACGCCCTCGTCAACGGCAATGGAATCGAGAATGCCGTCCAACTCGGAACTGACCGTGACCTGACTGCGGGGCGCAAGCGAACCTATCGATTCCACAAACGGTCGAAGCGACCGTGTTTCCGCTTTCGCTACCCGCACGTTCACCGCAACCTGTTTGCGGACCTTTTCCGGCGGTTTATTGCAGCCGATGAAGCCGATTATAATAAATACGATTAGAATCAAGATGGTCTGCCGATTGATGAACATATCTGGCGACAGAGATTCCTGTCGATCCGGGAACTGCCGGTTTTTACTCATTTACCGCTCCTTCTAATGCTGATTTTTCCCTCTTATTTTCACGCGAAATGCATGCCGATAACTTGTTGATTTATAAATGGTTCCCTTCCAGGCAACCTCGACGGGCATTAAACTTCGTTTTTTGAACATTAAACTTCGTTTTCATCCTTCTTTGTGACGGCAAGCCGTCATGAGGGTTTCACTTTCCCGGCGCGGGGATGCCAATTGCCGCCATAGCCCACGGCAGACCGGCGGCTTTTTTGAGACGAAGCGACGCCAGTTGGAGACGGAAAGCCGCCGCTGCCGCCTTCCGTTCCGCTGAAACCAGAAGCGTATTGGCGTCCATTACGTCAAGGCTGTCAGCCAGCCCGACTTCAAACTGTCGAAAAACCGCATGATAATTTTCGCGGGCAAAAAGCAGTTGGTCTTCGAGAAAGCGCAGGATGC
Source organism: uncultured Syntrophus sp. (assembly GCA_964552725.1). GTDB lineage: Bacteria > Desulfobacterota > Syntrophia > Syntrophales > UBA5619 > DYTH01. Next base: position 10,075 of record CAZKHU010000063.1, read on the forward strand.
CCTGCTGCGTCGTCAGCTCCAGGTGGGCAGCCTTCACCTCAATGGCAATCTCCTTTTTTACATCCTCTATTTGCAGATCTGCCTGGCGTTCGCGCACCCTCGCCTCGGAAACGTCTGCCTTCCGGAGGCCGCCGTCGAAAAGCGGAAAATTCAGGGCGATTCCCCCATAAAAACTATCCCTGTTGAGGCTGCTGGTAGCCGGTTGCTGATCGGCGCCGGCGTACGCGCCGGTTACGGTCAGCGAAGGCAGAAACGCCCCTTGGGCAAAGCTGATCTGGCTGCTTGCCATCTTTTTTTGCATCTTGAGGCTTTTAATTTCCGCCCGACGAAAAAGAGCCTGCTTCTGGAGTTCGTCCAGTTCCGGGATCTCAACTTTTCGGGCAGGTTCCGGCTGGAGCGTGAAGGGGAGCTGAATTCCTACCTGGCTGGCCAGGACGGCGATCGCCAGCTCGAGGGCATTTTGAGCCTGGAGCTGATCGGATTTTGCCCCGGAAAGTTCGCTTTCGGCACGCAGCAGCGCCGTTCTGGTCACGTCGCCGATGCGGAGCCGTTTTTCGGCCGCATCCCGATAGCGGCTCAACCTTTCCAGATTCACAGCGGCGATCTCGAGGTTGCGCCCGGCCAGCAGGACGTCGTAATAGGCCGCCGCGACATTGCCGAGCAGGTAGTCGTCGCGCAGCGCCTCGACATCATAACGGGTCTTGAGAAGCGATTGTCGGGAAATTTCGAGCGCTTTCAATTCGCGTCCGCCTAGCGAAAGGGTTTCGTCCATCCGGATGCCCCAGGCAGAGGCGTCCTCCGGCTGCAAAACGCCGCCGGCGCTTGTGTATTTGCGTTCGGAATAGCGGGTCATGCCGCCGGCCGCCGTCAGGCGCGGATAAAGGTAGGAGCGGGCCTTGTCGGTTCCGATTTCTGCAAGCGCGATGTTCTGCTCGGCGAGTTTCAGCTTTTCCGAGGAGGCCAGGGCGATCCGGCAGAGATCCTCCAAGGTGTAAGAATCGGCAAAAAGAGGGGCGGGCGCCGCCGCCATAATCAACAGCAGGATGCCTGCCTGCATAAATCTCATACGTTGCTTCATCGCTGTTCCTTAATATGAAAATACCCCGTCCGCCATCTTTTCCTTAACGGGAGAGGGTTGTTCTGAGAGTGATTTTCATCCTTCGCAATGTCTGTCACGGGCATGATCTGAAAACTTAAAAAAACTGGCTACCCCATATTTTATGGGGGGGGGATGGTATGAAGAGCGCCCAAAATTGTCAAGGGGAATTTATTCTAAAATCATTTCTGTTGACACTTTTTCCTATTTAGGTTTAAACAACTCCACACTCATCGGCAGTTTATCCGAAAACCACAGAGCCTTTGGAATAATTGTATGGGAAGGCAAATATTACATAAACAGACGTATTCCTCTCTGGCCATCCTTCTGGTTGCAGTTGCGGTCTTTTTTATAGCCTCCTTTAGGGGCCCTCTTTATGCCGGATTCTGGGATAAGATCAATGAAAATCTGCTGCTGATGCGCTTGGTCGGGATCGGGCAGTTCATTGGCTATCAGCGAAACGTTGACACTAAAGACCCGCTTTTCCCGATTGAGGTTGTCAGCGACGGTTTCAAAATGATCCGTGTTTACCAGGATCTTAGGGGCGACTATCTGGTTGAGTGGAGTTGGCGGGTGCTTTTGAAAAACAAGTCATCCCGCGCGCTGGGAATCACCTTAGAGTACAAACTGCAAGATGAAGATGACTTTCTGGTGGCCGCAAGCAAGGAATCTTTGCCGAAAATTGAGGCAGGGGAGACGGTTGCCCTCGAAAAAACCGACTATCTCCTCTATGATACAGCCAAAAGGGTTGTGAACAGCAACTGGTACGTCCATCTTCAAAACTGAGGGGCGGGGGTTTTTCGCTGGATAATTCATCTTTTTCTTAATCTTGACAGCCGCAACGATTTTGTTTAAGCTCCCGGCCCAATGTGCAACCGGTTATTATCAGAAGATGAGCCGGGCGCCGGAAAAGGGATGGGGGAACTCTAAAAGCTGCGCTGCTTTGCCATTGCCCCTGCGAATGAATGACCACGCGGACGGAGGGTTAGACAAATTCAAGGTTTTATAATTAAATTTTGAGGGGAATGGAGTTTATGAAGAAAAAAGCGATTTTAGGAATCTTTTTGGGGTTATCGGCGGTTTTCACGATGCTTGCGGCAGCGGCTGTTGCCGCGGAAAAGGTCTATATCAACGGGATTGACGCCAATTTTCCGCCTTTTGCGTATGTCGACAAGGCCGGAAATCCGGATGGATTCGATGTCAAGGCGCTGGACTGGATTGCCAGGGAGATGAAATTCAAGGTCAAACATCAGCCGATGGACTGGGATGGCATAATCCCCAGCCTGAAGGCAAAAAAGATCGACATCGTTGCCTCCGGGATGAGCATTACCGACGAGCGCAGGAAGCAGGTTGATTTTACGACTGCCTACTGGAAGATAAAACAGGTTCTCGTTGCGAAAAAGGATGCCGCTGTGACCGTTGAGAAGGCCTTGGCCGATGGCAACAAGATTGGCGTGCAGCGCGGCACCACCGAGGCAAAGTGGATAGAGGAGAATCTGCTAAAGAAAGGCGGCAAGAAGTTCGAACTCGTACAGTATGATTCAGCGCCGCTGGCAGTAGAGGATGTGATCAACGGCCGGATTATTGCCGCCGCCATGGATGACGCCCCGGCGCTCGATGCGGTCAAGAAGAAGCCCGTCAAGATTCTGGGCGGGTTCGGAATGAAGGATGAGGAGTTCGGCTACGCAGTGCGCAAGGAGGACAAGGAGTTTCTGAAAAAGCTCAACGATGGACTGAAGAAACTCATGAAGTCGCCCTACTGGGCCGAACTGAAAAAGAGCTACCTCGACAAATAATGTTGTTTGAATTTGCCTGCTTTCTCCGTAAAGAAGCGCGCATTGGGAAGGCCCCTTCAGAAAGGGGCCTTCCATTTTTCAGGGTTTTTTGAACTAATGCCGGAAAGTCTGATTGCCATTATCGATGCCCTCCCCTATCTGTTGCAGGGCTCGCTGGTAACCATCGCCGTTGTCGCCGGGGCGCTGAGTTTCGGTTTTGTGATCGGCGTCCCGCTGGCGGCCGGGCAGGTGTACGGAGGCGCGGCAATTCGCCGGAGTATCGGGGCGTACGTCTGGTTTTTCCGCGGGATTCCGCTGCTTGTTTTTCTTTTTCTCTTTTATTTCGGGCTCTGCACGGCGCTGGGGATCAACCTCTCGGCCTTTACCGTCGCGATTATAGTGCTGGGGCTCATCAGCTCCGCTTACCAGTCCCAGATCATTCGCGGGGCGATTCAGGCGCTGCCGGAGGGGCAGTTGAAGGCGGCGCGGGCGCTGGGGATGAGCGATTTCAAGGCGATTGCCTTCATTATCATCCCCCAGGCGCTGCGGCTTTCCATTCCCGGTTTTTCCAATGAATACTCCATTCTGCTCAAGGATTCGGCGGTTACGTATGCGCTCGGCGTGGCCGAGATAATGGCGCGCACGCATTTCGTGGCAACGAGAACCTATCAGCATTTCCCTCTCTATTTTGCGGCGGGGGTTATTTTCATGGTTCTTACCTGGCTTGGCGTGAAGGGATTGCGGCTTTTGGAAGACAAGGTAAGAATCCCCGGATATTCACATAATTGAACTCAGGAATGATATGACGTCTCCCATTTTGCGGATTGAAAATCTCTCGAAAAGATATGGACAGCGGGAAGTTCTCAGAGGTGTGTCTCTGGAAGTGGACAAAGGCGATTTGAAAATTCTCATCGGTCCCTCCGGAGCAGGTAAGAGTACCTTTCTGCACTGCATCAATTTTCTCGTGAAGCCGGATCAGGGACTTGTCCGGCTGGATGGTCGGGAAATTCATCCCGAGCGCAAGCGCGAGCTGTACGCCTATCGCCAGAAGGTGGGGATGATTTTTCAGGATTTCAACCTGTTCGATCACCTCAATGCCTTCGAAAATGTCCGGATCGGTCTTACCAAGGTCAAGGGGATAGGCAAGGAGGAGGCGGGGGCGCGCGCAAGGCTGGAGCTCGAACGGGTTGGTTTGAAAGAGCACATCCAGAAGTACCCCGCCCAGTTGTCGGGAGGCCAGAAACAGCGGGTCTCGATCGCAAGGGCGCTGGCGATGGATCCGGAGGTGATGCTTTTGGACGAGCCTACCTCGGCTCTCGACCCGGAATTGATCGGCGAGGTGCACGCGGTCATCCGTGATTTGGGGACCAACGGGATGACGATGATCATGGCAACCCACCAGATTGGCTTTGCCAGTTCGCTGGCAAGTGAGATCATCTTTATGGAGGACGGCCTCATAGTTGAGCGGGGAACGCCCGACAAGATATTCAACGACGCCGAACATTCGCGAACCCGCGAATTCTGTTCGAAGATTACCGATCTTTACGGGGAACGCGGATGACCGAGGGGTTGCTTTATATCCAGGCAGAGGTTCTGCCCGCCCTTTTCCGGGGTTTCGGAGTCAGCCTGCGGCTTATCTTTCCTTCGGCGTTCTTCGGCCTCACAATCGGAATAGCCGTCGGGGTTCTCAGGGTGTACGGCAGCGGTCCCGTCCGCAGGACGGCCGACGTCTATGCGGCACTTTTTCGGGGGATTCCGCTTGTTATCCAGCTTTTCATCTGGTATTTCGGTCTGCCCTATTTCAATATCTATCTCAGCCCGTTTGCCGCGTCTGTTTTAGGTTTTTCCCTCTGCAGCGGGGCTTACAACTCTGAATATGTCCGGGGGGCGCTTTTGTCGATAAAGCGGGGGCAGATGCTGGCCGCCGAGTCGCTCGGGTTCAGCAGATTCCGGATGATTGCCTCGATCATCCTGCCGCAGGCAGTGCGGCGGGCGCTTCCCGGCTGCGGGAATGAGGTTATCTACCTGATAAAATATTCTTCCCTTGCCTACATGGTTACCTGCATCGAACTTACCGGCGAGGGGAAGATCCTGGCATCGAACTCCTTCCGGTTTACCGAGGTATTCCTGATTGTCGGTGTTTTTTACCTGTTGATGACGTCGGTTGCGGGATTTATCCTTGCCCGGGTGGAAAATCATTTGAGGATCCCCGGCTTCGAGCAGCAGCGGATGTGATCGGCTTTGCCCTGCGAGGGGCAATCATCCGGCAATATTTTGAATCGCCTTCTGGAGCATCGACAACCGATAGGGTTTCTGGATAAATCCGGCGATTCCCTTGCCGGCGAATTTCTGGGTTACCTCCTGTTCGTTGTAACCGCTGGACACTATTACTTTAACGTCATGTTTTAACTGACGCAGCTCCCGGAAGCACTGCTCGCCGTCCATATGCGGCATGGTCAGGTCAAGGATTACGAAGGAAATTTCCGGTGTGGATTTGAAAGTTTCTACCGCTTCCCTTCCGTCTGCGGCGGTAATTACGGCGAATCCCAGTTCCTTCAGCATCTCGGCGCCAATGCCGCGGACCGTCTCTTCGTCGTCCACCAACAGAACCGTGCCGCTGCCCTGTAATTTCTCTATACGGATGTCGCCGTTGAAAATTTTGGCCGGATGACCGCTGGCGGGAAGCAGAACCTTGAAGGTCGTTCCCTTCCACTTTTCGCTGTAAACCTTGATTGCTCCCCTGTGGCCGCGCACGATCCCCAGAACGGCGGACATGCCCAGCCCGCGTCCGGTGAATTTGGTGCTGAAAAAGGGATCGAAGAGGCGCGACAGGGTTTCCCTGTCCATGCCATGACCGGTGTCGGCCACTTCGAGATAGACGTAAAGACCGTCGGTGAGGTTTTCCGCCAGCCAGATATCTTGCAGATAACTGCGGTCGCAATCCATGCAACCGGTGGTAATGGCGATAACGCCGCTCTTGTCGCCGATCGCCTCGGAGGCGTTGATCACGAGGTTCATGATGATCTGGCGAATTTGGGTTGCGTCCGCCTCCACCGGCGGGAGGGGGCGATAGGGGTTGAGCCGCAGCACGGCTTTTTTGGAGATGGATACCTCCAGCATGTGCAGCATTTCCTCCACCACAAGGTTTAGATCGAGGATTTCGAGAACGAATTTCCCCTTGCCGGAATAGGCGAGCATCTGTTTGGCCAGATCGGCCGCCCGGGCCGCCGCCCGTTCTATCCGCTGCAGGTTGTCAACGACCGGTGACTCCGGGTTGATCCGCATCATCGCCAGGTCTGCGTTGCCGATTATGGAGGTAAGGATGTTGTTGAAGTCATGGGCAATGCCCCCGGCGAGCACCCCCAGACTCTCCAGTTTCTGCACACTGAACAGTTGCTGCTCTATTTTAATCCGTTCGTCGATCTGCCTGTAAAGCTCCGCAGTCCGCTCTTCCACCTGCGCCTCAAACTGGCTGTTCAATTTTTCAAGGGCGACTTCCGTTTTTCTTCGTTCCTCAAGTTCGTCCCGCAACGATGATGTGTGGCTCCTTACTTTCTTCTGCAGCGAATAGTTCCAGATGACGGCGAGCAGCAGCAGCGTCCCCAGCGAGGCGGCAACGGCTGAAATCACGAATGTCCCGGTGGGCTGCCATTTTTGTCCCTCGATAAATATCCAGCGTTTCAGAACCTCTGCCCGTTCTGCTTCCGTTATTGCCGCGAGGCCTTTGTTGAGGATCCCCTGCAGCTCCGGCCAGTCCTTGCGGATGCCGATTCCCCAGCGGTATTCAAAATCTGTCTTGCCGGCAAGTTGCAGGTTTGTAATGCCGTGTTCCCGTGCGTAAAAAGTGGCATTGGCCATATTTTCAACGTAGGCGTCCACCATTCCCAGCGATGCCTTGGCAAGGCCGGCCGAGACATCCGGGACAACATCGAGGTTGATTTCCGGATAATTGTTCCTCAGGAAGTCATGGGCCGCATAGTTGGAAACGACAGCCACCTTTTTACCCCTGAGTTCTTTCAGTGTAAGATTGTTAGCTGCTCCGCTGCGGTTGAATATTCCCCCCGGCACCGCCACAAGAGTGTCGGTAAAGTTGGCGAATTTCTCCCTTTCGGGAGTCTTTACCATTGCCCCCAGCAGATCGACATCATGCCTCTTGAACATCGACAGCGCCTCGTCCCAATTTTTCAGACGCGCTATGGTTATGACGATTCCCAGCTTCTTTTCCAGAATCCCGATCAGGTCGGCCGCAGCGCCCCGATAGGCGCCATTCTTGTCAAGATATTCTATTGGTTTGAAGTCGGGATCCGGGGCCAGGGTGATTGCCGCGTGTGATTCGAGCCACTGACGTTCAGTATCGGTCAGCTTTACAACGCCGGGCGAACTGGCGGCGGCGATGACGGGAAAGGAAAAGAGAACGGCCGTAAAAAAAAGTGTCGGCAGGCAGCGCCAATATCTTTTACAATGCATTGAGATGCCCCTGTTTGCATGCAACATTTCGCCTCTTTAGCTGGCGAAAACAGCCATGTCAATGATGAAAAAGCCCGACGAAATGGCGATTATCAAGGATGCTGGTTTCTAATGTGCCGGTTCTTTATTGTCAAGCTGTTTTTACGGAAGACCCGACAAGTCAAAGGAAGTGGCAAATCCCGATCCCGACCTGGTGAAATATTTTAGCGCTCGCTGTTGCAATTTACAATGAACAGAAAATTTTTGTTCTTTGTTCTTTGTTCTTTGTTCGCTGTACGATCTATCTCTGTAGATTGATTTTGTGATCGCGGTTCATTTTGCGAGGATTTTGCCGGGACCTGTTTTCGTGGCCCGGGACATCAATTATTGATTATAGAGGTAATTGCAAAACTCCCCATTCTGTCATTCCCGCAACGATTCTGAGCGGGA
>CAZKHU010000064.1:0-16334 GCA_964552725.1 uncultured Syntrophus sp.
CCTATATAACACCCCCCTCGTGTCGCCCCCCCGTGGGGGCGTGGATTGAAACACAGGCGGGTCATGATGCAGGTGGAATCCCGGCGGGTCGCCCTCTCGGGATAGCTATAGCTATACGCCCCTTATCCCGCCAATGCCACAAGCGAGCTCGTGATAATTCCCTTCAGGCCATTCAAGAAGTTTGTGTAATAGGTGGTAGATTTTAAGCTGAACATCGGCTTGACAAATTAATATACTACACGTACATATGTACCCATGAAAATAATTGCTGACACAAATACATTCATGGCAGTTGCGTTAAATGAGCCGGAAAAGGCTAAAATAATTAGACTTACTGAGGGCCATGATTTAATTGCACCTGATGTTTTGCCGTTTGAAATTGGGAATGCATTAACAGCGATGATGAAAAAAAACGCTTTGAAGAAGGAAGAAGTCTTATCAGCATGGGAAATTGTTCAACGGATCCCTGTCGATCTGAGGCCTGCCAACATAAAATCGGCTTTAGACATCGCGATCAAATTTAATTTGTACGCATACGATGCATATTTCCTCGAATGCGCTAAAAACCTCCGAAGCCCGCTCCTTACGCTTGACCTTGGGATGCAGCGGGTGGCGCGGGAGATAGGGATTAAAATTTGGGAGTAAAATATCATGAAGGTTTACACATATTCTGAAGCACGACAACGTCTTACTGATGTTCTTAATATTGCGCGAAGTGAAGAGGTAGTTATCAAAAGGAGGGGCGGTGAAACCTTTTCAATAATTTTCAGGAAAGGTAAAAAATCGCCCTTTGACGTTCCGGGGATCCAAACGAAAGCAACGACAAAGGATATTCTTTCGGCAGTCAGGGAATCAAGGGAACGATTGGCCAATCAAAACGACGAAACGCTGAATGTTTTTCAGGACAGCGAAGAGGGCAAGGAACTTTTAGGCAAATGATCAAGCGCACTCTCGATGATTCCCTTCATGCCATTTAAGGAATTGCCAGGGAACATACTTTCGGCAATCAACCAATCCTTGTAATGTGTGGGAAAGGCTGATTTTTGCCTTGACTTGAGCGCCGAGTGCGTATAAGAGTCGGACGCATACCGTATCCGGGAGAAGATTTTTCTGGCGATAAAGAAATTTCGTTTGCAGAAGGGCTGCAACGAAAAATAGCTGTAATAGCTTTAAAAAATGATTCTAACATGGAGGTAAGTCGATGAGTGAAGATGTAAAGGCCCCGATGCCGGGCAAAATTCTCGAGGTTCTGGTCAATGCTGGAGATACGGTGAATGAAGATGATGAGCTGATCATTCTCGAGGCAATGAAGATGGAGAATCCGATTTACGCCCCGGTCGGCGGAACCGTAAAGGAAATCAAGGTCAAGGCAGGCGACTCGGTCGATACGGACCAGCTCATGATGGTCATCGGGTAGCCGAGCGGCTTGGCAGAAGAAAGATTATGCATGATCGAGGGCGCGCGCCGCAGAAAGGCTGCGCGCCTTTTTTTGCAGCCGGATCAGACGATTATTTCGGCGAAAAGGTCGTAATCGTCTCATGTAGAGCGCAGTATTGGAACGTAATCTGGAGAGGATCAGACGATTATTTCGGCGAAAAGGTCGTAATCGTCGGCGCCGGTTATCCGGCAGGAGATGATCTGACCGATTGGGGGATTGCCCCCCTTGAAATAGGTAATGCCGTCGATTTCGGGGGCCTGCCGCCGGCACCGGCCGATGCCCGGGAAGTCGACCCTTTCGCTTTTCGCCTCCACGAGAACCTCCTGCACGGAACCGATCAGACGGCTGTTTATCTCGTGCGAGATCATCGCCTGTTCTTCCATGACCATGTCCCGCCTGCGCTGTTTCTCTTTCTCCGAGATCCGGACGGGCAGGGATGCCGCCGTGCTTCCTTCCTCCCGGCAGTAGGGAAAGGCGCCCAGATGGTCAAAGCGGATTTCCCGGACAAACGAAAGCAGATTTTCAAACCGGCGGGGGGTTTCGCCGGGGAATCCGACGATAAGCGAGGTGCGCAGGGCGACGTCGGGGATGACTTCCCTGGCCCGGGCAATAATACCGCGCAGTTGGGCGCTGTCGCCGCCGCGCCGCATCGCCGCGAGGATTGAATCATCGCTGTGCTGTATCGGAATATCGAGGTACTTGCAGACTTTTTCTTCCTCCGCAATCGTACAAAGAAGCTCCTGCGTAATCCGGGACGGATAGAGGTAGAGAAGCCGAATCCAGGAAATGCCGCCGATCCGGACAAGCTCGCGGAGGAGCTTGCTCAGGGACGTCTTATCCCTGCGATCTCTCCCGTAGGCGGTGGTGTCCTGAGAAATGAGAATCAGCTCCCGCACCCCCCGGGAGGCGAGTTCCTCCGCCTCTTCAAGGATATCGTCAATTGCGCGGCTGCGCGCCTTTCCCCGTATGGATGGAATGACACAGTATGAACAACTGTTCGAACACCCTTCGGCGATCTTCAGATAGGCGCTCCCGGCCGGCGTGGAAATAACCCGCTTATTGGCCGCATTCATCAAAAAAGTGGGCTTGCCGATGACGGCACAGCCGTTTTTCCCCTTCTCTCCGGCAAAAAGCATCTTCAGACGGCGATCGATCTCGGGGACCTCCGAAATGCCGAGAAACAGATCGACCTCGGGCAGCGACTCCGCAAGCTCTTTTCCATAGCGTTGCGGCAGGCAGCCGGCAACAACAATGCGCCTGCCCGCAGCGCCTTTTTTCCAAAGAGCGGCGGCAAGGATTTCTTCGATCGCCTCCTCCTTCGCGGGCAGGATAAAGGCGCAGGTGTTGATCAGGATAACGGAGGCGTCATCCCGCCTTTCCGTCAGCCGGAAGCCCCCTTTTTCCAGGAGCGCCGCCATCACCTCGGAATCAACCTGGTTTTTGGGACAGCCAAGGCTGATTATCTGAACCTTTTTCCCCTGCACGCCTGACTCCTTTTGCCTCAAGGCAGCTTCCGGGCAAGCACCTTCCGCGGCTTCGCGCCATCGGCCGGACCGACAACCCCCTCCGCTTCCATCTTTTCGATGATCCCGGCAGCGCGGTTGTAGCCGATTTTCAGATAACGCTGCACAAGGGATATCGACGCCTGTCCCAGTTTCGTAACCAGTTCCACCGCCTCGTCGTATTTCTCGTCGAAGTCTCCCTCCGCCTTTTCCTCTGCCTCCACCGACTTCAGTTCCACGAGAGATTCGTCATAAGCCGGCTTTCCCTGCTGCCTTACAAAATCCACTATCCGCTCAATCTCCCGGTCCGACACGTAGGCGCCGTGAATTCGCATCGGCGTCGAACTTCCCGGCGGAATGAAGAGCATGTCCCCGGCCCCGAGAAGCTTTTCAGCGCCGAGCTGATCGAGAATCGTCCGCGAATCCACCTTTGAGGAGACCTTGAAGGAAATGCGCGTCGGAAAGTTGGCCTTGATGACGCCCGTGATCACGTCAACCGACGGCCGCTGGGTGGCGAGAATAATGTGTATCCCCGCGGCCCGCGCCATCTGGGCAAGGCGGGCAAGCGATTCCTCCACATTTCGCTGGGCGACCATCATCAGATCGGCCAGTTCATCGATGATGATGACGATATAGGGGAGCCGTTCGGGAAGGGACTCCTTGGGGGCAGGCCCCGTCTCCTCCCCTGCCCCCTTTATCGGCGAAGACGGCGCCGCCGGCTGCTTTGCCGCCCGCATCAGGTTGTACGTATCGATGCTTTTTGCCCCGACTTCGCTTATCGCCTGATAGCGGCGCTCCATCTCTTCGACCGCCCAGCGCAAAACCAGCGAGGCCTTTTTCGGATCGACGACAACCGGATGGAGCAGATGGGGAATTCCCTCGTAACCGGACATTTCCAGACGCTTGGGGTCGATCATGATAAACTTGACCTCATCGGGCGAAGCCTTGAAGAGGATGCTGCAAATCATGGCGTTCAGAGAGACGCTTTTTCCGGAGCCGGTCGTCCCGGCGATCATCAGATGGGGCATTTTGAGCAGGTCGGCAATGACCGGCGTTCCCAGTATATCCTCCCCGAGGGCAATCGGAAGCTTGTAGGTGGACCCCTGAAAGGCCGGGTGGTCAAGGACATCCCGCAGGCTGACCGGGTTCCTCTCCTGATTGGGGATTTCCACGCCGATTGCCCCTTTGCCGGGGATCGGGGCGATTATCCGGATGCTCTGGGCGCGCAGCGCCAGCGCCAGATCGTCGGAAAGATTGGTTATTTTGTTTATCTTCACGCCGGGCGCCGGTTCCAGCTCGTACATTGTGACAACCGGTCCCGGCTTTACCTCGATCACCTTCCCCTCAACCCCGAAGTCAGAGAGCTTCTTTTCCAGGACATGGGAATTCTCCAGCAGGGTCTCCTTTTTTACCCTGGTATCCTTTTTTTGAAGCTGTTCGAGAAGCGCCAACGGCGGCAGTTTGTACTTGCCGCCGGCCTTCGCGCCCGCGGCAAAATCCAGATGCGTCTGTTCAGCCTTGGCAAGCTTTTCCTTGATTTTCTCACTCTTTATCTCAGAAATTCGGGGGTCATCCGACTTCGGTTTTGATACTGCTGTTTTTTCCCGATTTCCCCCCAGTTTATCCCTGAGCATGGCGAAAAAGGCGCCTGCATTTTTCAGGCTTAAAAGCGATGCCAGCGACTTCCCGACAAAGGCGACAACGGAAAAATCGAACAGGACGATCAGCGCCACCAGAAAAACAAGGCCAAACAGAATTGCCGAACCGGCCGGATGCAGCGATGCCTGAAACAATTCGTATGTTTTCGAACCGAGCAGTCCTCCCGTATCCACAGACTCGCCGTAAATGGCGATGCTGCCTGCCGTCATCTTCAGTATTCCCGATGTGGAAAAAACAAGGCCGGCGACGGCGGCAACTGCGTCAATCCCAATGGTGAACTGGGGCGTCTGAAAAAAACGCATGGCGAAAAACAGAAAGGCAACAGGCAGCCAGAGAATGCCGAACCCGGCCAGCCAGATCAGCGTATCGGCGGCATAAGCGCCGACTGTTCCCGTCCAGTTGCGGACAGCGATCTCCTCCGGACCGTAATAATGCCGAAGCGAGGGATCGAGCGGATAGTAGGAAAGAAGGGTTATAAAAAGAAAAAGGGCGCAGGCGATGCAGGCCAGTCCGGCGATTTCCGCCCATCTTTTCGAGAAAGAAGAGTCATTGTTCATCAGGATTCACCGACAATGCCCCCTTTTCAAAATTCCTGATTATGACGGCGCGAACCCGGTCGATCAGCTCCCCTCTTTTTTCAATCGTATATGACGACACATCGATAGGCTGACCGATAACCATCTTAATTCTTCCCGGTTTTACCATCAGACTCCGCTTCGGCATGATCTCGCTGGCGCCGATGATCGAAATGGGGACAATGGGCACGCCCGACTGGATGGCCAGATAAAACATTCCCTGTTTGAACTGCTTTATCTCTCCGTCCTTGCTTCTGGTGCCCTCGGGAAAGGTCATGATCGATTTGCCTTCCCGAATCTTTCTTGCTGCCTCGTCAAGGCTTTTCAGTGCGTTTTCGTGGTGTTGCCGGTCGATCTCGATATAACCCGCATTTCTCATCGCCTTGCCGAAGAAGGGGATTTTGAAAAGCTCTTTTTTGGCTATCCAGCGAAACTGCCCGGGAATATGTGCAAGGACAATCAGGATGTCGAAGTCGCTCTGGTGGTTGGACATAAAAATTTGCGGCTTGTCGGGAGAGACGTTCTGCACCCCTTCCACTTCAACGCGGATGGCGGAGAGCTTGAGCAGAATCCTGGCCCAGAGATTGGCAATCCGGTGCACCTTCTCTTCTCCGGGGGAAATAAACGGCAAAACAGTGGCGAACATGGCGATGAAACCTGTTATCATTACCGAAAACGCCACCAGCAACGCAGATCGAAACATAAGGCCTCTTAAGGGGTCAGGTCTACATTCTACATCTTTTTTTCATCTGATATTTCCGTCCATCCGCAATGGCCATATCACCGCCATCCTGTCGCTTGATACATTCTCTCGCTGCCTGTGTCAAAGAATTACTTTGATGCGTAGAGCGCTGCTTTCTCCAAGGCGCGTTCGGCGTAAAGCGCACCCCGTTCTTTTTTGGGAACCCGCCCGGGCAGGGGCGGGAAGAGACCGAAAGTCACATTCATCGGTTGAAAAGTTTTGAATTCCCGGTTTGTCAGATGGCCGATCAGTGCGCCCAGCGCCGTTTCCGGAGGCGGCGGGCGCAGCTCCTTCCCGGAAAGAAGACGGGCGACGTTCACTCCGGCAACCAGCCCCATCGCTGCCGATTCTACATATCCCTCGACTCCGGTGATCTGGCCGGCGAAAAATATCCGTTCTGCGGAGCGAAGCTGGAGCGTCGGGAGCAGCAGCCGGGGAGAATCGATAAAGGTGTTGCGATGAATGCTTCCATAACGGGCAAACTCGGCGTTTTCAAGACCGGGAATCATCCGCAGCACCCGCCGCTGCTCGGTCCAGGTCATTTTGGTCTGGAATCCGACGATGTTGTAGAGAACGCCTTCCCTGTCCTCGCGCCGGAGCTGAACTGCCGCGTAAGGCTGCGCCCCGGTTCGGGGATCAATCAGACCGACCGGCTTCATCGGACCGTAGGCGAGCGTTTCGATCCCGCGTTTCGCGATAACCTCGATCGGTAGACACCCCTCGAAAAACTTTTTCTCCTCGAAATCGCGGAGCGGCACATTTTCGGCCTCGGTCAGCATCTTCCAGAACGTCTCGTACTCGTCGCGGGACAGGGGACAGTTAAGGTAGTCGGGTGTGCCGTGGCCATAACGGGACGCGACAAAAACCTTCGTCAGGTCAATCGATTCCGCTTCTATAATCGGAGAAATGGCATCATAAAAAGAGAGACTGCCGGCATTTGTCAGGCGAACCAGCGCGGCGGCAAGGCCGTCGGAGGTAAGCGGCCCGGATGCAATAATGACCACTCCCTCCGGCGGAATCTCTGTTATTTCGCCGCGGATGATTTCCAGATTTTGATTTTCAGAGAGTTTTTCCTCAATAAAACGGGAAAATGCGGTTCGGTCCACGGCCAGCGCCTTTCCCGCCGGGACGGATGTGGCAGCGGCAGCGGCCAGGAGCAGCGAATCCATCCGCCGCATCTCCTCTTTCAGGAGGCCAACCGCATTGTGGATGTCGTCGGAGCGCAGCGAATTGCTGCAAACGAGCTCGGCCAGAAGCGGGGACTTGTGAGCCGGAGAAAAACGCTCCGGTTTCATTTCGCAAAGGCGCACCCGGCATCCCCGCCGCAGAAGCTGCCACGCCGCCTCGCAGCCGGCAAGTCCTCCGCCGATTACCGTAACCGGCCCGCCGTTAATCGCCACTCCCTCACCCATCATTTTCCTTGTACTTCTGTATGTTTTTGCATTCCGGGTAGCCGGTGCAGGCAAGGAATTTGCCGTAGCGCCCCTTCCTTACGGCCATCGGCTTTCCACATTTTTCACAGGAGACATCGGTGATCTCGACGGGGGCCTTTTCCTTCGCCTCGCCTCGAGACGTCCGCACAATGTTTTTGCATTCAGGATAACCGGAACACCCCAGAAATGTCCCGAAACGTCCCCTCTTTACAACCATCGGCTTGCCGCATTTTTCACAAACCTGACCGGCTTCCTGCCCTTCCTCCGTCGCTCCGCCCGGGGCGGCGCCGCCGGTGGTTTTAAGTATAAACCTGCACTCCGGGTAGCCCGAGCAGCCGAAGAACGTCCCATAGCGGCCCTTTTTTGCGGCCAGCGGCTTTCCGCATAACGGGCAGGTTTCGTCCGTAGTCGGCGCCTTCTCGGGAATAATCCTGCCGTCGGCGTCTTCGGTGAAATTGGCCGTGTTCTTGCAACTTGGATAGTTGGAACAGGCCAGAAATCTTCCGTTTTTCCCCCGCTTTATCGCCATCGGACTCCCGCATTTTTCGCAGACGATATCGGCCGCAATATCCGCCGCGGCGACCTTTTCCGGGATGATCCGGCCCTCGGCGTCTTCGGTGAAATTGGTCGTGTTCTTGCAGTCGGGATATTTTGAACAGGCAAGAAACTTGCCGTTTTTTCCCCACTTTATCACCATCGGCCCCCCGCATTTTTCGCAGACGATATCGGTCGGAATCTCCTCCCTCTTTACATTGCGCATCCCCGCGCTGGCCTTTTTCAGTTCATCCAGAAAAGGCGCATAAAAGCCGTTCAACATCTCGAGACGTTTGATCTGCCCCTCCGCGATCTGGTCAAGCTGCGTTTCGAGCGACGCGGTAAAGGCGACATCGAGAATCCGGGGAAAGTTCTTCACGAGCAGCTCCGTGACCAGCACACCCAGATCCGTGGGGAAGAATTTGCTTTTTTCCAGTCTGACATATTCCCGGTCCTGGATGGTGCTGATGATGGCCGCATAGGTGCTGGGACGGCCGATCCCCTTTTCTTCAAGTTCCCGGACAAGCGTCGCCTCCGAAAAACGGGGGGGCGGCTGGGTAAATTTCTGCTCCTGATTGAGGGAAAGAAGCTTGAGAATCTCCCCGTTGCGCACCTCCGGCAGGAGCTTCCCGAATTCCTTGTCCTCCCCGTTGTCATCCTTGCCCTCCGTGTAAAGCAACGTGAAACCGGGGAATTTCATGACAGCGCCCTGGGCCCGGAAGAGACAATTCGCGGCCTCGATATCGACGGTTGTCTGGTCGAGCAGGGCGGGGTTCATCTGGGAGGCGACGAAGCGGTTCCAGATGAGCTGGTACAATTTGAACTGCTCGGGGCTGAGGAATTCCTTCAGCTCTTTCGGCGACCGGGAAACCGCTGTCGGCCGGATCGCCTCGTGGGCGTCCTGGGCCGCATCCTTGACCTTGAAGGCTTTGGCCTTTGCAGGCAGAAAAGAGTCGCCGTAAACGGATTTTATGTAATCCCGCGCTTCACTGACCGCCTCGGCGGCAACGCGAACGGAATCGGTTCTCATATAGGTGATAAGTCCGACCTGACCATCCCGGCCGAGTTCAATCCCCTCGTAAAGCTTCTGGGCGGTCGACATTGTCTTTTTGGCTGTAAAATGCAGCCAGCGGGCGGCCTCCTGCTGCAACTTGCTCGTCGTAAAAGGGGCCGGCGACTGGCGCCTGACCTCCTTTTTTTCGACAGCGGCGACAATAAAAGCCGCGTCTTTTACGATGGCGGCAATCTTCGCGGAAGCTGCCCCGTCTGCAACCCTGGCCTTTTTCCCCTCCAGCTTCAAAAGCTTCGCCTCAAACGGGGGCGGATTTTCTCCTTCCAGAACGGCAGTCAGGTTCCAGAATTCCTCGGGGACAAACTTCTTGATCTCCGCTTCCCGGTCGCAGATAATCCGGACGGCGACGGACTGCACCCGGCCGGCGCTCAGGCCTCGCTTCACCTTTTCCCACAAAATCGGGCTTATCTGATACCCGACCAGTCTGTCGAGAATGCGCCGGGTCTGCTGGGCCTCGTATAGATCGAAATTGAGTTCGCGCGGATGCGCTATCGCATGGAGAATCGTCTCCTTTGTCAGATCGTTGAAAAGAACGCGCTGTACCACCTTCTTCTTGCCGATCTCCTCGGCAACATGCCAGGCAATTGCCTCCCCTTCACGGTCAGGGTCGGGGGCAAGCAGAATGCGATCCGCATGCTCCGCCGCCCTTTTGAGCTCCGCCACCACCCTTTTTTTGGTTTCCATAACCGTATAGGTCGGCTCGAATCCATTTTCCGGATCTATGCCGAGCTTGTTTTTGGGAAGGTCCTTGATATGGCCCACGGAGGCCCTGATCTCAAAACCCTTGCCGAGGTATTTGCCGATGGTTTTCACCTTGGTCGGGGACTCAACGATGATCAATGAATTTACCTGATTTTTCTCTTTCAAATTTATGGCTCCTTGAGTGAATAATTCTTGCCGGGCAAATAAGTTATCAGACCGGCCAGTTCGAGAGTGAGCAAAGCATTTTGAACGGCCCGTGCAGACAGGCCGGATTGTTGAATAAGCGCATCGATTCCAAGCGGCCGCGCAGAAAGCAGCGGCAGCAGTCTTCTTTCGCTATCGCTCCTTGCCGCGTTCTCCGCAGGCGAAGCAGGCATTGCTTCCGCGCCGGGGCTCGCGTTTTTACCGGAATCGGCGAACGGGTCCTTCGCCGGCGACAAAAGAGGCAGCTCCTCCATATCGTCAGGGGCATTCCTTGCCGGGACAGATGAACCCTCAGCGTTTCCCGGCGGACGGCAAAATCCTGCCTGGGGCATAATTTCCTCAAAAATATCATCGATGCTTTCGAGAAGCGTCGCCCCCTGTTTGATCAGATGATTCGTCCCCCGCGAACCCGACGCCCCGAACTCCCCCGGCACGGCAAAAACGGAGCGCCCCTGCTCGGAGGCGATTCTTGCCGTGATCAGCGAGCCGCTCTTCTCCCCGGCCTCCACAACGACAACCCCGAACGAAATCCCGCTGATGATCCGGTTCCGGGATGGAAAATTGGGGGCGTTGGGCGGCGTCCCCAGCGAAAATTCGGAGACAAGCGCCCCGCTTTCGATGATCTGTTCCGCCAGTTTCGCGTTTTCCGGCGGATATATCATATCGATCCCGGAACCAAGCACCGCGATTGTTCGCCCTTTGCCGGCAAGGGCGCCCCGGTGCGCGGCGGCGTCTATCCCGCGCGCCAGACCACTGGTCACGGTGATCCCCTGCAGCGCCAGTTCCCGGCTCAACTTTTCCGTCGTGTAGCGTCCATAAACAGAGGCCAGCCGCGATCCGACAATCGCCACGCACACTTCCTCCGGCACAAGCGAGCCCCTGACGTAGAGAAAAGGAGGATAATCATATATATTCAGAAGGTTTCGCGGATAACAGGGGTCCGTACAGACGATTATTTCGACGCCTGTCTCTTCGGCGATCTCCAGCTCCTTTTCGATTTTCCCCCAGGACGAAAACGAGCGGATATTGTCGGCCGTTTTGGGCCCGATGCCGGGGATCGCCCGCAGCATCTCCCCTGAGGCCGAAAACGCCTCCCGGGGGGATCGAAAGGCTTGCAGCAGCGTGCGAAAACCCACACAGCCGACATCCTCAACCGCCCTGAGAGCGAGCCAGTATTTTAACGTCTCCCTGTCCATCCCCGCACATCATCCTGTTGTAAAATTCTATTGTAAAATTTGCGGGAGGATATACGCACCTAAGCGGGGTGTCAAGCTTTTTGGGATATTCATATTGCTTGACAAATCATCCCGACTGTGGTTTAGAGCCCGAACAATAAACACGGGGTTTGGAGAATACAAAATGAAGAAGACATTGACCACATTCAGCAATACCAAAAGAAAACGCACTCATGGATTTCTGGTGCGCATGGCCACCAAGGGCGGCAGAAATGTTCTCAGCCGAAGAAGGGCAAAGGGCCGCAAGCGATTGGCCGTTTAGGGAATTTGCATCTTCAGGCGGAGATGGCCGGCCCCTTCCACAAAGGGGCAATTTGCATGGAATCTCAATCGTTTCAACCGGAAGAGCGGATCAGGAAAAGGCAGGACTACCTGCGGATTTACGAGCAGGGGAAACGGGTTTACACCAGAAACTTCACAATCATTGTCTGCCCGAATCAGGCCGGCATGAGAAGAATGGGAACCACGGTAAGCAAGAAGGTTGGCAACGCCGTTAAAAGGAACAGGATCAAACGTCTTTTGAGGGAGTTTTTCCGGCTGAACAAGGGAAAACTACCAGCATCGCACGATATCGTAGTAATCGCCAAAAAAGGCATTTCAAAATTAACCTATAATGATGTTTACACAGAGCTTGAAAATCGGCTGCTAACGAGAACAGATGTTTAAAGAAAACTTTTTTTCAGCGACATTCGGAAAATTTCTGGTGATGCTGGTGCGTATCTACCAGATATCCATTTCGCCGCTCATCGGTTCCAACTGTCGATTCTACCCTACCTGCTCCGAATACGCAATCACCGCCGTAAAGCTTCATGGCCCCTGCACCGGGGCCTTTATGGGCCTCAAGCGCATCCTCCGCTGCAACCCCTGGCACCCCGGCGGGTATGACCCGGTAAAATGAAAATAACGCTACAAATTTGGAGGTCTTAATGGACAAGAAAACAATTCTTGCCGTTGTTCTGTCGGTCATTGTCTTGATGACGTATCAATACTTCTTTGCGAAGCCCCCGGTCAAACCGGCTCTTCAGCAGGAATCAGCCGCCGTATCCGGCGCGGAGAAAAAGGCGGCCGATTCGGCGCAGAAAGCCGCGCCGCCAGCAGTGGTCCAGAGCGCCGTCACCGCGGGGACAATAGCATCCGCGAAGGCGATTACCGGCTCCGAAAAGGACGTCGTCGTGGAAACTCCCCTTTACCGTGCCGTCTTCACCACCAGAGGCGCGGCGCTGAAATCTTTTCAGTTGAAACAGTACAAAACCTCCATTCCCGGCATCAAGGACATTGCCGAAACCTTCTATGGGCTTATCGGCAAGAAAAAACCGGTCCATGAAGCGCCCCAGCCAATCGAACTTGTTCATACGATAGAGGGAATGCCGCTGCCTTTCACCCTCGCTTTCCCGGATTCGACAATCAACATCCCGGAAAACGCCTTTTTTGAGGCGCAGGGGAATCTGCTTGATTTAACGAGGGGGGAAGAAACCAGAAGCCTCACCTTCACGCAATCCTATCCCGGCGACCTGCGCATCGACAAAATATTCACCTTCAACCGCGACAGCTACAGTTTTGATCTGGAAGTGAAGATTCACAATCTCAGGGATGCGCCGATAAACGAAAGCGCAGCCCTGTCCTGGAATCAGTATGTAAATCCGGAGACGCCGACGGACAGCTACGGCCATGACGGCCCGGTTTCCTCGATTGCAGATAAAATCGATCGTCCCGTGGTCAGCAAGATGGATGCGGATAAAACGATGGGCCCCTATGTCTCCTGGGGGGGATTCGAAAGCAAATACTTCATCTCCGCGATGATCCCGCAAAACCCGTCCCTGACAAGCATGAGACTGCTCAAGACTCAAGGCAATCTGGTTTCCGTGAGTCTGCTGGGGCCCAAACAGGTGGTTCCGGCGGGGCAGCCTTCCGTCTTCAAATACAAATTGTTTCTCGGCCCCAAGGATTACAATATTCTAAAAGCCCAGGGCATCAAGCTGGAAAATGCCATCGATTTCGGAGACTGGCTGAAATGGCTCGCCATTCCGATGCTGATCACCCTCAAGTTCATCTACAGCTATATTCACAATTACGGCATGGCAATTATCCTGCTTACCATCCTGATCAAGCTGATCTTCTGGCCTCTCGGAAACAAGAGCTATCGCTCGATGAAGGAGATGCAGAAATTACAGCCCAAAATGGCGGAGTTGCGTGAAAAATACAAGAACGACAAGGCCCGGCTCAGCCAGGAATCGATGGCCCTTTACAAATCCCACAAGGTGAACCCGATGGGCGGCTGCCTGCCCATGATCGTGCAGATACCGGTCTTTTTCGGCCTCTACAAGGCACTGCTGTATGCGATCGAGCTGCGTCACGCACCGTTCTTCTGGTGGATTCAGGATCTCTCCGCCAAGGATCCTTATTACATTACCCCGCTGATTATGGGCGCCACCATGTTCCTCCAGCAGAAGATGACCCCGACGGGCGCCGATCCGATGCAGGCCAAAATCATGCTGTTCATGCCGATTATCTTCACCTTCATGTTTCTAAATTTCCCCTCGGGACTGGTTATCTACTGGCTTCTCAACAACGTCATCAGTATCGGCCAGCAGATGTACACCAACAAGAAGATGGCTTGAGAGTAACGGTTCGGGATCATTGCTGATGTTCAAAATGGAGATAAAGTCCCAAAATGGATGCGATTGACATTGAAGCCAAGACGATAGATGAAGCAATCGAAAAGGCATGCCGGGAATTTAAGACAACACGGGAAAAACTGAAGATAGAGATAATCGCGGAGGGAAATCCCGGCTTTTTGGGGTTTGGCTCCAGGAAGGCCCTGATCAGGGCCGGCATTCTTCAAATAGACCGGGAACTTGACGATCTGCTGAACAGCGCCGGCACGCCGGTTTCTGCCATGCCCCCGAAGACCCCTCCGGCGCCGCTGGCGGTTTCCACCCCCGCCCCGGAAAAAAAGAAAATTCCCAGACCTTCTGATTTGCCTCTGCCGGCAAGAAGCGGCGGCTCCCTGCCAAGCGATTCTTCGGAGCAGGCAAAAACAGAACCGGAAAATAATTCACCAGGGAAAACCCCGAATATCAGACAGAAGCAGGAAAGGCCGCGCCGATCCAATGCTTCTGACGGAAGCTTTAATCAGAAACACCCCGGGGCAAAGAGACCGAATTCTGAGCCGCCTTCCCAGGAAGCCGCCCCCACCCAACCGGAAACGGTGAAGGCGCTGGAGCTCGTCGAGGGCATCCTCTCAAGAATGAATATCCCCGCCGTGGTAAAACTTCAGGAAGAGAATGACACGGTCATTCTGAAGATTCAGGGAGACGGGGACGGGCTGCTCATCGGCAAGCGGGGGCAGAACCTCGACGCCCTTCAGTATATCGTCAACAAGGCGGTGCACCACTCCATAAATGAAGGCAGGCGGATCGTAATCGACACCGAGGAATACCGTAAAAGGCGCGAAGATTCGCTGCTTTCGACCGCGTTGCAGACCGCCCGGAAGGTCAGGAAAACCCGCAAGCCGATCACCCTTGGCCCGATGAACCCTCACGACCGTCGCATCATCCATATTGCCCTGAAAAATGACAGATCGCTGACAACCATCAGTCGCGGCGAGGGAGAGTATCGCAAGATTGTAATAGTCCCGGCAAGGCAGGAACCTGCCGCTGAAAACCCCGTTGCGGCAAATTCTCGCGACGAGGAATAAAATCAGCCGCCTCTTTGGCCCGTTCAGGGCGGAAAACATCGACATTCTCCGCCTTGAACGAAATCGGTGCGGGACAATCCGGCGGATTGCGCGCACACAGATCCCCTGTTTGTGAATATGCATAACGGTCGATGAAATCATGATATTCAGCGATACCATTGCCGCCATCGCGACCCCTCCGGGCGTTGGCGGCATAGGAACAATCCGGATAAGCGGACCGGATGCGGAAAGCATTGCCCGCAGGATTTTCCGCCCCCTTCCCCGTGAAAAATTTCTCTCCCACCGTCTTTACCACGGCGAAATAATATCCCCGGAAACGCATGAAGCGCTCGATGAGGTTCTGCTTGCCTTCTTCAGGGGACCGCACTCGTTTACCGGCGAGGACACACTTGAAATAAGCTGCCACGGCGGCCCCTTTGTCCTCCAGACTGTTCTGGAAGAGGCGCTCCGCGCCGGCGCCCGTCCGGCAGCGCCCGGCGAATTCACCAGACGGGCCTTTCTGAACGACCGCCTGGATCTGGCCCAGGCCGAGGCGGTAAACGACGTGATCGCCGCCCGGACAGCCCTGGGCGCAGCCGCCGCCCTTGGCCGCCTGAAGGGCAATCTTTCCGGAGAAATAGCAAAAATCAGGGAGGAGCTCTTGACGCTCCTCGCCCGCATCGAGGCATCCATTGATTTTACCGAAGAGGATGGGATGGAAGAGGCGGCAGGCGGAATTGCCGCCTTGATAAACCCGCAGATCGATGCAGTGGAAAAACTCGCGGCTACTTACCGGCAGGGTAAAATAGTGCGGGCGGGCATCGGCGTCGTGATCGCCGGGCTGCCGAACGTCGGCAAATCCAGCCTGCTGAACCGGCTTCTCGGTGAAAAAAGGGCGATCGTCTCCCCTGTCCCTGGGACAACGCGGGATTTCATCGAAGAAACGGCGGATATAGCGGGAATTCCCGTGCGTCTGACCGACACCGCCGGGATTCGCCCCCCCCAGGATGACATCGAAAAAGCGGGGATAGACTTTCTCTGGGAAAAGGCGGCAAGCGCCGACGCCGTTCTCTTTCTGCTGGACGCAAGCAGGGAGATTGCCGCCGAAGAACTGGCAATGCTGAAAAAGATATCGGAAAGACCGCTGCTTCTCGTTTTCAACAAATCCGATCTGCCCGCGCGCATTGCTGAAAAAGCGCTGGAAGGCATCCTGCCTGCAAACATCCCCCCGCCGGTGAGAATCTCCGCAAAGTACGGGAGTGGAATCGAAAATCTCTCCACCGCCCTCCTCCGGCTCGTTATGCAAAGGGAAGCGGGGGAGGCGTCTTCGACAATGATCGCCCACGCGCATCAGAAGACCTCGCTGGAAAAGGCCGGCGAGTGCCTGAAGAGGGCCTCCCAGGGCGCGCAAACCGGCATGATGCCGGAGATCATCGCCCTGGAACTGCGCGAAGCCCTCGATTTCATCGGAGAGATTACCGGAAAAACCTCCAGCGAGGATATCCTTGCCCGGATATTTTCGCGCTTCTGCATCGGCAAATAGCGCCTCCAGCCTCCGGAAC